>NZ_CP197470.1:1222683-1528354 GCF_052180235.1 Microbacterium sp. F51-2R | reverse complement strand
ACGACCGCTGGGCCGAGGTCGGCTACGTCGAGCCGGCGTCCACGGCCGGCGCCGTCGACGTGGGGGCGGTGTGATGCGCGGGCAGTGGCGCAACGCCGTGCGGCGGGCCGCGGCATCCGTCGCCGTCGCCGGCGTGCTCGTCGCAGGACTGGCCGCGTGCAGCGCCGATCCGCTGGCCGAGCAGTACCGGGCGGGCGACAACAAGGGCTTCATCGCGGGTGACTCGCGCGTCGTCGAGATCAAGCCGGCCGACCGGGGCGAGCCCGTCGACTTCACGGGCAAGACCGACGCCGGCGACACCGTGACGAGCGCGGACTACGCGGGGGGCGTGCTCGTCGTCAACTTCTGGTACGCCGCGTGCGGACCCTGCCGCGCCGAGGCGCCGCTGCTCGAGAAGGCGGCCGCCTCGTTCGAGGGTCAGGATGTCGCGTTCCTGGGCGTCAACACGAGCGACTCCGCCGAGGCGGCGACGGCCTTCGCGCAGAACTACGGCGTCACCTACCCGAGCCTCATCGCGGCCGAAGACGGCGCGATCAAGCTCGCCTTCGCGCAGCGCACCCCCATCAACGCCACCCCGACGACCCTCGTGATCGACAAGCAGGGCCGCGTCGCGGCGCGCATCATCGGGCAGCTGCTGGATGCCTCGATCCTCGAGACCCTCGTGCGCGAGACGCTGGAGGAGTCGTGAGCATCGACGCCGTCATGGCGGCGGGGGCACTGTGGGTGGCCCTGCCCATCGCGCTCGTCGCGGGACTGCTGTCGTTCCTCTCGCCGTGCGTGCTCCCGCTCGTGCCCGGCTACCTCGGGTTCATCGGGGGAGCCGTGCAGCCGCGGCCGCGCGCGGCGGGCCACGAGAACCCCTCCTCGTCGGAGGACTCGGGTGCAGCCGCTCGGCAGGGCGCAGATTCCGCGACGATCGCGGTCGAGTCGCCCTCGAAGTCGCGCCTCCTGCTCGGCGTCCTCCTCTTCATCGCCGGCTTCACGGTGGTGTTCATGGCCGTGACGATCCTCGGGGGCACGCTCGGCCGGTTCTTCCTCGAGTACAACGAGGCCATCACGCGGATCCTCGGCGCCGTCGTCATCCTTCTCGGCCTCGTCTTCATCGGCGTCTTCGGCTTCGCCCAGCGCACTGTGCACCCGCACGTGCAGAGCAACGTCGGCCTGATCGGGGCGCCGCTGCTCGGCATCGCGCTCGGCATCGGCTGGACGCCGTGCATCGGACCGACCCTCGCCGCGATCCTCTCGGTGTCGTGGAACCTCGGCGATCCCGGCCGTGCCGCCCTCCTCGGCCTCGCGTATTCGCTGGGCCTCGGCATCCCGTTCATCCTGCTGACCCTCGGATTCGGGTGGGCGACCCGTTCCGTCACGTTCCTTCGCCGCCACATCCGCGCCGTCAACATCATCGGCGGCGTGCTGCTGATCGTCCTCGGCGTGCTGATGGTCACCGGCGTGTGGAGCGCGATGATGACGCAGCTGCAGGGGGTGTTCACGAGTGTCCCGCTCCCGCTCTGACGCGTCGACGGATGCCGCGACCGACATGACCGATCCGCTCCGCCCCGACGACCACGCCGACGGCGCCGGCAACGACGACAGCATCACGCAGCCCAAGCTCGGAGTCGTCGGCTGGCTGCGCTGGTGCTGGCGGCAGCTCACGAGCATGCGGACGGCCCTCGTGCTGCTGCTGCTGCTCGCGATCGCCGCGGTGCCCGGGTCGATCGTGCCGCAGCGCAGCGCCGACCCCAACGGCGTCACGCAGTACTTCAGCGACAACCCCTCGCTCGCGCCGATCCTCGACAACCTGCAGCTGTTCGACGTCTACACGTCGGCGTGGTTCTCGGCGATCTACATCCTGCTGTTCGTCTCGCTCATCGGCTGCGTCATCCCCCGCACGCAGCACCACTGGAAGGCGCTGCGCGCGCGGCCGCCCCGCACCCCCGCCCGCCTCAGCCGTCTCGACGACCACCGCGAGACGATCGTGGAGCTCTCGCCGGGAGCGGATGCCTCGGCCGACGCGTCGGCCCAGGCATCCGTCGCCATCGATCTCGCGACCGAGCAGCTGCGCAAGGCGGGCTACCGCGTGGAACGGTACGACACCGCCCGCTCGTTCTCGGTCTCGGGCGAGCGGGGCTACCTGCGTGAGACGGGCAACCTCGTCTTTCACGGCGCGCTCGTGGGCGTGCTGCTGGCCGTCGGCATCGGCGGCGGCCTGACGTACACGGGGCAGACGGTCATCATCGAGGGCCGCACGTTCGTCAACACGATGCTCGACTACTCCTCGTTCAACCCCGGCCGCTTCGTCGACGAGGAGCGTCTGACGCCCTACTCCGTGACGCTCGACGACTTCGGCGTGCGGTACACGCCGGTGGGCGAGGCCGGCGCGGGGCAGGCCGGCGACTTCGCGGCGCACGTGACGACGCAGCTCGGAAGCGGCACGCAGGACGGCGTCGTGCGCGTCAACCACCCGCTCGAGATCGCGGGCGACCGCGTCTACCTCATGGGCAACGGCTACGCGCCGACGATCACGATCAAGAACGCCGCGGGCAAGGTCGTCTTCGACGAGTCGGTGCCGTTCCTGCCGCAGGACGCCAACATGACCTCGCTCGGCGTCGTCAAGGTCACCGACGGCCTGCCGCAGCAGCTCGGCATGATCGGGTTCTTCTATCCGACGCAGGCCCCGCTCGCCTCGGGCGCGTTCACCTCGGCATACCCCGCCCTCGTCAACCCCGTCCTGACGCTCAACGTCTATGAGGGCGACCTCGGGATCGACGACGGCACACCCCGGTCGGTCTACACCCTCGATCCCACCGCCATGACGCAGCTCACGGGCGGCAGCACCGGCGTCGACTCGATCGAGCTCGCCCCCGGCGAGACCCAGGACCTCCCGAACGGCCTCGGCACGATCACGCTCCAGAACGAGGCTCCGGCCGGGGCGCAGGGGTATGACGGGTCGGTCAAGCGGTACGTGTCGCTGTCGATCCACCGGGATGTCGCGGCGCCGTGGGTTCTCGCCTTCGCGGTGCTGGCGCTGCTCGGCCTGCTCGCGGCCCTCTTCGTGCCGCGCCGTCGCATGTGGGTCAAGGCCACGCCCGAGGGGCATACCGTGCGGATCGAGTACGCCGGCCTCGCCCGCGGCGAGGACCCGACCCTCGGCGCTGCCGTGGACCAGGTCGCCAAGCGCCACGGCGACGCCCTCCGCGAGCGCTGACTCCGGCCACCGGCGGCGCAGCGCGATGAACGCCGCGCGTAGACTGGAGGCCATGCCCGAAACGATGTCGCTGGACTCGGTGTCCGTGCTGCTGGTCTGGACCGCGATCGCGGTCTACGCCCTCGCCTTCATCGCCTACGCCGTCGATCTCAGCCGACGCGGGGTCCAGGCGGCAGAGGCCAAAGACGCGGCCGTCGCGCGCGATCGCGAGCTCGTCGGCGCGGGAGCCCCGGCCGCGGCGGCACGCGCCGGCGACCCGGCATCCGTCCCGGCTCAGGGGGAGACCGCGGCTGCGCTGAAAAGGCAGCAGGATGCCGCGGAGAAGGCGCTCGACGCCCGCCCTGGGCAGCGGCAGCGACTCCTCTGGGCCCGCATCGGCACGTCCCTCACGGTGCTCGGCTTCCTCTTCCACCTCAGCGGAGCCGTCACCCGCGGCATCGCGGCGGGACGCGTGCCGTGGTCGAACATGTACGAGTTCGCCCTGACCGGCACCCTCCTCATCGTCGCGGTGTACCTCGTGACACTTCTGCGCTACGACCTGCGGTTCCTCGGCGCCTTCATCATCGGCCTCGTGACGCTTCTGCTCGGCGGCGCGGCGACCCCCGGCATCTACGTCGCGGTCGTGCCGCTGGCCGACCCGCTGAAGTCGGTGTGGCTCGTCATCCACGTCTTCGTCGCGTCCCTCGCGACGGCCCTCTTCGCCCTCGCCTTCGCCCTCTCGGTACTGCAGCTCATGCAGGCCCGCCGGGAGCGCAAGGCGCTCGCCGCAGACACGGTCGACGGCGCGAAGCAGGGTCCCCGGTTCCTCCGCACCCTCCCCGGGTCGGACGCGCTCGAGTCGCTCGCCTACCGCTTCGCGATCCTCGGCTTCATCTTCTGGACCTTCACCCTCATCGCCGGGTCGATCTGGGCCAACGACGCCTGGGGCCGCTACTGGGGCTTCGACACGAAGGAAGTGTGGACCTTCGTGATCTGGGTGCTCTACGCCGGCTACATCCACGCCCGCGCGACGCGCGGCTGGCGAGGCACGCGCTCGGCCTGGCTGTCGATCATCGGCTTCTCGGCTGTGCTGTTCAACTTCACGATCGTCAACCTCTTCTTCAAGGGCCTGCACGTCTACAGCGGCCTGAGCTGAGCCCGCCGATCCCGCCCGCCGAGCGGCGTCGCCCCGTCGAGACGGATCTATGCCGTCCGCGGCATGATCGCGCGCAGACACGTTCCGCGATGAGAGTTGCGAAAGTTCTCTTGACGAGCGGATGACGCGGGTCTAGCTTTCCCACCGAACAGTCCGATTCCCGGCAGCGGGAACCGGACGCGGCACTCATTTGGGTGCGCCAGGGGTTCGGGGAGCCACCGCAGTTAGGTGTGAACACTGGCGCTGATGTCCGTATCGAGGACAGGCGCAGGTATGACTGGGGACGACGCGAAGCGGCGGTCGGGGCGTGCGATCTTCCGCGCGCTCGCCTTCGTGACATCGCTCGCGCTCGGGATCAGCCTTTCGGCTCCGGGCGCGACCCGATACGTGTCGTTCGTCACGGCAAGCCCTTCGACAGCCGCCGCTGCACCCGCCGATCCCGCGGCCGCGCCCATCGCGATCGAAGGCGCAGCAGCGCTGTCCGGCCGCTCCGAGGTCGTCGGTCAGCCGGCCGTGCTCGATGTGCGCCCGTTCGACGTGACGACCGATCCCGCCGCCGACCCGGCGCCGACCGACCCGGTCGCGGTCCCCACCTCGGACCCCGCACCGGCTCCCGACCCCGCACCGGCTCCCGGTCCGGCGCCCGACCCCGCGCCGGCGCCCGACCCCGCCCCGGCGCCCGAGCCGGCCCCGGCACCCGACCCCGTCGCGGTCGCCCCGGCGCCGGCCGACCCCGCGCCGGCCGACCCCGCGCCGGCTCCCGCGGATGCTGTCGCGCCCGCGCCCGACGCCACGACGGCGACGACCGCCGCCGCGACCGCCGCTCCGGCTCCGTGGGTCGTGGCAATGACCGCCACGAGCGGGACGCTCGTGTTCAACGGCGACGGCACGGTGACCTTCGCGGGCCAGACCCGCTCTCTCGCCGAGATCTCCGAGATCCGCGTCACCGGCACGGCCGGCGACGACACGTTCACCATCGACTTCAACGGCACCGACCCCGGCCTCACGATCGGCTTCGACGGGGCCGCCGGCTTCGACACGCTCGTCACGCGCAATGCCGCGGGCTTCACGTCCAACCCGGCGAATGCCTCCTCGGGAACGATGCTCTTCGGCGGCACGACCGTCGTCTACGCCAACATCGAGCCCATCACGAACTCCGGCAGCGGCGGGAACGTCACGTTCAACCTCGGCGACTCGGACGACGACGATGCCCTGCTCGATCAGGATCCCGACAACAGCCTTCTGCTGCGCCTGTCAAGCCTCAACGCGAAGTTCGAGACGACGAGCTTCTCCGCCCCGACGGCCTCGGGCCAGACCCTGAGCATCTCGGGGGGCGGCGGTCACGACAAGCTCACGGTGCAGGGCACGATCAACCTCGGCATCGCCGCCTTCCTCGCGGCCTTCGAGCGCATCGTCGTCAACGGGGCGACGATCAACGCCGGCTCGGTAACCCTCAACGCCGCAGACTCCAACACCGCCGGCGTGCCGCTGAACGTCGCCAGCTGCACGAACTTCGACGACTTCAGCATCCTCGGATGCCTCGACCACGACGCGACGGCCGAGGTCATCGTCGACGGCGGCACGATCAACGCGGGCGACGTCACCCTCACGGCGACATCGTCGGTGGTGCCGGATGTCTCGGCGGCGACCGCCTACGCCGTCATCGTGAACTCGAACGCGACCGTCGACGTGCGCGGCGCGTCGCACATCGATGCGACGGGTGACTTCACGGCAACCGCTGCGTCCACGGTCGGGCCGTTCACGCTCATCAAGGACTACGGCGACGCGGCCTTCGTCACCTCCAACGCCTCGGCGACGGTGAGCGGCAACTCGGTCGTCCAGGCCGACGGTGCCGCGACGATCTCGGCGACTTCGACGGTGGATGTCGGCGCGACGCCCAAGACCGACGCGTCGAAGGACGAGGACCCGCTCTCGAGCAGCTTCGACGCCGCGGTCGCGATCCTGAGCGTCACGGCGAGCGCGCTCGGCAAGGTCACCGGCACGGCGCGCATGATCGTCGGAGGAGCCCTGGGGATCGCGGCGGCCAACACCGCCAAGCTCAACGCGGTCGGCGACGCGCACGAGGCCTCCAGCGGCGCAGGCGTCGCGGTGGCGCACCTGTCGCAGACGACGGATGCGGCGATCGACTCGACCGACGGGACGGGCACGACCGCGGCATCCGTCACGATCCTGGCGTCTCAGACGTCCGATGTCACCGCGACCGCCAAGGCCAGCCCGGGCGGCGCATCGCAGAACAACAAGAACTCCAACGGCGCGGGCCGTGGCAACGGACAGGCGAGCACGAGCGACGGCGGCATCGGCGTCTCTGGCGCCTTCGGCATGGCCCTCACCGATTCGCACACGACGGGCCGGATCGTCGGAGCGACGGTCGTGACGACCGGGACGCAGAAGGTCACCGCCCGGGGGACGAACAAGATCGCCGTCACGGGCGACGGCGGGACCACGACGGGCAGCGGCGGGGCGAGCGGCAACGGCGTCGGGATCGGCATCGCGCTCCTGATCACCGACCTCAGCACGCACGCCTTCGTGCAGGGCGGCGCGATCGACGCGGCCGGCGGCCTCACCATCGCGGCGGAGGGGCCCGACGCGGGCGACTCGTCGTTCACGTCGACCGCCGTCTCGGGCAAGAAGACCTCGGGCGGCTCGATCGCCGTCGCGGGATCCTTCGCGCTGGCGAAGATCGACGCCCTCACCTCGGCCACGATCGACGGGGCCGGATCGTTCGCGAACCGCGCCGTGACGGTCACCGCCCGCGGCAGCCACAAGAGCACGGCGAAGGCGACCGCGAAGCAGGAGCTCGGGGGAGACAACGGCAGCGCCGTGGGGGCGGGCGCGTCGGTCGCACTGACGCTCGTGCGCGACGACATCGTCGCCGCCGTCTCGGCGGGAGCCGCGCCCACGGGCATCGGCGCCCTGATCCTGACCGCGGCGGGCGCCGATGATGCCACGACCACGACCGTCGGCGGATCGGACGGCGGGACCAGTGCCACCCTCACGGGCGTCGCGAGCATCGCGATCCACAACGTCCGCACCTTCGCCGGCGTCCTGGGCACGCCGGCCAGCGCGGTCCTGACGGTGGCCTCGCTCGCCGCCAGCGCCGCGCAGAACGCGAAGGCCACGACATCCGCCACCGGAGCGACCAATGCCGGCAGCGGCTCGTCGCTCGCGCTCACCATCTCGTTCGCCCTGGCGAGCGTCGACCACGAGGCCGAGGCATCCATCGCCCGTCCCGTGACGGCGACGGGCCCGGTGTCGCTCACCGCGGAGAACGTCTCGTCGACCACGACGAACGCCGAGGCGAGCGCCAAGGGGGCGCCCGGCGAGGGCGCGGGCGGCAACTCGTCGAGCGACAACGTCAAGACGAAGTCCGACGCCAAGCTCGGCGACGCCGCCAGCAAGACCAAGGGCGGCGCCGGCGGCGGCACATCGACGCCGGATCAGAAGAACGAGGACGGCACGTCGGTCTCGGTCGCGGCGGCCATCGCGATCAACCTCGTCACGTCGGTCTCGCGCGCGATGCTGCTCGCCGGATCGTCGCTGAGCACACCGGGCGCTGTCACCCTGACGGCCACCAACAACACGGATGCCTCGGCCACCGCCAAGGGCACCGCGACGGGTTCGACCACGGTGGGCATCGGAGCGGCCGTCGCCGTCAACAAGGTGCGCCTCATCAACGAGGCAGGTCTGGGAATCGGCGCCTCGCTGCAGGCCGCCTCGCTCGCCGTCTCGGCCACGGTCAAGACCGCCGGCCCGGACGACACGCACACCTTCGAGGCCGTCGCCCAGGCCGGGGCCACCGGAACCGGCGGCACGCTGGGAGTCGCCGGCGCCTTCGCGATCAACCTCGTCGACGAAGACACCCGGGCCGTCCTCGACGCCGACCCGGCGCCGACGCCGCAGCCCGGCGCGCCCCTGCAGGGTGTCGTGCTGACCGGTGGCACGGCGAGCTTCACGGCAGGATCCAAGAGCACCGACAAGGCCTCGGGCAAGGCGACGCAGACCGGCGACGGCACCGTCGGCATCGGGGCGGCCTTCGGTCTCAACCTCGTGACGCACGAGGTGTACAGCGGCATCTCCGCCGCGACGCACGCCACCCGCGGGCCCCCCCTCACCGGCGCAGGCGCATTGACCATCTCCGCCACGCACACCGTCGCGCTCACCACCGAGGCAGAAGCAGGCGCCGCAGGCGGGAGCGTCACGATCACCCCCGCGGTCGCCATCGTCATCGCGACCGTCCACACCGCAGCATCCATCGGAAACGGCACCGCTCCGCTCACCGCGTCGAGCATCGCCGCCACCTCCACCCAGACCGTCACCGCCGACACCACGGCGAAGGGCTCGACGGTCGCCGGCACCACCGCCGGAATCGGCGTCTCGCTCGCCCTCGCGATCCTCGACGACATCTCGTCGACATCCGGCAGCGACCGCAGCCTCACCACCACGGGCGCCGCATCGTTCACCGCGACCCAGCGCATCGACGCGAAGACGACCGCGAAGGCCGCCGCGCAGGGCGCTTCGGAGTCCGAGGGCAAGGACTCGGGCGGCAAGGACGTCAACCAGAAGGCCGACGACAACCTCGCCAGCGCGAAGACGACGAAGTCTGCGAACGGTGGCGGCAGCACCTCCACGAGCCAGACGCCGAAGGCGGCGACGGGCCAGAACTCCAGCGGCTCGTCGAGCGGCAACTCGGTCTCGATCGCCGGGGCCATCGCCATCGCGGTCGTCTCGGGCACGGTCACGGCGCGCTTCGGCACCGGGGTCGTCGTGCAGGCCGGCGGCGCCGTCTCGCTCATCGCCCGTGGCGACACCGACTCCCTGGCCGATGCGCGCGGTGACACGGCGACGAAGGGCTCGGTCGGCATCGGCGCAGGCGTCGCGGTGCAGGCCGTCGACATCACGGTGCGCGCCACCGTCGGCACTGCGACGATCACGGCGACGGGCCTGACGGTCGTCGCCGAGATGCTCCAGGGCGACGGCAACGACGTCGTGCGCCGCTGGAACGACGCCGCCAAGCGCTGGGAGACCGTCGAGTCCGGCGAGCAGCTGCCCGGGCCGAGCGAGGGCGACCTGATCTTCGTCACGACGAACGCCGACGGCGACAACGCGTCGGGCGGTGACGACGGCCTGTACAAGTACTCCGGCGGCAGCTGGAGCATGGAGACGAACGTCAGCCTCACCGGCACGGTCGACAAGCTGCCGGCTTCGGTCACCAACGGCAACTGGTACGTGCTGAACGACGAGAAGGACGGCCACCCCGCCGGAAGCGTGTGGAAGGGCGAGGGCGGCGCGTGGGTGTTCGTCACGAAGAACGCCGTCGCGCAGAAGTCGCAGCTCCCGACCGACCAGATCGCCGAGGACAGCTGGTTCCAGCTGACCGCGACCGACGGGGCCCACGCTCCGGGCTTCTACAAGCGCAACGGCAGCCACGCGTGGGTGGCTCAGAGCGCGACCGTCGGCGAAGGCGTCGCCCTGCCGACCTCGCCGACCAACGATCAGCTGTTCCGGCTGTACGAGCACGAGATCACCTCTGTGGCACGCGCAGGAGCGAGCAAGTCCACGAGCGTCGGCGTTGCGGGAGCCCTCGCGATCAACGTGCTCAGCAGCACGATCGAAGCCCTGGTGCCGGCCGGAGCCGTCGTCACGCTGTCGTCCGCGGCATCCGTCGTCCGCGCGCAGAGCAACGAGCGCGACACCGCCACCGCCACCAGCAAGGCGAGCGTCGGATCGGCCACCGGCGTCGGCGCCTCGTTCGCACTGCAGGTGATCGACGGGAACGACGTGACCGCCGAGATCCGTGACAACGCCCGGATCACCGGCGGCGTGGGCCTCACGGTGGAGGCCATCGGCTTCCGCGACCTCGCGACGAAGGCCGAGGGCGGCAGCGCGGGAAACACCGCCGTCACCCCGGTCGTCGCGCTCGTCGTGAGCGTCGACGACCACGTCACCGCACGGATCGGCACCTCGACGCAGAACTACGTGGGCACCGGCGCGGTCGACGTGCGGGCGACCCACACCTCGTGGGTGGCTTCGGAGGGCCGAGCGGATGCCGCGGGCAAGAGCACGGCGGTCGGCGCGAACGTCGTCGTCAATGCGATCGTCGGGTGGGCGACCCTCGCCGAGATCGCCGGGAACGTGCAGGGCACGAGCGTCACCGTCGCCGCGGCGTCGGAGGCCCGCACCGAGTCGAAGTCGGTCGCCAGCGCCAAGGGCGCCGAGAGTGCCGACAGCGGCGGCAAGTCCGGCGACAGCGAGTCGCAGGGGGCTGTCAACGGCGACAACCCGAACACCGCGGGCACGAAGAGCAGCACCGCGTCGATGCCGACGTCCACCGGCGGAACGAACGGGTCCAACGGCACATCGGGCGCCGAGAGCTCACAGTCGGGTCAGTCGGGTCAATCGTCGGGTTCGGGAACGACCGCTGTCGCGGCGGCCGTCGGCGTCAACTGGTTCTCGGGCTCGTCCACGGCGCGCATCGGGTCGGCCGCCACCGTGACGGCGACGGTCGGCGCCGTCTCGGTCACCTCGGTGTTCCTCCTCCGGGCGAACGCCTTCGGACTCGGCTCGGCCATCGATCTCGAGAGCGGCGGCACGCGCGTCGGCGCCACGATCGGCCTGAACGTGCAGGACGTCGACAACATCGCGGAGATCGGCGGCGGTGCGCACGTGACCGGCACGACCGGCATCACGGTCGCCGCGATCGTGCCCCCGGGCGGGCAGAACGAGTTCGTCATCTGGTCGTTCGCGGCAGGCGGCGGCAAGAGCACCTCCGTGGCGGGCAGCGTGACGGTGCAGATCCTCCTGCTCACGACCGAAGCCCGAGTCCTCCCCGGAGCCGTTGTCGCGGCGCCGCAGGGCGGCATCGCCGTCACCGCGACGCAGAAGCTGGGGCTGCAGAACCTCGCGATCGCGGGGGCACTCTCGACGGGCAGCGACGCCGCCGTCGGCGGCGCGTTCGCCGTCGACTACCTCGAGATCACGACGAAGGCCTCCATCCAGTCGGGCACGACTCTCGCGACGACGACGCGCACCGACGCTGCGGGCGGCACATCCGTCACGGCGTCGAGCATCCTCGTGCCCCTGACGCCGGACGTCCCCAAGCCGCTCAAGGGACACCTGGAGTGGCTGTCGCTCTCGTCGGTGGCGATCGCGGGCGGTGCGAGCTCAGGCGGCGCCGCGATCAGCGGCGCGTTCATCGTCGAGGTGATGAACTTCGACACGCAGGCCTGGATCGGCAACGGCGCGCAGGTCAACCAGCAGGGACTCATCGGCGGATTCGGGCAGACCGTCACGGTGAGCGCGGCCGACAACCTCCACCTCATCGACATCGGCGGTACGCTCTCGCTCAGCCAGAGCTCCGCGAGCGTCGGCATCACGATCGTCGTGGGAGTCGCGAACTCCAACGTGCGCGCATGGATCGGCGACTCCGGGGCCGTCCGCACCGGCGGATCGGTCACCGTCCAGGCGACCGCGACCGAGGACTGGTTCATCCTGGCCGTCGCCGGCGGACTGAGCCTCAACTCCGCCGCCGTCACCGGCTCGGTCGTGGTGCTCGTCTTCAACCAGGGCGGCTCGTCGCCGAAGGTCGCCGCGCGCATCGGCTCGAGCGCCGTGCATGCGCAGGGCGCGGTGCAGGTGCTCGCGGGGCGCACAGCGGGGGGCGCGCTCGCCTCGGGCAACCTCGCGATCGGCGGCGGCTCGGCCGGCGTCGGTGCGGCCGCGGTCGTCGTGGTCCGCGACTCCGACGTCGATTCCTCCGTCGGCGGCGGGGCCGACGTCCAGGCGGGGGGCGCCGGGCTCACGGTGAGCGCCACCCAGTCCGGCGACTGGAAGTACGTCGCGGTCGCCGGGGCGGGCGGCAACACGGCCGGTGTCGCGGGGGCCGTGGTCGTCGATGTCCTCAGCGACACGACGTGGGCGCACATCGACAACGGCGCGACGGTCTCGATGCCGACGACGAACATCGCCGTCTTCGCGCAGGACACCACGACCGTGCTGTCGCTCGCGGGCACCCTCACCGTCGGCGGCACGGCCGGTGTCGGCGCCGGTGTCGACGTCGAGGTGATCGGCAAGGACACTCAGGCCTGGATCGGCACGAGCACGTCGATCAGCGGCTCGGGCAACCTCATGATCGACGCGAAGTCGCACGAGACCGTCACGAGCATCTCCGTCGGCGGCGGCTTCGGGGGGACCGCCGCGGTCAACGTCAACGCGGCCGTCTCGTCGCTCACGATCGTCACGAAGGCCTACATCGCGAACGCGACGGGCTCGGGCACGGCGGCGGTCGTCGACGTCGACGGCAGCGTGCGAGTGGCAGCCGACGAAAGCCTCGTGCTCAACGTCATCGGCGGCAACATCTCGGTGGGCGGTACGGCCGGGGTCGGGGCATCCGTCGCCATCCCGGTGACCTCGAAAGACACGCACGCGTGGATCGGCGACTTCGCAAGGGTCAACGCGAAGGGCCTCACGCCCGTCACGGTGACGAACGGCAGCTACACCGTCTCGACCGTGGACCTGCGCTTCGCCCCGTCCGACGTCAACGTCGGAACCGACACGATCACGGTGCCGAACCACGGCTTCCAGAACGATCAGCAGGTGCAGTACGACGCCGGCTGCGACGTCTCGTCCGACCCGAACTGCGGGGCCGACGGGCTCGTCCACCGCGGCATCTACTGGATCGTGAACGCGACGGCGAACACGTACCAGGTCTCGCTCACCAAGGGCGGCGCTCCCGTCAACATCACGGACCAGGGCTCGACCGAGAACCAGCGCTTCTTCCGCATCGACCAGGCCAATGTTCCCGTCGACAACACCCCGCGCTTCAACCCGCAGACGGCCGTCTCGGGCAACCAGATCACGACTCCCTACGCGGTGGGCGCGGCCGACGACGACGCGGTCGTCTACTCCGCCGGCGGCGGGGTGGCCATCGGCGGCCTCGTCGACGGACAGACGTACTTCTACAAGAGCCTCGGCGGCAACACCTTCCAGCTGCTGGACCGCAAGAGCACGGAGGGCGGAACGCCCATCACGTTCTCGCTCGTGGGCACGACCGGCCGCGGTCACAGCATCACGAAGTCGGGCACGGCTCCCGCCGGCGACCCGAGTGCCATGGGTCCCCGTACGATCACGTCGACCGACGCGCCCTTCTCCGGCGTCGCGGTCACCGCGACGAACACCGACGACGTCGGCGCGTTCGGCGTCGGGGTGGCCATCGGCGGCACGGCGGGCGTCGCGATCGCCGGCTCCGTCGCCGTCAACAACGTCCGCACCTCCGCGCACATCGGGCACGACGCCCAGGTGAACTGTGGCGCGACGTGCGCGTCCAACGTCAGCGGTGCCAGCGGCGCACAAGGCGTCCGCGTCGCGGCGGCCAACCAGTACTACGAGCTCGGGATCGCGGCATCCCTCGCCATCGGCGGCACAGCCGGCATCGCGGTCCCCGTCGCCGTCCGCGTCGTGAACCTCGACACCTCGGCCTGGATCGGCACCGGCTCGACCGTCAACGCGCGCGACGACATCTCGGTGACCGCCAACGCGAAAGACACCGTCGTCTCGGTGGCCGTCGGCGCCGGCGGCGGCACGGTCGGCATCGCCGGCACGGTCGCGGTCACCGTGCTGAACGTCAACACCTTCGCGTGCTCGGGCACGCCGACCGGGCCGAACGCCTACGAGTGCCTCGGCAACGGGCCGACGCTGCGGGCGGGCGACAACGTCCTGGTCTCGGCCAAGGACGACACGCGGCTCCTGCTCATCACCGTCGCCATCGCGGGCGGGTACGTCGGCGTCGGCGCCGCGGTGGGCGTCGCGGTCGTGAACAAGAAGGTCGCGGCATACCTGGGCCCGAACGGCACCGTGTCGGCCGGAGCGGCAGGAGCAGCGATCGGCCAGGTCGCCGACGGCAGCGTCAGCGCGGGCGGCTTCGGGCGCAAGAACTTCTCGGGCGTCATCGTCCGCGCCGACTCTTCGGAGAACATCTTCGGCCTCGTGCCGGCCGTCGCGGGCGGCTTCGTCGGCGTCGCCGGCGGCGTCGCGGTGACCCTCCTCACCATCTCGGTCAAGGCGGCGATCGGCGCCGGCGGCTCGGTCACCTCGTCGGGCGGCGTCAACGTCTCGGCCACCGACGCCTTCACGTCGCTCACGATCGCGGGCGGCATCGCGGGCGGATTCGTCGGCGTGGCCGGCGGCGTCGACGTGGGCGTCGCGAACACGTCGGTGCAGGCATCCCTCGGGTCGGGACTCGTCGTCACCGCCGGCAGCGGCGATGTCGAGGTCTACGCCCTGTCGAAGAAGGATGTCTCGACCTTCGCCGTCAGCTTCGCGGGAGGCTTCGTCGGGGTGGCCGCTGCGGTCTCGGTCTGGACGATCGGCACGACGCCGACGGGCGAGTACCACGCCGCCTCGGGCGGCGAGGACCGCGGCAACTGGAACGCCGGCACGACCTACCGCAAGGGCGACGTCGTCACCGACACGAACGACGGCAAGAAGTACTCCGCCAAGGAGGACAACGTCGTCGGCGGCGCCTCGCCCAAGGACAACCCCGCCAAGTGGCTCTCCGCGACGAGCGTCTTCGGGCGCGGCGACTACTCGTCGACGCAGGTCTACAACAAGGGCGACGAGGTCAAGGGCTCCGACGGCAGGTACTACACGGCCAAGAAGGACGGCCTGTCGGGCATCGACCCGGTGGCCGACCACGACACCTTCCACTCCGACAACAGCGACGACTACGTCAGCGCCAACTGGCGTCCGGGCGGCACGCTCAACTCGGTGCAGCAGGGCGGCGAAGTCGCCAAGGGGGACGGCGGCTACAAGGACGCACTCGGCGGCACGACCGCCGGCCCCGCCCCCGCGTGGGACCCCAACACCGACTACGGCGAGGGCGCGCTCGTCTCGTACGGCGGCTCGAACTACTCGGCCAAGGTCGCCATCACAGGCAACCCCGGCAACGCGGCGCCCGACTCCGCCTCCGCCCAGTGGAAGCTCAACTCCGGTTCGGAGTCCAAGACGAACGACCGCCTGACCGGCCAGCTCGGCGGCGTGAACGGCACCATCGCGGGGGCGGCCCCCACGACGAACCCCGGCACCGACGCTCTCGGCACGCCGCCGACCGGCGGCACGACCGCGACGGTCGGCGCGACGATCATCGCCGGCGGCCACGTGCACGTCTTCGCCATCGACAGGCTGACGATCCTCGGCGTCGCGGGCGCAGGCGCGGTGGGCGCCGTCGGCGTCGGCATCTCGGTGCTCGTGCTCAACATCAAGAGCGTGACCGATGCCGGAGTGACCTCCACGGGCCGGATCACGGCCGGCGCGGGCGGATCGGGAAGCGTCGCGGTCAAGGCCGAGATGATCGAGGACTCGGTCGGATTCGGCTTCTCGGGCGCGGTCGGACTCGTCGGGATCGGCGGCCAGGTCGTCGTCATCAACGACAGCGGCACGCAGCACGCCCACATCGACGGCGGCGCGCAGATCCTGCGCGCGGGCGGCGGCGTCACGGTCTCGTCGAAGGCCGACCGCACGCTCGAGAGCTGGTCGATCGGCCTCGCGGTCGGCGCCATCGCCGCCGGCATCTCGGTGTCGGTCGTGAGCGTCACGGGCGACAACCGTGCAGACACCGGCACCGTGACCGTCGGCGGCACCGGCAACGTCCAGAGCTTCAACGCCGCCACGATCGACGACATCCACGTCACGGGCCGCGGCGTCAGCGTCTCGGGCGGCATCGGGGCGATCGGCGGCGTGCTCACCTTCGTGACCCTCGAGGGCACCGCGGCGGCGGGGGCGTCTCCGTCGGGCACCGTCGGCTCCGGCGGCGTCCATGTGACGGCCACCGGCACGCGCACGGTCGACGCGAAGACCCTCAACGTGACGATCGGCGGCGTCGCGATCGGCCTCACGGTCGCCCGCGCCGACTCCGCACGCAACCTCGAATCCGTCGTCGGCGGCAATACGACCACGGGCGGCGCCGTCGAGTCGGCCGCGACGGCGACGAACACCGCGAACGTCCGGGCTCCCGGCGTCGCCGTGGGCGGCGTCACGATCGGCATCACGGTCGTCTTCTCGGAGCTGTCGGGCCACACCCTCGCCAAGGCGACGGGCACCGTGAGCGGGGCATCCGCGATCGACGTCATCGCGACGGCCGCCAACACCGCCGACACCCGCACGGAGCTGTACGCCGGCTCGCTCGTCGGCCTCTCCGGCGCGTGGGCCAGCGCCGTGATCACGTCCGACGCGTACATCAAGGCCATCGCCGAGACGGGGTCGAGCCTCGGCTCGACCGGCACGATCACGATCAAGGCGCAGACGCAGGGCACCGGCAACAAGGCGCAGGGCATCATCGACTCCGCGTCGGTCGCGGGCCTGGCCGACCTCAAGGCGTTCGTGGCCGTCGCGATCGTCGCGAACTCGACGATCGCGACCCTCGACGGCGCGATCACGGCAGCGGGGGCCCTGTTCGTCCGCGCCGACGCGCACAACACGGCGACCTCCGACATCCAGACCGGGTCGGTCGCCCTCGCGTCCCTCGCCATCGGCTCGAGCAACGCGAAGATCACCGGCGAGACGAAGGCCTCCGGCGGCGGCGCCCTGTCGCTGGCGGGGGCGGATGTCGACATCCGGGCCATCAGCCACAACTCCGCCGACGCGAAGTCCAACGTCATGACCGGCGGCATCCTGCTCGGTGTCGCCGTGAGCGCCCCGACCGCCGAGATCTCCGCCCCGACCACGGCGCGCTGGGACGGCGCCGTGACGGCCGCGCGCAACGTCAACGTCGAAGCGGACGCCACGAACACCGTGACCGCGACCCTCAAGGTGCTCGCGACGGGCCTCGGGTCGGTGACGGGCGGTTCGGCCGACGCCAAGATCACGGCGAGCACCGTCACCTCCGCGGTGGTCGGCGGCACGGCATCCGTCACGGGGGTCACCCAGCAGCTGCAGGTCTACGCCCACGCGGTCAACCGCTCCACCGCCGTCGCCGGCGGCAAGGGCTTCGGCGGCATCAGCATCAGCGTGATCTACCCGAGCGCCGTCGACAACGCCAAGACCAAGGCATCCATCGACGGGAATGTCGGGTCGACGCACTTCGACCCGGCCGTCGGCGGCACGGTCGGAGACGCCGGCGCGGGAAGCATCCTCGTCAAGGCGATCGGCGACGACGCGACGAACTCGAGCGTCTCGAGCCTCAGCATCGGCCTCGTCGCGGTGTCGACCTCGACGGCCGAGGCCAACACGCAGCCCGAGGTCGCGGCCTCGCTCGGCGGCGGCCACGTGACATCGGGCGGCGCGCTGACGGTGCTCGCGCAGTCGCTGACGGATGCCGATTCCTACGCCAACGCGACCTCCGGCGGCCTCATCGACATCCAGGCGGGCTTCACGGCCAAGTCGGTCGACAAGCCCACGGTCTCGGCCACGATGACCGGCGGGTTCGCCCAGGCCGGCGCCCTCTTCTCGCTGACGGCCCAGCACGGCGCGGCGCTCACGCCGCTGTCGGACGGCACCATCCAGGGGATCGACTGCAACGGCGCCGACACCGTCTGCTTCGCCCTCCCGCACGGCCTCAACACCGGCGCGACGGTGACCTACAGCGCTCCCGCCTCCGACGACGAGGACGTGCAGAAGGGGATCATCCCGAACCCCAATGCGATCGCCGGCCTCGGCGACGGCCGCACGTACGGCGTCATCAAGGTCGACGACAACACGCTGCGCCTCGGTGTGCAGTTCGATGCGACGGGCATCGTGCAGGCCGCGACCGCGACGCTGCACTTCCCCGGCGGGCACAACTTCCGCACCGGTGACCGCGTCGTCTACAACTGCAACGGCGGCACGGCGCTCGGCACGCTTCCGATCGCGGGCCTGACCTGCGGCAACGCGTACTACGTCTACGCCGTCGACGAGTTCGACCTGCGCCTGTCGACGACGCCGCTCACGCAGGACGGCACCACGGTCGTCTCGCTCACGAACCCGACGCTCACGGCCGGCAGCATCTTCACGATCGGGAGCACCGCGGGCCTCGACGGGCGCGCCGTCGTCTACCACGCACCAGCGACGATCGACTTCAAGTCGAGCCTCGTCGACGTCCACACCGACGGCTCGGGCAAGCTCGACCAGGATTCCAACGGGGTCATCCAGCACAACGCCTCGTGGAACACCATCTACGCCCCGAGCCACGGCTCGATCGGCGGCAGCGAGTGGATCTACAGCGTCACCAACGGGGCCGCGATCTCGGGCCTCATGGACGGGCAGCACGTCTGGATCGTCGATCCCTCGATCAACGTCGCGGGCTTCCCGTCGGGCGACCACACCATCCGGCTCGCCGACTCCGCCTGCCACGCCGGCTACGGCACGTACGACCCGACGCCGAGCGGCCCGAACAACGCCGACAACAACACTCCGTGCAGCACGAACGTGCAGATCATCGGGCTGGCGCCCGACACGACCCCCGCCGGTCTCAAGGCCGACCACCGGCTGCGCCGGGTGGGGTACGAGTCGGTCGGGCTCGTCGAGGGCCGGATGTACTACATCAGCGTTCTCACCGGCACGCAGTTCGTGCTGAAGGATGCCGCGGGCACGATCCAGACGGGCCTCGTGAGCAAGTCCGGGCCCCACCGCCTCGTGAACGAGGGCATCGCGACGGTGTCCAACGGCACGGGCACCCAGCAGCTCTACATCGACCTCACCGGCTCGCTCACCGGCGCGCCGCACGTGCTGATCGGCGTGGGCGGCCCGGGTGCGCTGCTGGCCGACCTCGCGGGGGGCGCCAACGGCGTGGCGAGCGCGACCTCGACGGGCATCGGCGGCGGCTTCTTCAGCTTCAGCGACGTGTACTCCGAGGTCGAGGCCTCGCCCACCGTCACGACCGACGTGCAGGCGGGCACCATCCGCGGCGGCTCGGTCAAGATC
This sequence comes from Microbacterium sp. F51-2R, assembly GCF_052180235.1. Taxonomy (GTDB): domain Bacteria; phylum Actinomycetota; class Actinomycetes; order Actinomycetales; family Microbacteriaceae; genus Microbacterium. The sequence continues at coordinate 1,509,104 of NZ_CP197470.1, read as the reverse complement.
GGCGGCACCAACTACGCCAACGCCGCCGTCAGCTCGGTGGGCAAGGGCGGCGGCTTCGCCAAGTTCGGCGCCTCGAACGCGACGTCCGACCAGATCGTCACGACGACCGTCAAGGTGCGCGACGGGGCGAGCGTCTTCTCATCCAGCGACATCGCGATCACGGCGTTCGGCTTCGCGACGGCCAACGGCGAGGCGGTAAACCGCACCGGCGGCCTCATCGCCGGTGCCGACACCGACGTCGACCTCGAGATCGGCTTCGCCGTCTCGACCGAGATCGGCGGCGACCTGTCGGCCAACCGCACGGTGCTGGTGGATGCCGCGGCCGGCGTCGACGGCACGGCACGCGCGTCGTCGGGGTCGGGCGGCCTCGGCACGAACGCCGACGCCAACGACGACGAGAACCAGGGCGTGCAGATCGGCCACGACCACAGCGCGAAGGTCACGACGACCGTGACCGGGACGGGCAGCATCCTCACCGGCGGCCAGATCCAGCTCTCGGCGGCCTTCGGACGCTCCTTCGGCGTCAACGACCTGACGGGCGCCGTCGTCGGGACCGCTGTCGATGTCCGCGGCATCGCCCGCTCCGATTCCGATGCCTACGCGCTCGGAGCCGACTCCGACGCGGGGGCCTACGTCCGCTTCGGCGGCCAGAGCAAGGTCGAGATCAAGACCGGGTCGTCGATCGAGGGCGCCGGCGTCTACCTCCGGGCGGCCAACGAGAGCCTCAACCTCCAGGCCGACGCGAACTCCAACTGCGGCTGCGGCGGCGGCGACACCGACGCCCGCGCCAAGGTGACGGTGCAGTCCAGCGCCTCGGTCGTCGGCGCCGACGAGTCGGTCGTGCGTACCGCCGACCTCCACGTCGCGGCCCTGCAGTACTACACGAAGCTCTACGTGCACGCGCACCGCTCGGGCGGCCTGTTCGACTTCGGCAGCGCCGACGCCGACCTCGTCTACGAGCCGGGCCGCGACATCCTGTGGGAGTCCACCGTCTACCTGCTCGGCGAGCCGAACCCCGTGCTCATCGTCGACGCGTCGGGGCGAATCGTCGCAAAGACCGACAACGTCACGGTGCGCGAGACGATCTCCGGGCCGGCCCTGAACGTCGGCGACGTCATCGGCACGGGGACGATCTGGATCGACCCGATCCTGTACGACGAGAAGCCCGAGGCGCTCTTCGAGGCTAACCACCCGAACGGCTGCACGGGCCTGTGCGACGGGCTCATCCACGGCTCCCTCGGCATCTTCTACATGCAGGAGACGTGGAACTCGGTGCGGATCATCAACTCCTCCGACAAGGCCGTCTACCTCAAGGGCACCGGCGGCATCCCGAGCATGTCGATCAACACGGTCAACGCCGACCTGTCGGTGACGCCCGAGGCGATCATCAACGTCTCGGTCGACAACGGCCCGCACGCGCCTCCCGTGGCAGCGACGCAATGGTTCTGGAAGATCGAGCACATCTTCCCCGCGACCGACGTCGTCATCGAGAGCCTCCGCGGCTCCGCGACGACCGGCTACGACGTCACCATCGACGGCGACATCTTCAACCCCCTCGGATCTCTCACCATCGTCAACGACCGCGGTTCGATCCTCCGCGGCAGCGACCCCGGCGGCGAGACGTTCACCGCCAACCGCGTCACCCTCGACTCCGAACTCGGCTCCATCGGCACCGTCGCCCAGCCCATCACCCTCGTCCTGCTGCAGATCACGCACACCGGCGAGCAGGGAGTGCCGGCGACCCTCAAGCTCATCCACCTGGACGCCGAAGCCGGCAACGACATCTTCCTCGACGTCACGACGCTCCGCCGCGACTCGCTCACTCCGAGCAACGCCCCGCTCCACCCGGTCATCGAGGCGATCAAGGCCGGCCACGACGCCGTCGTGATCCTCCGTGACAGCGCCGAGGGCACCGACCCCGCGGTCGTCGGAGACGTCAACGTCCAGATCTTCACGCCCGACAACCTCCCGGGCGGACCCGTCCTCGAGTCGGTGCCGACGACGTGCTACTTCCGGCCCGACGGCGCAGGCTGCACCGGGGGAGTGGACCAGCCCGTCATCATCGGCGGCAAGGTCGTGCTCGTCGCGCTCGGCACGGCGCTGAGCCCGCGCAAGGCCGACTACGAGTTCAGCGACATCCGCGCCGGGCACAACATCTCGATTCAGCACCCGTCGGCCGCGACCGAGATCACGGTCCTCGCGTACACCGACGTCGACGCCACGTGGACCGATGACGAGACCTCCGTGAGCCGCGGCCTGACCGACGGCTCGGGCAAGATCGACGTGCTCACGAACGGGAACATCACCGTCGTCGAGCAGAGCGGCAAGGGCGACCTGCGCGTCGGCCACATCCACGCGACGGGACAGTGCACCGGCGCCGTCGGAACGGCCTGCGCCCTCGCGACCATCTCTGCGGACGTCACGCTGCGCTCGCCGCGGAAGATCCTGGATGCCGAGCTCGACGCCGGCATCATCGACACCGACGACGACCCGACGTGCGTCGACGCGTACGACCTCGACTGCGGCCCCGGCACGCCGAACAGCATCGACGTGACCGGCCGGAACATCACGCTCACGGCCGGCGACAACGGCCTCGGTCAGCCCGGCAGCGTCTCGGGCGTCGGCGGCATCGGCCTGCCGGACGACTTCCTCGAGATCCAGGTCAATGCCGTCGGCGGCCCGCTCGGCATCCTCAACGCGTACGACACGGCGGCCGACGACGACAAGACCTTCGGCATCTACCTCGACCAGGTCGCGGGTGATCTGCAGATCGGGATCGTGCACACGGCGGGCGACGACTCCCTCTCGACGGGCAACGTGTCGCTGCGCTCGCGTGCCGGATCGATCCTCGACGCACTCGACGACGCGTCAGCCGACGTCATCGGCCAGACGATCGACATCGACGCGCACGGCGGCTCGATCGGGCTCGCGGCCAACGACCTCGAGATCGACTCGCTCGTCGGCTCGCCCTTCGCGTGCACGAACACGAACTGCGCCGACAATGCGAACGGCACGTCGGATGCGGGGCTCATCGCCGTCGCCGACGACGTCGCGCTCGAGGCATCCGGCGGCATCTATCTCACCGAGACCGACGCGTACCTGCGCCTCGTGTTCGCGCACTCGACGACCGGCGACATCCGCCTGACGGTCCGCGAGACCGCCGACCTCGACGAGGACCTCTACCTCATCCGCAACGGCAGCGCGGACTTCGCCGAAGACAACAGCACGGCGCCGGGCAACAACCCCGACCACCTGCGCATCATCCCCAACGGCACGATCTTCGCCGAGCAGGGGAGCGTCGAGCTCCGGGTGGGCGACGACGTCACGCTGCACCAGTTCACGCAGATCCTCGCCGACCTGTCGATCGACATCCGCGGCGACTACGGCAATGCCGACACGGGCGGCACCCTCGCCTTGCCCGACCCCGAGTACGGCACGACCATGATCCTGCGCGGCCGCATCGTCGCCGACTGCAACGTGACCCTGGGTGGCGCCAGCGGCTACCCCGTCGGAACGTGCGCGCCGTCGACGGCGAACCCGGTCGCCGGGCGCCAGACGAACGTGTGGGGCGGCAGCGACGTCGACATCATCCAGCTCGGCGACCGGTCGGGTCAGGACCTCCTGCAGCCGGGCGGCAAGACGACGTGGGGCTCGAACGGCTACATCTTCCTCGGCTCCAAGACGACGATCCACGGCAACGCGACGACCGCCTCGAACACCGCCGACGGCGAGGACGAGATCACCGTCTGGTACCTCCAGTCGATGAACGTCGTGACGAGCCCGACGGGCCTGCAGGCCGGCAACGGTGCGGGCCATACCCTCACCCTCGACGGCCAGGGCGAGACCGACCACTACGCCATCTACACCAACGGCAGCCACGGCAGCATCCGCAACTACGTCATCAACGTCCTCGACACGGGACTGCCCGGCGCGGGCGTCGACGAGCTCGACGTCTACGGCTACGACAGCGATCCGCTGAAGCCCGCCGACGCGCCCTTCAACGGGGCAGGCGGCGGAGCCGACGACATCTGGCTCCTGCGGGCGCTCACCTGCATCGACAACGAGTCGCCGTTCACCGGCTCGGGCGTCCCGACCGTCTGCGGCTCGCCGACCGAGCAGGCCGATCACCCGGCCTTCATCGCCCTCCTCGCCGGCAACGGCAGTGCCGACGGCGGCATCGGCCTCTACCGCGATCGCACGCCGGGCAATGAGCCGAGCCCCCTCGTGCAGCGGATCAACTACGACCGCGCCCTCAACGGACGCATCACGGTCTACGGCATGGGCGGCAACGACGCCTTCTACGTCGACGACACGCAGGCCACGATCACCCTCGACGGCGGTGCCGGCAACGACACCTTCCAGATCGGCCAGATCTTCGGCACGCAGCGCGACTCCCAGTCAGCTCCCGACGGGGGCGCGCTGCTGCCGGGGGACACCTTCCCCGCCCTCGTCCCCACGACCCGCGGCTGGCTGAGCCCCGGCGCCCATGCGCCGCTGCTCGCGACGGGCGGCACGGGCAACGACACCTTCGTCGTCTACTCCAACCAGGCCGAGATCCAGCTCAACGGCGACGACGACAACGACCTGTTCATCGTCCGGGCCTTCGCGATCGCCGCCGTCTGCGACACCGACGCCGACAGTGTCGCCGGGTGCGGCCTCACCGACGTCGACTTCCGCCCTGCAGGCGGCGTCTTCCCGACGACGGCGCCGTTCGGCTCCTGCCTCATCGGCACCTACCAGGGGATCCCCGGCTACACGCGGTACGACCGCAACGGCGACGGCGTCTGCAACAACGCCGACGCGCACACCACCTACAACCACCTCGCCGGCAGCAACGTCGACCTCGACAACACGATGTGGCTCGACGACGTCATCCCGCTCGACGCCAACGGCGTGGCCGTGCCGGTCATCGGCCTCGGCTTCTCGACGAGCCGCCCGCTCGACATCCGTGCCGGCGGCGGCGAGGACGAGGTGCAGTACAACGTCAACGCGCCCGTCAACGTCGACGGCGGCACCGGCTTCGACAAGCTCGTCGTGCTCGGCACCGAGTTCGCCGACGACTTCGTCATCACCGACAGGGCCGTGTACGGTGCGGGCCTCAACGTCAAGTACACGACGATCGAGATCCTCGAGATCGACGGGCTCGAGGGCGACGACCAGTTCTTCGTCCTCTCGACGGCGTACGGCGTCGCCTACCGCGTGATCGGCGGGCTCGGCTCCGACCAGATCTCGGTGGCCGGCGACGTGACGGCCGACATCGTGACGCGCGAGCTCGAGGGCATCTCGGGCGCCGTCGACCACATCGTGCTCTCCGACGACCCGCGCTACGACGGGACGACGGTCGACGGCATCCCGTACAACCTCGCCACACCCGATCAAGGGGTCGTCGTCATCAAGGAGCAGGGCACGACGACGAGCGTGCGCGAAGGCACGACGACGGGCCCCATCAAGGAGACCAACTTCTACACGGTCGAGCTGAGCCACGCTCCCACGGCGAACGTCTACGTCACCGTCTCGGCGGCCCTGTCGCCCGACGAGGAGGCGCGCGACACGTTCCACAACCCGAGCGGCTTCGGCCTGACCGACGGCAAGGCAGACACCATCTGGCTCTGCATCGACAAGGGCCCCGTGTACGGCGACGAGTGCAACGCGATCGGCGACTTCCAGCGCCACTACGTCCGCAACGGCGTCGTGGTCGACGAGGCCGGCCGTGCCGTCGTCCTCACCTTCACGGCGGGCGACTGGAACGCTCCCCAGCGCGTCTACGTCCGCGCGTACGACGACCTCCGCTCCGAGGGCGACCGCACGGTCGTCGTGCAGCACTCGGTGATCTCGGCGGATGCCTCGTTCCACGGCGCCGCGGTGCGCCAGGTCAACGTCCGGGTCTACGACAACGACACGCCGGGCGTCTACGTGACGCAGGTCGAGCCGTCGGCGGCGTGCACCGCGAACGCCGCGAACTGCGTCCTCGACGATCGCGGTGTCGTGATCGAGGGGAGCGCGACGACGCAGCGCACCGACCAGGTTCTCGTGCAGCTCGCGAAGGACCCCGGCGGCCTGACGGTCTGGGTGCGGATCTCGATGGATGCCGATTCCCAGCGCCTCCTCCAGATCCTCGACCCGGGTCTCGGCGCGGCGCGCTGGCAGCAGGTCAGCAACACCACGACGGGCACGTACTACCTGCTGAGCTTCGACAGCACGAACTGGAACACTCCCGTGCGTCTCACGCTGCAGGCGCGGTCGAACTCGGATCCGGGAGACCCGACGACGGCCGTCATCTCCTGGACGCAGGAGAACCCGACCTCGGCCTACCGCTTCCCGAACCTGCGCTCGGGCGACCAGCGCACCGACGTCCTCGTCTACGACGACGAGACGGCGAACGTCGTGACGATCCCGACCGGGCCCGACACCGTCGTCGTCAAGTGCGGGAACGCCACGTGCACGACGCCGGGCCTCACCGACGGGTACACGATCCGTCTCACGACGCTCCCGACCGGCGATGTACGGGTCGTCATCACGCCCGACGGGCTGGTCGACGTCGTCTCGATCGGCGGGGTCGCCGTGACCCCGAGCAGCTACGTCAAGATCGGCGGCGACATCCCGTCCCGCGTCTTCCTCGGCAACCTGCTCTTCTCGGGCTCGCCTGTGCTGAACACGATCACGCGGGCCAACGGCAGCGACACCGGGAGCTTCCTCGAAGAGGGCCTCGCGATCGGCATGCGCGTGAAGTTCGCGGCGTGCGGCGTGCCGCCCGTCGGCTACTACACGGTCGCCTCGGTCGCGATCGACGGCAAGTCGTTCACGGTGTCGACTCCGCTCATCGGATGCTCCGGCTCGGCCGTCAACGACACGTCGATCAACGTGCTCACCCGCCGCGGCATCTGGGACGGCACGGCGTCGATCGGCACTGCCGCCGGCGATGACACCTTCAGCCACTACCGCCTGACGCGTACCGGCGGAGGCTGGCTCGCCGACGGCTTCCTCGAGGGCCAGTGGGTCGAGGTGTGCGACGGGTTCAGCCACTGCGTGCGCGCGAAGATCCAGAACATCCGCGGCACGAACCTCGCGCACGACGAGCAGCTGGAGTTCCGGCCCGTCTCGTACGACGACTTCGCGACGCTGACCGGCACGGGCTTCACCGTGACGCGCATCGCGGCTCAGGCGACGTTCACGACGCTCACCTGGATGACCGACCAGTACGTGGAGCTGCGCGCCGACCTCGGCTACTACCAGCCGATCGTCCGCGCCGGCGTCAAGAACTTCCCCGCCGCGCAGCACCTGCTCACGCGCCTGCGCGGGCCGCTCGCCGTCGAGGGCGGCGTCACCGGCGCCGACCGGTCGCTGGCGCTGGGGCTCAAGCTCCCCGGCGAGCAGGACGGACCGCTCTTCGCGATCGCTGCGCAGGCGCCCGAGTCCAAGCAGATCGACGTCCTGAACGTCTACGGCGACGGCAGCGTCGCGCACAACTGGGGCGTCATGACCTCCACGACGCTCCGCGGCCTCGGAATGGCCAAGGACCTCGACTTCGGCGCCTCCTACGGCGGAACGCAGAACGAGACGTTCGGCGAGCCGCAGATCTTCCCCGGCGGCATCAGCTTCGGCTCCGTCTCGTTCGTCGACGGCAAGTACGAGACCGACGGCGGCAAGAGCACCCTCGAGGTGATCAACCTGCTCCTCGGCTCGGGCAACGATCGCCTCGACATCCAGGGCACCCTCCAGCCCGACGTGCCGGTGAAGCTCAAGGGCACGGTGACGCTCGCGGCGTCGGCGGGCCAATTCGGCTCCGCCTACCGGCTCTCGCGGTCGGCACCGTTCGACTGGAAGGCGCAGGGCTTCCTCGTGGGGCAGCCCGTCACGATCGACGCGATGACGGGGCTGTTCCGGGTCGTCGGGTTCGGCGACGACGATCCGTCGGACACGACCGACAACACCGTCATGTACCTCGTGCTCGTCTCGGGCGCCGCCGTCACCGGCACGGCGCTTCACACGGTCATCGCGCAGGACGTGCCCGTCACGATCACGATCCCCGTCACGATCGCGGGCGGCAACGCGGGCGGGACCGTGACGCGGGCGACGGGCAGCTGGAGCGGCGACGGGTTCGTCGTGGGCCAGCTCGTCAAGATCGCGGACATCCCCGGATCGTGGCGCCTCATCGGCATCTCCGCCGACGGCAAGACCCTCACGCTCGATCGCGGCGACGTGCTCCCCTCCAGGGCGAGTGCGACGCAGACCGTCTTCGTCCCCGGTCCGCACGGGGGCCTGACGACCGTGCACGGCGGCGGCAACACGCCGATCCGCAACGTCTTCGACATGACCCGCTCGACGCCGACGGCTGCGCACCTCGCCGTGGCGCCGGGTGCCGTGCTCGCGCTCACCCGTCTCGACGGCCTCAACTGGGCCTTCAACGGCAAGCTGCCCGGCAGCGGGTACTACGCGGGCGATCCGTACCTCCACGCCTACCAGCACATTCAGCTCGTCGGCGAGAGCTTCACGCGCATGGTGCTCGGCTTCGCCGACGGACCCTGCCCGTACAGCGACCCGTTCCCCGGCTGCGGCGAGGGCTCGGTCATGCTCCTCGGCGGTCCCGACGCCACGATCACGGCGCCCGTCGCCCTGCCGCTCGGCACGTCGCTCACCGATGTGCGCGTCGCACAGCCGGTGAAGATCCAGGTGACGACGCCCGTCTACGTGAAGACGTCGAGCCTCACCCGCACCGACGGCGCGAGCTGGAAGGCCGCCGGCTACAAGGTCGGCATGCAGGTGCGGATCACCGGCTTCGCCGGACCCTTCACGATCTCGAAGTTCTCGGGCGCGAACGACAGCGTCATGGAGTTCGCGAACACGGCGTGGGCGCCCAGCATGCACCTGAACGCGGCGGGCGTCGCCGTGTGGGATGCCGTGACCCTCACCCTCACCGCGTGGGACGAGTTCCGCTCCTCGACGGGCGTCATGGTCGGCGGCGACATCCTGACCGTCTGCAACCGCGCGGCCGGCAGCCTCCTCTTCAAGATCGCGGCGCAGCCGGACGGTCTGGTGAACGACGCCGTGCAGTGCGACCAGACGAAGACGGCGGGGCCCGGCTCGCCGCTCGTCGTCTACGGCGACACGTCGCAGGACGGCGTCTGGTACTCGGGTGCCCCGGGCGACAACCTGGGCATGGAGTTCGGTCCGAAGCCCTTCGACCCGTTCACCCACATCCCGGATGCCGAGAACGAGGACGACGAGTGGATCTTCGGACTCGCCAACCCGTTCGACTACAGCGGCAACGACGTCATCGACGCGTCGGGCCTGTTCGCCGACGTCGCCCCGACGAGCCTGCCCTCGGTCGGCATCACCGCCTACGGCGGCCTCGGCGACGACCTCATCATCGGCAGCCAGGCCGGCGACCACCTCGCGGGCGGCTCGGGCGACGACGAGATCCGCGGCCTCCGCGGCGTCGACCACATCTACGGCGACTCGGGGGTCAATGTCGACATCCTGACCCGCGCCCTCGAGATCGCGACGATCAACCGCAGCCCGAAGCCGTCGGTGACGGGAGCCGGCTTCATCCCGAACGGCACGACGCTGACCCCGATCGTGGGCGGCGTCGCGGGCATCACCGACGACCTCCTCGTCGCGGGCTACGACCTCATCTACGGCGACGGCGCGGCAGGTCCCGGTCTCGGCGGCTTCGCCCTCAACGCCGGCGGGAGCCCCGAGACGGCGTACGACGACATCATCTTCGGCGACCACGGCGCGATCGATCAGAACGTCGCCGACCCGAACGAGCCCGACCCGCGCCTGCAGAAGATCCAGACGACGGCGCTGTCGACCATCACGGGCATCCGCAGCGTCAACCTCGACAAGGGGGCCGACGACGTCATCTTCGGCGGTCTCGGACGCGACGTCATCGTCGGCGGCGCCGGCAACGACATGGCCGACGGCGACGAGGCCGACGACATCGTCTTCGGCGACGCCGTGACGCTCGTGCGCACGCCCGGCGACTGGACCAGCGGGCGCTTCCAGACCCTGTGCGGCACCCTGATGTACAGCCGCAGCGACATCACGACGGCGTCCAACCTCTGCGCCGGCCTGCCGAGCGCCTACCCGACGCCGACCGAGAACAACTCGGGCCAGCTCCTGGTCGACGGCGTGCCGCGGCCCTACCGCGACCCCGACGGCGCGCCGTGGTGGGCCGAGTACGACGTCACGAACCTCTTCCACGACCTCGCCTCCGACACCGGCACCAAGTGGGCCGGCACGTGGGGCAACGACTACCTCGCGGGCGGCCAGGCGAACGACCTCCTCTTCGGCCAGCTCGGCGACGACGTCATGCAGGGCGACGGCGACATCGACCGCGCGTACCGCCGCTTCATCGACGACCACGCGAACGCCACCCATGTCGGCGCCTCGCGCACTCCGCTCGGCTGCGTGGGAGCGGCCGGTGCCATGGTCTGCGACTACACGGGTGTGCTCGTCGTCGTCGCCGCCGTCGAGGCCGCGACCGACGGTCAGGACTACCTGGAGGGCAACGCCGGCAACGACGTCGTCTTCGGCGGCCTCGGACAGGACGACATCCTGGGAGGCTCGAGCGACTTCTTCAGCCTCACGACGCCCGACAAGCGCCCCGACGGTCTCGTGAACCCCGCGCTCAACTACCGGCCGGGTCACGACCGCGGCGCCGACCTCCTCTTCGGCGGGGCCGGAACCCGCGTCGGCATCAACGACCAGAGCTACGGCACCGACGGCAGTGCGACCGTCGCCACCAACTCGGCGACGCAGACGGCGCTGACCTCGACGGTGACCGCCGACCTCGACGCGCGCGACGCCGACACCATCGTCGGCGACAACGGCCGCATCATCCGGATCGTCGGCACCAGCCACACCGACGTCAACGGCAACGCCAACGTCGGCGGCGTGGGCGTCGCGCCGGCGACCGGACCGAACTACGTGACGTTCAACTACGACACCTTCGGCGGCGCAGCGGCAGGCACGCAGCGCCTCGTGGTCCGCGGCGTCACGCTGCTGGACTACACCGTCGGCGGTCCCGACTACCTGCCTGAGAACTTCGGCCTGGGAGCGCCGGGCGCCGACTGCAACGGCTCGCCGACGCAGCCGCTGTGCTCGCTCGTGCTCGACACCGACGCCGGCGCCTGGCGCAACACGTCGTTCCTCTCCGGCTCGACGCCGTGGCAGACGGGCGGCCGCGACGAGGTGCACGGCGAGACGGGCGACGACACGGTCTACGGCGGAGCGGACCACGACGTCATCTACGGCGACGCGCAGAACGACGACCTCATCGGCGGGTGGGGCAACGACTGGATCTCCGGCGGCACGGGTGATGACGGCATCCTGGGCGACGACGGACGCATCTTCACGAGCCGCAACACCGCATGCCCGGGTGCCGCGTCGTCGACGGTGTGCACGGCCTTCGCCGAGCCGCTCTACGGAGTCCTCGCCCTGCGCACGGTCGACCCCGACACCAAGACGAGCCAGGGCGATGTGCTCAACGAGTACATCTACACCCCGGGTCAGGTGCAGACGGCCACCATCAACGTCGCGAACGCGATCGTGAAGTCGGTCGACCTCACGGTGTACAACCTCGGCCCCGACGTCAACGCGGGGCTCAACAAGGTCGTCAACCAACCGCTCTACGACGCCAACAACTCCGACGACATCATCTTCGGAGGCTGGGGGAGCGACTGGATCCACGGCGGGGCGGGCGATGACGCGATCAGCGGCTCCGAGGCGATCGGCGCCGGTCAGACCGACTACGCCAACGGCGGCTTCGTGCAGCACTTCGACGCGGCGGGCACCCCGATCGGCCTGGAGTACATCGACTTCGCCCACCCGTGGAACCCCGGCGATGTGCTCCACTTCGGCGCCGACACCAACCCGTGGCACGCGAACCACCACAACGAGACGCGACTCGGCGAGTTCCTCCTGTACGACGAGTACGACCCGCGCCGCGAGATCCGCTTCGACGCCTCGGGCAACACCTGGGGCTGCACGTCCTACGCGCCCAACGGCAAGGTCTGCACGGGCAGCGCCAACGTCGCCCTGTTCCCGAACCAGTTCTTCCTCAACAACGAAGACCTCACCGGCAACTACGTCATCGCGTGCATCGCGGTCGACAACCAGGGCAACTGCACCGCGACGACGGTGCTGCCGCCCGCGGCGGGAGTGAAGCAGGCCTCCGACGGCAACGATGCGATCTTCGGCGACCTCGGCAACGACTGGCTCGTCGGCGGCACCGGGCAGGACACGCTGTGGGGCGGCTGGGGCAACGACCTGCACAATGCCGACGACAACCTGCATTCCGGATGCCTCGTCGCCCAGCCGAACGGCACGTGCACGACAGCGGGCGACACGTGGCTCAACGACGTGCCCGACGGCGTCAACTCGAGCTTCCAGGACCGGGCCTATGGCGGCGCGGGACTCGACATCCTGATCGGCAACACCGGCGGCGACCGCCTCATCGACTGGGTGGGCGAGTTCAACACCTACCTCGTCCCGTTCGCCCCGTTCGGAATCGCGACGGTCAGCCGCCAGAACGAGCCGCAGCTGCCGGAATTCCTCTATGCGTTGAGCCGCAGCCAAGGTGTCGACCTCACCAGGGCCACCGACGAGGGCAGCGACAAGGAGCGCAACGGCGAGCCGTTCGGCGAGCTCGGCCTCATCCGCCAGTCCGACCACGGCTACTGGCAGACGCAGACGGGCGGCCCGACCGACCCGCAGGCGGGGAACATCCCCGGCGGACGCCGCGACACGCTGCGGGGAGTCGACTTCAACGACGGCACGACGGGCGGCTTCGCGGCGGACTCGGGCGTCTTCACCGTGTCGCAGGGCATGTTGCAGGTCGCCGCGGCCAGCAACACGGGCGACGCCGTCGCCGTCTGGTACGACGACGCGTACCAGACCGTGTACTACGAGCTGTCGGCGAAGATCTCGATGGACAAGCCGACGGCCGGCTGGAAGGCCAACGCCTACGTCATCTTCGACTACTTCGGCCCGATGGACTTCAAGTTCGCGGGCATCGATCAGTCGACGAACAAGCTCGTCATCGGGTACCGCGCGAGCTGGGGCTGGGCGACGCTCGCGCAGGGGTCGGTTCCCGGCGGCGTGAAGGCCGGGACGTTCTACAACCTCAACGTCGTCATCAACGGACTCGTCGTGACGGTCACCGTCGACGGCAAGAACGCTCTCACCTACACCTTCGCGCCGCGCATCCTGGGCGGCGAGCAGGTCGCGCTCAACCGCGGCATGGTGGGCTTCGGCTCCGATCAGGCGCACGGCCTCTTCGACAACATCGCGCTCACGGTCATCTCGCCCGCGATCACCCTCGACCGCACCGACTACTTCGAGGGGAGCGGCACGGCGATCACGTCCGACCAATCGGGCGCGTCGGGCGTGACGCGCGCCGGGCGGCTCGAGGTCACGGCGGCCAACGGACTCGGCGCGACGCTCATCGGGTTCGGATCGCCGAACGCGACGCCCGCCGGAGCCGTCCCGCAGTTCGACCCGATGGCGTACGTCGAGCTCGAGTCGACCTTCCGAGCGGTGGGCACGACGGGCTTCGTGTTCGACTGGTACTCCGCGACCGACCACAAATTCGTCGCACTCGACGTCGCGGGACAGCGCGTCATCGTCGGCCACGTCTCGGGGGGCCGCCGGATCATCGACCAGGCCATCGCCCGCACCCTCGTGGCAGGCACGGATTACGTGCTCAACATCGTGCTCAAGGCGACGGTGGTCACCGTGACCCTCAACGGCCAGGTCCTGGCATCCGTCATCTACAACTCCCAGCTCGCCGACGGCAGACAGGGAGTCTTCGGCCTCGGGACGGGCACCGTCGTCTCGGTGGGCGACTACCGGCTGAAGACCGACGAGGTGAAATACGCGAACGCGCCCGCGCCGCCGCAGACGGCGTCGATCAGCGACGCGACGGTCACCGAGGGGACCGCCGGCACCACCAGGACGGTGACGCTGACGGTGACACGCTCCTCGTCGGAGGGTTCGCTCACCCTCGCCTACTCGCTCGAGGGGGCGCTCACGGGAGCCTCTGCGACCGCGGGCACCGACTTCACGGGGGCCGCGAGCGGCACGGTGTCTTTCGCTCCCGGTCAGACGACGGCGACCATCACCTTCACGATCAAGGGTGACGCCGCCGTCGAGCCCACCGAGTCGTTCGTCGTGCGGCTGCAGCCGAACCCCGCTGCGAACATCCAGAAGGGTGCCGGTGTCGTCACGATCGTCAACGACGACTGAGTCCGATCCCGTGGGGGCGGGACCGGACACACGCGGGCAGCCCGCTCATCCGCCGCCTACGCGGTCGTCCCCTCGCTGTGGGAGGCGCGGATGAGCGGGCCCATCGTGCTCACGCGGTGGCGACGGATGCCTCGATCAGCGACCGTGCCGACACGGTCCGGCGTCGCGCGACCGCGATGACGGTCGCGATGAAGGCGAGCAGGCCCCACACGAGCAGGCCCACGAGCCCCGCGCCGACGCCGGAGGTCGACGTGAGCGCCGAGACCATGGCGTTGTAGGCGGGCGCGGTCGGCAGGAGCGACGCGATCGACGCGATGACGCCCGGCACGGTCGAGACGATGCCGGTCGCGACCGCGAGGGCGCCGACGAGGGCGGCGATCCAGCGTCCCGCACCGCCGAACACCGCGACGAGCGCCTGATTGACGGCCGCGAACGCGACGCCGGCGGCGACGCAGAGGGCCGCGAAGACCGACCACTGGCCCCAGTCGTACGATGCCGCGAGCTGCACGACGCCGGCCACGAGCAGGCCCTGCGCCACGCCGATCCCGGCGGCGGGGAGGAAGGCCCGCAGCGCGAGCAGCGCCGACGGCGCACGTGAGGCGAGCGAGCGCCGCGTGACGGCCTGGAGCGCCACGAAGGTCGCGAGGGCGCCGAACCACAGGGCGGCGGTCGCCAGGAGCGGGACCGCGGATGCCCCGAACAGGCTGGAGCTCGCGCCCTTGGCCGCTACGGGGTCGCTGACGACATCGGCGAGGCTCTTGGCCTGCGCCTCGGTGTAGCTCGGGATCTGCGCGACCGCGGTGTCGAGGCCGCTCGCGAGGGAGTCGGTGCCCGTCGCGAGCTGCGAGACGCCGTCGGCGAGGCTCTGCGATCCCTCGGCGAGCTGCGTGCCGCCGTCGGAGAGCTGCGAGGCACCCGAGGCGAGCTGGCCGGCGCCGCTCGCGGACTGCGTGGTCGCGGTCTGCAGCTTGCCGAGACCCGCCGCGAGCCCGCGTGCGCCGTCGGCTGCCGAGGCGACCCCGGCGCTCGTCTGGTCCATGAGGCTCGTGATGCCCGACGCGGTGGGCGCGGCGTAGCCGTTCGTGTAGCCGGCGCTCGTCGCGGCCGTGACCGCCGCCTGAGCGGCTCCGCCGGCGGAGGTCGCGAGACCCGCGGCGGTGCCGAGCGCCGCCTTCACCTGCGCGCAGTACGCGTCGTCGGCTCCCGATGTCGCGCACGTCGCGTCCAGGGCTCCGAGCGTCTCGGTGAGCGCCTTCGCCGAGAGCGCGACCCCGCCGACGCTCTGCGCGAGCGCCGCCGTCTGGTCGGCGGTCGTCTTCGCGTACGTCGCCGAGGCGTTCGCGGCATCCTTCAGCTGCTGGTTCTGCACGCCGGCTGCCGCCTGATCGAGGCCGTTCGCCAGATCGGTCGCGCCGCCCGCCGCGCCGCCGATGCCCGCCGCGATCTGGTTCAGTCCGCCCGTGAGGGAGGTGGCTCCCGTCGACAGCTGCCCTGCCGCGTCGGCGAGCTTCGTCACGCCGCCCGGCAGCTGCGCAGCGCCGTCGGCGGTCTGGTGCGCGCCGTCGGCGAGCTGCTGGGCGCCGGTCGCCGCCTCGCCCAGCTTGTCGCCGAGCGTCGTGAAGCCGAGGAAGACGTTCTCGAGGTAGACCTGCGACAGCTGCTGCCCCATGAGGCTCGCGGCGGCCTGCGTCACCTGCGCCGTGATCGCGTCGTCGACGACGAGCGAGTCCGGTGGGGTCTTCACCCGGATCGTGGCCTGCTCAGGAGTCTTGCCGGGCTGGGTCGAGGTCGCGGCTGCGGAGAAGTTCTCGGGGATCGTCACGACGGCGTCGTAGGTGCCGTCGGCGAGCCCCGCGGCCGCGTCATCGGCATTCGAGATCGTCCAGGTGAGATTGCTGTCGACCTCGTCCGATCCCTTCACGAGACCGGCGGTCAGCTGGCGCCCGAGCGGGACGGTCTGATCGTTGATCGTGACGGGCTGATCGTCGTTGACGATCGCGGCGTCGATCGCGTTGAGGCGTTCGGCCGGATTGTAGAGCGACGCGACGAGGACGCCGCCGATCACGACGGGGAGGAGCAGCACCCCGATGAGCGTGATCCAGGTGACGGGCTTGCGTGAGCGTGCGCGTTCGAGGGGGAGAGTCATGCCATCACCTGTACAGACGAGAAAGCGGAAGATCGAGTGCGGGTGAGATCGATCACGGGTGCGTGCGGGCGCCCGGCGCCCGCCAAGAGTGCCTGCGCGGCGTCCGCGTCGGTCGCCGAGACGACGACCGTCACGTCGCCGGCGTCGCGCAGCATCCGTGCCGCCTCCTCGCGCTGCCGATCGCCGAAGGCGTCGGCCCCGTCGATCACGACGAGCGACGTCCGGCCGCGCAGTGCGTGGCGCAGCTCGTCGAGCGGGTCGGCGGAGGAGTGCAGGAGCGCGACCCCGGCGTGGGCGCGCACCCAGGCGGCGCGCTCGGGAAGGAGGTGCCCTGCGACGCGCAGGCGGCCACCGGTCGGCGCGAGGCGCCCGGCGATGGCGAGGAGGACGGCGGTGGAGGCGATCGGGTCGCCCGACACGACGAGGGCCTCGCCGGGCTCGACGCTCAGCGACACGTCGGCGACGAGCACGCGACCCTCGTCGGCCACCTCGACGCCGTCCGCGACCACGACCGCCGTGGAGTCCGGTCCCGGCCAGTCGGCGAGGGCCAGCTCGCGCTCGACGGCTTCACCCTCGATGTCGAAGTGGGGGAGGAGGCGCTCGAGCCACCGCGGGAACCACCACGCCTTCTCGCCGAGGAGGGCCATGACGGCCGGCACGAGCGTCATGCGCACGAGGAAGGCGTCGATCGCGATGCCGACGGCCAGCCCCAGGGCGATGGGCTTGATGGCCGTGTCGCCTTCGGGGATGAACGCCGCGAACACGGCGAACATGATGACCGCCGCGGCGGTGACGACCCGCGCGGACGCGGTGAAGCCCGAGCGGATGGCGCCGACGGCCGTCGCGCGATCGTCGGCGCCGCCTTTCGCCCGTCGCGCGTGGACGTAGTCCTCGCGCATGCGCGAGACGAGGAACACCTCGTAGTCCATCGCGAGGCCGAAGAGCACTCCCATGAGGATGATCGGCATGAAGCTGATGACCGGTCCGAGCTTCGCGACGTGCAGCAGGTCGGCCGCGACGCCGTGCTCGAAGACGAGCGCGACGACGCCGAACGCCGCGAGCACCGACAGGAGGTAGCCGAGGGCCGCCTTGATCGGCACCCAGATCGACCGAAAGACGATCATGAGGAGCACGAGCGACAGGCCGACGACGAAGACCCCGAAGGGGAGGAGCGCCGCGCCGAGGCGGTCGGAGATGTCGATCGCGACGGCGGTGAACCCCGTGACCTTCAGGTCGACGCCGTACTCCGCGAGCCACTCGTCGTGGTGGGAGCGGAGCTCGCGCACGAGCTCGGCCGTCCGGGGGTCGTCGGGCGCCGTCGTCGGCACGAGCTGCACGATGCCGGTGTCGGCGGTCTGGTTCGGGGTCGCGAGCGCGACGGTGGCGACCCCGGGCACGTTCTCGACGGCCTTGCCGAGATCTTTCATAAGACCGAGCGGGTCGTTCGACGTGACGATCGTGCCGGTGAGGATGAGGGGGCCGTTGAAGCCGGGGCCGAAGTGCTTCGAGGTGAGGTCGTACGCCTGCCGCGCTTCGCTCGAGGTCGGTTGCATGCCGGCGTTGGGCAGGGCCAGCGTGAGGCTCGCCGCGGGGATCGCGAGGAGCCCGAGTCCCACGGCGACGGCGACGGTCGTGACGATGGGATGCCTCGTGACCCCCGTGACCCAGCGGTCGGCGAATCCGCGGCGCACGCGGGCCGGGGCGGGGGCGGTCTCGGGCGTCGGGGTTGCCGTCGTGACAGGTGTCGCAGAGACCTCGGTGTCCGCGGCGGGGGCGGCCGCGGCATCCGTCATCGCGTGCGCGCGCTCGGCGGCGGCCCCGACGATCACGGGGGCCGGTCGCGAGGTGGCCGGAGTGGCGTCAGGGCGCTCGCGCCGCGCACGACGTCTCCATCCGACGACGCGGCCCTTCGCGAAACCGAGGAGGGCGGGGGTGAGCGTGATCGCGACGGCGACGGCGATCGCGACGGCGACGGATGCCGCGATCCCCATCGTCGTGAGGAACGGGATGTTGGCGAACGACAGCCCGATGAGTGCGATGAGCACCGTGACGCCGGCGAAGACGACGGCCGACCCGGCGGTGCCCGTCGCGCGCGCCGCGGACTCCTCCGGATCGACGCCCGCGCGCACCTGGTCCTGATGCCGGGCGACGATGAACAGGGCGTAGTCGATGCCGACCGCCAACCCCAGCATGATCGCCAGGAGCGGCGTCGTCGACGAGATCGTCGCGAAGGCCGTCGCGACGAGGATGAGCGAGATCGCCAGCGCGACGCCGATGAGGGCGCTCACGAGCGGGAACCACGCGATCGCGAACGAGCGGAACGTCACGATGAGCACGAACAGCGCGATCAGCACGCCGACGGCTTCGATGATCGAGATCGTGGGGATCGACTGGGAGAAGAGGTCACCCCCGATCGCGACCTGCGACGCGGCGGGAAGGGCCTTCTCGAGGTCGGCGCTGATCTCGTGCAGCTGGTCTTTCGTCGCGGGCGAGACGTCGGTGGCCTGCCCGTCGAACTGCAGGCGGATGATGGCGGCGCTGTCGTCGTCCGAGACGAGCCCCGACACCGTCTCGTCGAACGGGTCGGTGACGGCGAGGATGCCGTCGAGGTCTTCGAGCCGCGTGATCGTGTCGGAGATCTCGGTCGCGTAGGGCTCCTGGTCGATCTTGTCGCCGTCGGCGGCGACGACGACGAGCTGGGCGCTCGTGCCGCTGGCCTGCGGGAAGGAGCGGCTCAGCTGCTCGAGGCCCGCCTGCGCCTCGGTGCCGGGGATCGTGAAGGCGTTGTCGGTGCCCTGCATGAACAGGCCCGCGCTGCCGCCCGCGATCCCGAGCAGCAGCAGCCAGGTGACCAGGACGCGCCAGGGGTGGCGATACGTCCAGCGGCCGAGCGCGTAGAGAAGTGTGGACACGGACCCTCCGGGTGGATTTCGCTGTCCGCGGGGGCTCAGTGCGAGCGACGCGCGGTTCGTCCGATACGTCGCTGTATCCGATACATAGATGTATCGTAAAGTCGGCGCGGGTCGCAAGGCTGAACGCCAGGTGTGAAAATCGAGGCGAGGGCGAAGGAGAGACGTGAGCGATTCCGTGACGACACGTCGCCGCGACGCGACCAGGCAGCGGCTGCTGGATGCCGCGGCCGAGGTCTTCGCCGAGGTCGGGCTGGACGCGGCATCCGTCGAAGCCGTCTGCGAACGCGCGGGATTCACGCGCGGCGCGTTCTATTCGAACTTCGAGTCCAAGGACGAGCTGTTCCTCGAGCTCGCGCGCCGGGTCACGGGGGAGCGCCTCGTCGCGGTGCAGGAGCGCGTGGCCGAGCTCGAGGCCGAGGGGACGCTCGAGGTCAGCGCCGACAGTGCGCTGGAGATCGTGCAGCGCGTGCTCGACATCGCGGGCGACGATCGGCTGGGCGTGCTGCTGCTGAGCGAGATCCGCATCCGGGCGCTGCGCGACCCGCAGCTCGCGCAGGCCTACCTCGCGTGGGACGACGAGCTCTTGCGCAGCGTCACGCAGATCGTCGCCGACATCGAGCGCGCCAAGGGGCTGCGTCTGCGCGTCACGGCCGCCGAGGCGGCGCGCATGCTCGTCACGATCTGGGACAGCTCGACGGTGCGCGGCACGATGGCCGGCATCGACTACGACGAGATCTGCCGCCGCACGAACGAAGACATCGCGCGCGCCGCGACGCTCGTGCTCGACCTCCCCTGACGTCCAGCGTTCGGTCCCGGCGGGGTCCGTCCCGGCGGGGCGCTCGGCGGCGCGTGCCCGGCACTCGCCCTGCGGCGCGTCAGCCCTGCAGCAGGGCGTGGCAGCGGGTGAGGCGCGCGAGCCACCGGTCGCGCTGTTCGACGGATGCCGCGTGCTCGTCGAGGAGCGCCGCGTCGGGGGTCACGCGGCCGACTGTCAGCACTCCGCCCTTCGGGGTGAGGGCCGGCGCGCACACGTCGGCTGTGAACAGCGAGGCCGTCCCGAGGCCGCAGTCGTACTCCAGTGCGGGAAGGGCCGCGGCCAGCGTCACTCCCATCGCCAGGCCGACCGACGTGTCGAGGGCGCTCGAGACGACGGCCGGGAGCCCGGCGCGCGCGACGATCTCGAGCGCTCGCCGCACCCCGCCGAGCGGCTGGACCTTGACGACGAGCAGGTCGGCGGCCCCCGCGCGGGCGACGGCGAGCGGATCCTCGGCCTTGCGCACGCTCTCGTCGGCCGCGATCGGCACGTCCATGTAGCCGACGCGCCGCCGGAGCTCCCCGAGCTCGTCCACCGTCGCGCACGGCTGCTCGACGTATTCGAGGTCGAACTCGGCGAGGGCGTGAATGGCGTGCTCGGCCTCGTCGAGGTTCCATGCGCCGTTCGCGTCGATGCGCACGCGCCCTTCCGGTCCCATGGCCTCGCGGACGGCGCGCACCCGCGCGATGTCGTCGGCGAGCGTCTGCCCGCGCTCGGCGACCTTGACCTTGGCGGTCCGGCATCCGTCGTAGCGCGCGAGGACCTCGGGGACGGATGCCGCGGCCACCGCCGGCACGGTGGCGTTGACGTGGATCTCGTTGCGCACGGGGGCGGGCTGCGGCATCCATCCGTAGTCGATCGCCGCCGCGAGCCACGTCGACGCCTCCGCGTCGTCGTACTCGGCGAACGGCGAGAACTCCGTCCAGCCCTCCGGTCCTTCGAAGAGCACCGCCTCGCGCACGTCGACCCCGCGGAACCGTGTCGCGAGCGGCAGGGCGACGACGCGCGCCGACGCGAGGATCTCGGCGAGCGGGGGGATGGCGGGGGCGTCGGTCACGCGCCCATCCTGCCACCGGCGCATCGACGTCTGCGCGTCTCGCGCCGCGCAGCCCGCTCCCCGGTCGTCGAACGAGCGCAGCGAGACGAGATGCGCCGTATCGGCGAATAACAATGTGTGGTTGCCTATAGTGTGTAACACACAGTAAGGTGTGACGCATGACCGAGACCGAAGCCCTCGAGACCCACCTGCAGGAGCTGCGGCGCGGCACCGTCGTGCTCGCCTGCCTGCGGCTGCTCACCGAGCCCGGCTACGGCTACGGCCTGCTCGAAGAGCTCGAGTCGCGCGGCTTCGACACCGACGCGAACACGCTCTACCCCCTGCTCCGCCGCCTCGAGAAGCAGGGCCACCTCGTGAGCGAGTGGAACACCGACGAGGCCCGGCCGCGCAAGTTCTATCGCACGAGCGTCGCGGGCGACCGTCTCGCAGCCGCCCTCACCGCCGATTTCCGCGCCATCTCCGCCGCCATCGCGGCCCTCCCCGAGAAGGACTGATCATGAACGCCACCCTCACCGACCGCTACGTCGACGCCGCCATGCGCAGCGTCCCCGAGAAGCAGCGCGACGACCTCTCGGCCGAGCTGCGCGCCTCGATCGACGACCAGATCGACGCGCGCGTCGACGCGGGCGAGCGGCACGAGGCCGCCGAGCGCGCCGTGCTCACCGAGCTCGGTGATCCCGACAAGCTCGCCGCCGGCTATCTCGAGCGGCCGCTGTGGCTCGTGGGTCCCCGGTACTACCTCGACTGGTGGCGCCTGCTGAAGCTCCTCTGGGCGATCGTGCCCGCCTGCGCGGCGTTCGGCGTCGCGCTGGGGGAGACCCTGGCCGGGGCGCCGCTCGGCGCGATCATCGGCTCGACCATCGGGGTCGTCGTCTCGGTCATCGTGCACGTCGCGTTCTGGGTCACGATCGTCTTCGTCATCCTCGAGCGCACGGGGCACGAGACGATGGATCAGAGTGCATGGACGCCCGACAGGCTCCCCGAGCCGAAGGCATCAGGGGCGAAGCTCAGCGACCTCGTGGCGACCCTCGTGTTCCTCGCCATCGGCGCGGGCTTCGTGCTGTGGGACCACTTCATCGGCTGGCCGGTCGGCGACGGCCGCACGACGTCGTTCCTCGATCCGGGGCTGTGGCCGTGGTGGATCACCGGGCTCTTCGTGCTCATGGCCGCCGAGGCCGCGCTCGCGGTCACGGTCTACGCGCGGGGTCGCTGGACGACGGGCCTGGCCTACCTCAACCTCGTCCTCGACGTCGCGATCGCGCTGCCCGCGCTCTGGCTCATCTCGCAGGGCCTCTTCCTCAACCCGGAGCTGCTGCCGACCGTCGATCCCGACGACGGAGCCCAGGTCACCGGCATCCTGAATGTCATCCTCGGTTTCGTCTTCGCGGGCATCGCCGTGTGGGATTCCATCGATGCGTTCCTGAAGGCGCACCGGGCGCGCTGAGGCGGACGGACGAGACGGATGCCGCGACCCCGCGTCGCGGCATCCGTCTGGTTCTAGGCTGGCGACATGCTCCTCGACACGCCCGTCCGACTCGGCGTGCAGCTTCAGCCCCAGCATGTGTCGTACGCGCAGCTGCGCGACGCCGTTCTTCGGCTCGAAGACGCCGGCGTCGACATTCTGTTCAACTGGGACCATTTCTTCCCGCTCTCCGGCGATCCCGACGGCCTTCACTTCGAGTCGTGGACGATGCTCGGCGCCTGGGCGGAGCAGACCGAGCGCGTCGAATTCGGGGCCCTCGTCAACTGCAACAGCTACCGGAACCCCGATCTGCAGGCTGACATGGCCCGGACGATCGACCACATCTCGGCGAAGGGCGGCGACACGGGCCGCTTCATCTTCGGCACGGGAGCGGGCTGGTTCCAGCGCGATTACGAGGAGTACGGCTACGACTTCGGCACTCCCGGCTCGCGGCTGCGCGACCTCTCGAAGGGGCTCGAGCGCATCACGAAGCGGTGGGACGAGCTGAATCCTCCGCCGACGCGCCGCATCCCGATCCTCATCGGCGGCAGCGGCGAGCAGAAGACGCTGCGCCTCGTCGCACGATACGCCGACATCTGGCACAGCTTCGTCGCCCCCGACCACCTCGCGCACAAGGTCGCCGTCATCGAGCGGTGGGGCGAGGAGGACGGGCACGACACGTCGGGCATCGTCATGTCGAACGAACTCGGACGGCACGACACCGCGGCCGCCGACGCGCTGTTCGACGCGGGGGTGCGGCTCTTCACGATCGGCTTCCGCGGCCCGGACTACGACTATGACCTGATCACGCGCTGGCTGGCCTGGCGCGACGCGAAGAACGGCACGGCATGAGCATCTCGGAACTCTTCGACCCCGAGCAGTGGAACCCGGCGCCCGGCGCCGACGCGTACACCGACATCACGGCGCATGTGTCCAACGACGGCCGCATCGCGCGCATCGCGTTCGACCGGCCGGAGGTGCGAAACGCATTCCGTCCGCACACGGTCGACGAGCTGTACCGCGCCCTCGACACGGCCCGGCAGGATCCGCGGATCGGCGTCGTGCTGCTGACCGGCAACGGCCCCAGCCCCAAAGACGGCGGCTGGGCGTTCTGCTCGGGCGGCGACCAGCGCATCCGTGGCCGCGACGGCTACAAGTACTCCGACGACGAAGCTGCGGTGCCGGCCGAGGCGCAGGCCCGGGCGGGGCGCCTGCACATCCTCGAAGTGCAGCGGCTCATCCGGTTCATGCCCAAGGTCGTCATCGCGGTCGTCCCCGGGTGGGCGGCCGGGGGAGGCCACTCGCTGCACGTCGTCTGCGACCTCACGATCGCGAGCGCCGAGCACGGGCGCTTCAAGCAGACCGACGCCGACGTCGGGTCGTTCGACGCGGGTTACGGCTCGGCGTACTTCGCGCGGCAGATCGGGCAGAAGTTCGCGCGCGAGGTGTTCTTCCTCGCCGAGGAGTACTCGGCCCAGCGTGCCCATGAGATGGGCGCCGTCAACCGCGTCGTGCCCCATGCCGAGCTCGAGACCGAGGCGATCGCCATGGCGCGGACGATCCTCACCAAGTCGCCCACCGCCATCCGCATGCTGAAGTTCGCCTTCAACGCCGTCGATGACGGCCTCGTCGGGCAGCAGGTGTTCGCCGGCGAGGCGACGCGCCTGGCCTACGGCACCGACGAGGCGGTCGAGGGTCGTGACGCGTTCCTGCAGAAGCGCGACCCCGACTGGACGCCCTACCCCTGGCAGTACTGACCGTGCCCTCCCCCCTGCCTTCCCCTTCGCCGTCACCGGCACCTCTGCCCTCCTCCGCTCCCGCGCCCTCCTCCGCTCCCGCGCCCCTGCCGTCGCCGTCGCCCGTGCCTTCCTCCACTCCCGCGCCCTCCTCCGCGCCTTCGCGTGTACCTAACGCAGGACCGTCGCGCGGGCTCGGGGTGCGCGCCCGCGGAATTCCGCGGCCCGGCGCGCCGGCGGGGCGCGTTCGTCCTGAGTTCGGCCCGCGGTCGGGTGTTGAACCGGCGGTAGCGGCGGAGTTCGGCCGCAGCCGCGGCACCCCCTTGTGGGCAGTCCTGACCGTGCCGCGTCCCGTGTCCTCACCCTCGCCGGTGCCCTCGTCGTCACCCGTGCCCTCCTCCGCGCCTTCGCGTGTACCTAACGCAGGACGGGCGCGCGGGCTGCGGGTGCGCACCCGCGGAATTCCGCGGGTGCGCGCACAGGCGGGGCGCGTTCGTCCTGAGTTCGGCACGGGGTCGGGGGTAGAACGGCTGTGTCGGCCCGACGCCGTGCCCGTCAGCGGGCCCGGCCCCGCCGCCGCTGCCGGGAGGGCGCGCCGATGAGGCTCGAACCCGTCATCGGCGACGACCCGCGCGAGATCCTGCGCGGGCTCCGCTCCGCGATCCACGGCGCCGGGCCCGCCCTCGGCCTCGGCATGGTGCGGGCGATGCCCGAGGCCGTCCGGGCGGGCACGGCGGTCGTCGTCACGACCTCGGGCTCGACCGGCGTGCCCAAGAGCGTCATTCTCAGCCGCGACGCCCTCACCGCCAGCGCCCTCGCGACGGCCGACCGCATCGGCGAAGGCGCGTGGCTGCTCGCCCTCCCCGCGAGCTACGTCGCGGGGCTCCAGGTTCTCGTGCGCGCCATCGTCGCCGACCGCGAGCCGGCGATCCTGAGCGGCTCGTTCACGCCGCAGGCCTTCGCCGCCGCGGCCCTCACGATGGCCTCGAGCGAGGGTGGCATCCGCGTCCCGACCTACACGTCGCTCGTCCCGGCGCAGCTCTCGCGCCTCCTCGACGCCGCCGCCGACGACCCGACGGTCGGCACGGCCGTGCGCTCCTTCCAGGCGATCCTCGTCGGCGGGCAGGCGCTGCCGCCGGTCATCCTCGAGCGCGCCGAGGCCCTCGGCGCCCACATCGTGCGCACCTACGGCTCGACCGAGACGAGCGGCGGCTGCGTCTACGACGGCCGCCCCCTCCGCGGCGTCAGCGCGCGGATCGTCGAGGGCGAGGTGCAACTGTCGGGCCCGACGCTCGCCGACGGCTACCTCGGTGAGCCCGAGATGACGGATGCCGTGTTCCCCGTCGACCCCGACGGCCGGCGCTGGTACCGCACCGGAGATGCGGGGCTCATCGAGGACGGCGTCCTGCGCGTGCGCGGCCGCATCGACAACGTCATCGTCTCGGGCGGGATCAACGTCTCGCTCGACCGCGTCGAGCGCATCGTCCGATCGGTGCCGGGCCTTTCCGGCGCGGTCGTCATCGGCGTGCCCGACGACAAGTGGGGCGAGGCATCCGTCGTCGTCGCCTCACGCGGCGAGGCCCTGCGCCGCAGCGAATCCGTGCAGCTCGAGGAGGCGCGCGCCGCCGTCGCCGCCGAGATCGGCACGCACGCCCGCCCGGCCCGCCTCGTGCTCGTCGACGCGCTCGCGACCCTCCCCTCGGGCAAGCCCGACCGAGAGGCGATCCGCCGCGCCATCACGGCGCTGCACTGACGCCTCAGTCGTCGCGGCCGGGATCGTCCGCGCGGTCCGAGACATCGACGACGCAGAACCGGTTGCCCTCGGTGTCTTCGAGCACGATCCAGTCGGCGCCCTCGGGGTAGCCGTGCCAGTCGACCTCGCGTGCTCCGAGCGCGAGCAGCCGCTCGATCTCTGCGGCCTGATCGTCGGCGTACAGGTCGAGGTGCATGCGCGGCGGGTGATGCTGCGGATACCCCGTCACCGACAGCGCGATGCTCGCCCCCGGCGCGCTCCAGTGCGCCTTGTCGGGCGGGTCGAGCACGACCCAGTCCTCCGACGGCTCCCGTCGGTTCACGTAGCCCAGCGCCGCGCGCCAGAACGCGCCCGCGCGGTCGATGTCCTCCACCGTCAGCACGACGGTGCCGATGCTCAACATGCCGACATCATGACGGGGGACGGATGCCGCGGCCACCCCTTGCGCGATGCGCGGCGCTGAGGCATCCGCCGTCTCATGAGCGCGGCCTCTATGATTTCCCCTCGTGGCAGGCACACCGAGCAAGAACCGCAAGCGTCCGAGCCCGAAGAAGCAGGCTCCGCGCGGCAATCCCCAGAAACCCCGCGAACCCGGCGACCCTCGGCGCGTCGAGAAGGCGACCCTCGGCGACTGGATCGGGGGAGCGCGGCTGCGCACGCTCCCGCTCGCCGTCACGCCCGTGCTCATCGGGACGGGTGCCGCTCACCTCGTCGACGTGCAGTTCCACTGGGTCATGGCCCTCTTCTGCCTCCTCGTCTCGGTGGCCCTGCAGATCGGGGTCAACTACGCCAACGACTACAGCGACGGCATCCGCGGCACCGACGACCACCGCGTGGGGCCCGCCCGGCTGACGGGATCCGGCAAGGCGCGGCCGCGCACGGTGCTGATCGTGGCGCTCGCGTTCTTCGCGATCGCGGGGCTCGCCGGGCTCGCGCTCGTCATCCGCTCGGGGCAGTACTGGCTGCTCGCGGTCGGCGCCGTCGCGATCCTCGCGGCGTGGTTCTACACCGGAGGCAAGCGGCCGTACGGCTACTACGGCCTCGGCGAGCTCTTCGTCTTCGTGTTCTTCGGCCTCGTCGCCACCGTCGGCACGACCTTCGTGCAGGCGCTCTCGGTGCCGCAGGAGGCGTGGTTCGGCGGTGTCGCCGCGGGCCTTCTCGCGTGCGCCGTGCTGCTGGCGAACAACCTCCGCGACATCGACCAGGACCGCACCGCCGGCAAGCGCACGCTCACGGTGCTGATCGGCCGGCGCGCGACGCAGTGGCTCTTCTCGGTCTTCGTGGTCGTGCCGTTCCTCATCGCGGCTCTGCTCGCGCTGTTCTACCCGATCGCGTGGCTGACGCTCCTGGCGCTCCTCGCGGCCGCGCCGGCGATCCTCATCGTCTGGACCTACCGTGTGCCGAAGGAGCTCCTCGTCGCCCTCGCGCTGACGTCGCTGACCTCGATCGCGTACGGCGCGTTCCTGTTCTGGGCGTTCATCGGCTGAACGGTCGCGCCGTTTCAGGCCGTCGGCTGGGAACCGCTCGAGGCCGGCGGCTCCGGACGACCGCGCATAACGGGCGAGCCGGTTCGGGCCGGCAGAACGTCAGGACGCGTCGCGGTGAGAGGGGTTCGCGGCGTCGGCCGCGGCATCCTCGATCTGCTCGTCCTTCACCGACTCGCTCACGCGCGCGCGTTCGCGGCGCTCGGCGAGCCCCGAGCTGACGTCGTCGAGGGGGCGGCGCAGGAACAGCAGCGAGAGGCTCAGGCCGATGAGCGCCGCGAAGATCGCCGCGAGCCAGTAGAGCTCGCGGAAGACCGGGAACAGCATCAGGATGCCGAACGGCACGAGGAATGCGAGGAGGCGCAGCACCGTATAGAGGATCGCGGAGCGGGCTTTCACCACATCATCGTAGTTCGGCCTCACCCCGGCCGATCACCGTTTCGTCACGCCCAGCCCATCCCCAGTGCACACGCCTAGGATGGAGGCGTGGTGCGCGGATTGCTGATTCTGGCACTGGTGGCGACCGCGTTCTGGGTCTTCACCATCGTCGACTGCGCCGTCCAGCCGCCTATCCGCCACCGCGGCGTGAGCAAGCCCGTCTGGGTGCTCATCGTGGTGCTGCTGCCGGTGCTCGGCGGCATCCTCTGGCTCGTGGTCGGACGCGTCCGCGCGAGCAGTGTCGCGGCCCGCGGGGCCCCCGACGACGACCCCGAGTTCCTCGAGCGCATCGGCACCGTCAGCGATCAGGACGAGCGCATCCGCCGCCTCGAAGAGGAGCTCGCACTCCTCGACGCCGAAGACGACGATCCCAAGTGGACCCGTCCGGCTCCTCCCGCCCCTCCCGCCGCCGGGTCGGCCGCCGCCGCCGCGCCGACCGAGCCGCCCGTGCCGGGCGGGCCGACCGGCCGGGGAACGGCGCCCGACGACGACGACACCCGCGGTCAGCGCGGGACCGTCGGCTGACGTGGATCCCGAGTCCGAGGGCGACCGCGTCGCCGCGACCGACGGCGAGCCCCCGCACGATCCGCGCCGGATCGCCTCTCCGGCGACGGATGCCGCGGCCGCCCTCCTCGGTGCGCTCGTCGAGCAGGGGGTGCGCCACGTCGTGTTGAGCCCCGGGTCGCGCTCGCAGGCGCTGGCGCTCGTGGCGGCCGAACTCGAGAGCCGCGGAGTGCTCATGCTGCACGTGCGGCTGGACGAGCGGGTCGCGGGCTTCACGGCCCTCGGCATCGGACGAGAGACGCGGATGCCGGCGGTCGTCGTGTGCACGTCGGGCACCGCCGCGGCGAACCTGCTCCCCGCCGCCCTCGAGGCGCACCACGCCGGGGTGCCGCTCCTCCTCCTCACGGCCGACCGTCCGCCGGAGCTCCGCGGCGTCGGAGCGAACCAGACGACGCGCCAGCCCGGCATGTTCGCGCCGAGCGTGCGCTGGGAGGCCGACCTCCCCGTTCCCGAAGAGACCGACGCCGAGGGGGCCGCCGAGCAGAGCCTCATGCTGCGCGAAGTGGCAGTCCAGGCCGTCGCCGCCGCGCTCGGCGAGGGCACCCGGTCGTCCGGTCCCGTGCACCTGAACCTCCCGTTCCGTGAGCCGCTCGCCGGTGTGCTGCCGTCGTGGCTCGCGGTCCCGGTGGCCGAGCTGACCGTCGAGCAGACCCCGGATCCGGATGCCGCGCCCGTCGAGGCAGAGCCGATCGACGATCCGTCGGGCGCGCTGTATCAGGGCGGCGGCGGCATCGGCGAGTCCGATCTGCCCATCGAGCCCGAGGGTCGTCCCCACGTGCTGCCGCGCGGACCCCGCACCGTCGTGCTCGCCGGTGCCGACGCCGGGCCCTCGGCGGAGGCCCTCGCCCACGCCGGCGGCTGGCCCCTCATCGCCGAGATCGTCAGCGGCGCGCGCTTCGGCCGGTACCTCGTGCACGGCTACCGCGAGCTCCTTGCGGCGCCCGAGCTCGGCGGCCGCATCGAGCGGGTCGTCGTCCTCGGGCATCCGACCCTCAGCCGCGAGACGGCGGCCCTCCTCTCCGACCCCGAGGTCGAGATCTTCGCTCTTCGCGGTCCGGGCGAGCCGCTCAACCTCAACGGTGCGACGACGCCCCTCGACGCGGTCGCGGTCGCCGTGGGGGAGGCCGATCGCGAGTGGCTCGGAGCGTGGATGCGCGCTTCGCGCGAGGCATCCGTCGACCTCTCGCCCGCCGCCCCCGACGCCGACGCCCTCGCGTCCGCGATCCCGAGCGAGCGCCTCGGCGCCATCGCGGCCGAGCTCGAAGCCATCCGCGCGCCGCTGGACCGCGCGACGCTCGTCGACGCGGTGTGGCGCGCCACCTGGCCGCACGACCGCCTCATGTTCGGCTCATCGCGCCTGGTCCGCGTCGCCGACGCGGTGCTCGGCGGCAAGAAGGTGCCCGTCCACGCCAATCGGGGCCTCGCAGGGATCGACGGCACGATCGCCACGGCGTCGGGCATCGCCCTGGCGAGCCAAGCGGGCGGGCGGCCCGGCGTCACGCGCGTGCTGCTGGGCGACCTCGCCTTCCTGCACGACGTGGGGGCGCTCCTTCTCGCTCCGGGCGAGCGCGAGCCGCGGCTGCAGGTCATCGTCGGAAACGACGGCGGCGGCACGATCTTCGACGGCCTCGAGGTGGCCCGGGTCGCCTCGCACGAGGCGATGGACCGCGTGCTGTACACGCCGCACGGCGTGCGGCTCGAAGAGCTCGCGCGAGCGTACGGATGGGAGTACGCGCGGGTCTCGACGCGTGCCGAACTCGACCAGACGCTCACCTCTCCCGTGGCCGGTCGTCAGATCGTCGAAGTGCCGCTCCCGCGCTGAGGCGCGGCATCCTGCACCCGAGAAGTCACGCCGCGCAAGCTCTCGTGCCGCGGGGGGATCTTCGGCCAAGATGAACGCATGACGGCCAAGAGTCAGAAGAACTGGACGGGCGACCCTTCCGAGCTCCTCCGCGTCGGCGAGGGCTTCCGGCTCGCCGACATCGACCCGTCCTCGACGCCGGGGTATGACGGCGACAAGAAGGACGGGCAGGACGACCTCGAGTCCGGCGCGGACGAGCTCGACGAGTATCAGGAGCGCCTCTACGCCGAGAGCCGGTCGGAGGCGACGAATGCCTCGGTGCTCCTCGTGCTGCAGGCGATGGACTCGGCGGGAAAGGGCGGGATCATCCGTCATGTCGTCGGCTCCGTCGATCCGCAGGGCATCTCGCTCACGGCCTTCAAGAAACCGACGAAGACGGAGCTCGCCCACGACTTCCTCTGGCGGATCGAGAAGAAGCTCCCCGAGCCGGGCTACATCGGGGTGTTCGACCGGTCTCACTACGAGGACGTGCTCATCGGGCGGGTGCGAAGCCTCGCCGAGCCTGAGGAGATCGAACGCCGCTACGCCGCGATCAACGAGTTCGAGAAGCGGATCTCCGACCAGGGCACGCGCATCGTGAAGGTCATGCTGCACATCTCGAACGAGGAGCAGCGCGAGCGGCTCATGGAGCGCCTCGATCGCCCCGACAAGCACTGGAAGTACAACCCCGGCGACGTCGACGAGCGACTGCTGTGGCCCAAGTACATGGATGCCTATCAGGTTGTGTTCGAGCGGACGTCGACGCCGTGGGCACCCTGGTACGTCGTGCCGGCGAACAGCAAGTGGTACGCGCGCATCGCCGTTCAGGCGCTGCTCCTCGATGCGCTCGAGCGCATCGATCCGCGGTGGCCGGCCGCGACCTACGACGTCGAGGCCGAGAAGGCCCGGCTCGCCGCGAGCTGACCCCGCCCGCTCATCCGAGCGCACGGCCCAGCTGGGACGGGCCCTACACCTCAGGCCGTGCCGCGCACCGCCCAAGCGGTCACGCCCAGTGTGAACGGGCCGGCGGGGAAGAGCGCCCGCGCCGATTCACGCACCCGCTCGCGCGTCGCGTCGTCGAGGGCGGCCAGCTGCCGACCGGCCGGAGCGACGCCGAGCGTGTACGGCGCCCACCAGTCGTCGAACCCGTCGAAGCCCTGGACGATCGTGATCTCGTCTTCGACGACGTCGGAGCAGCCCGCCTCCCGAAGGAGCAGCGCCAGCTGGCCCGCCGCCGCGCCGGCTCGGTCGCTCTCGTCATCCGCGTGACCCGTCACTGCGCGCAGCGCCTCGAAGAACCGGGACTGCGGCGCCCGGCCACCCCGGAAGTCCCAGACGCACGCCGCCACGACCCCTCCGGGCCGGGTCACGCGGCGCATTTCGCGCAGGCCCGCGACCGGATCGCTCATGAAGTGCACGACGAGCTCGGCGAGGGCCGCTGCGAAGACGGCGTCGTCGAAAGGGAGGTCTTCCGCGTGCCCGTGCCGCACGTCGGCCCAGGGGAGTCGCTGCGCGACGGCGGCCAGGAAGCTCGACGAGGGGTCGGCGGCGGCGACTTCGCTCTCGCCGAAGCGCCGGGCGAGCACCGTCGTCAGCGCGCCGGTGCCGCATCCGACGTCGAGCACGCGGCCCGCGTCGGGAAGATCCGCGAAGTCGGCGAACACCTCGGCGAGGGGCGCGGAGTATCGGCCCATGAAGGCGTCGTACGCCTCTGCGGGAACGTCGAAGCTCATGCGCGGACTCTACGCCGCGGCATCCTTCGTCTGAAGGCGCCCTCCCACCCATCCAGTGACTCCGGCCAACTTAGGCTGATCGGATGAGCAGCGCCGCAGATCCCGTCCGCCGAATCGCCGATGCGTACGTCGAGGAGCTCGCCCGGCACGAACCCGACGCCGCGCAGGCGCTCGGCCGCACCGACGGGCCGCTGCTGCCCGACCTCGGCCCCGAGTGGCTGCAGCGCCGCTACGCCCTGCAAGGCGAGACGCTCGAGGCGCTCGACGATGTGGCCCAGGGCGACGGCGACACCGCCCTCCGCATCGCGCTGCGCGAACGGCTCGAACGCGAGCGCCTGCTCTTCGACACCGGCTTCACGACGCGTCTGGTCGCGGGACTCGCGACTCCCGTGCACCTCGTGCGCTACGCATTCGAAGGCTTGACGGTGACCCCGGATGCCGCGGGCACCGCGCTCGCCGCCAAGCTCGAGGCGGTTCCGGCTGCCGTCGCGCAGTACATCGACACGCTCCGCTGGTCGCGCGACCACGCCGACCGCTTCACGGGGTCGGGGATCGCCCCGGTGCGCCAGCTCGACACCCTCGCGGCCCAGGTCGAGTCCTGGGTCGCCTCCGACTGGTTCGGCTCGATCCCGGTGGCGGAGGGGACGGATGCCGCGACCCGCGCCCGCGTCCGGGCCGCCGCCGATCAGATCGGTGTGGCGCTGACCGACCTCGTGGCCGTCCTGCGCGACGAGCTCCGCCCCGACGCGCCGACCGCAGACGGCGTCGGAGCCGAGGTCTACGCCGACCTCGCGGCGGCGATGCTCGGCGCGCGCATCGACCTCGCCGACACCTACGCCTTCGGCTGGGCGGAGCTCGAGCGGCTCGTCGGCCAGGCCCGTGAGCTCGCCGCTCAGCTCGGCGGCGGCGGGGCCGACCCGGTGCGGGACGCGGCATCCGTCCTCGATGCAGACCCGCGGTACCGGCTGGAAGGCGTGAACGAGATCCGCGACTGGCTCGAGCGCCGCGTCGGTGAGACGACCGCCGCGCTCGGCGAGGCGTTCGACCTGCCGCCGACGGTCGGCGACGTGGAGTGCCTCGTGTCGGAGGCCGCGTCGGGTGTCGTCTACTACACGCCGGCGCCGCCGGACGGATCGGCGCCGAGCCGCATCGTGTGGACGATTCCGAGCGGCATCCCGGTCGCGGCATCCTGGCAGGAGGTCACCAGCGTGCACCACGAGGGGCTGCCCGGACACCACCTGCAGTTCGTCGTGACGGCGTCGTACCCCGATCTGCACGTGTGGCAGCGGCACCTCTGCCACATCCACGGCTATGCCGAGGGGTGGGCGCACTACGCGGAGCAGCTCTCCGACGAGCTCGGGCTCATCCGCGATCCCGCCGAGCGTCTCGGCCTGCTCCTCGGCCAGATCTGGCGATCGGTGCGCATCGTGGCCGACATCGGGCTGCACACGGGCTGGCCGATTCCGGCGAACCCCCTCGCGCCCGAGCAGGAGTGGACGCCGGACGTCGCCCGGCGCATGCTCGTCGACCTCGCCCTCGTCGAGCCGCACCTCGCCGGGTTCGAGGTCGACCGGTACCTCGGCTGGCCGGGGCAGGCGCTCGCGTTCAAGGTCGGCGCACGGCTCTGGCAGGAGGCCCGCCGCGCCCGCGCCGAGCAGCTGGGGTCGGCCTTCGTGCTGCGCGACTTCCACCGCGAGGCGCTGGGTCTCGGACCCATGGGCCTCGAGCCCCTTCGCGCCGCCCTCCTCTCCGACGCCTGACCCGTCTGCGCGCTTCTCCCCGATCCCGGGGCGGGCGGGTTCGGGGACGCGAGTGGATGCCTCGACCCTCGCGTGGCAGCCATAGGCGACCCCGATTTCGCGGGCGGGTGGGTTCGGGGACGCGAGTGGATGCCTCGACCCCCGCGTGGCAGCCATACGCGACCCCGATTTCGCGGGCGGGCGGGTTCGGGGACGCGAGTGGATGCCTCGACCCTCGCGTGGCAGCCATACGCGACCCGATTTCGCGGGCGGGCGGGTTCGGGGACGCGAGTGGATGCCTCGACCCTCGCGTGGCAGCCATAGGCGACCCCGATTTCAAAAAGGCCGGGAAGGCCCGGAAGGCCGGGAAGGCCGGGAAGGCCGGGAAGGGCCGAGGCACGCCAACGGCCGGGAAGCCCCGGCAGCACCCGCCGGTCAGCCCAGCTGCGGGAGCACCTCGCGCCCGAGGAGCGCGATGCCCTCGGCGGAATCGATCCCGTGGGGCGTCCCGAACTCGATGCGGTCGACACCGGCCTCGACGAGGCGGTGCGCGTGGGCCGCGATGTCGTCGGGCGTGCCCGAGAACGCGAAGAGGTCGAGCACATCGCGGGGCACGAGCCGGCCGGCGCCCTCTTCGTCACGGTCCGCGAGACGGGCCCGGATCGCGGGCAGGAGGTCGTCGGGGAGACCGACGGTCGGGTCGAGGCCCGCGACGACGTCGAGGTACATCGCGACCTGGCGGCGTGCGTGCTGCCGCGCGGCATCGCCGTCGCGGTCGACGACTGTCACGGCGCCGAGCACGACGCCGACGGCGCCTGGGTCACGGCCGGCCCGGTCCAGGCCCCGCTGCATCCGAGCGCGGACGACGCCCACCATCGCGGGGTTGGCGCTGCCGCCGACCTTGATCTCGTCGGCGAGCTCGCCCGCGAGGGCCATGCCGAGCGGGCCCCACGATCCGATGAGGATCGGCGCGCGGCGCCGCTCGACCGAGTAGCGCAGCCGCACGCCGGGCTCGACGCGGAAGACCTCGCCCGCGTATCCCTCGCCCTCGCCCGAGAGGAGCGCCTGGATCGCCCCGACGGCGTCGCGCAGATGGGCGATCGGCCGAGGCGATTCGAGGCCGATCGCCTCGAGCCATGACCCCTTCGCGAGGCCGAGGTACGCGCGACCCGAAGACGCCGCATCCACCGCGGCGAACTGCCCCGCGATCTCGTACGGATGCAGCGTGTAGGGGTTCCAGCACGCGCAGCCGAGCCGGATGCGCGAGGTCGCGGCGGCCATCTCGAGCAGCGCGACGACCGGCGGCTGATACAGCAGGTCGGAGAAGACGCTGACGCCGTCGAACCCGAGGTCTTCGGCCAACCGTGCGAGGCGCGCGTACTCCCCGGGCGCCTTGTCGGTCTGCAGCCCCAGCGTGACCGGCACGCGGCGGGCGCTCATGTCAGGTCCTCGGTCGGAAGAGAACGGATGCCGGTGCGCTCGATCCTCATGATGAGGCGCTCGTCGGGGTCGGGGCAGGCCACCAGGTCGTCGCGCTCGAGCCAGTCGCCCTCGGGCAGGCGCCGCTGCTTGGCGGGCAGGAGCGGGATGACGGCCTGCAGCGCGTAGAGGCAGAAGTGCCCGCCGTCCGGGAGGCACAGGCGGCTGCTCTCGACGAGGTCGATGTGGTCGCCGACCTTCATGCCGCACACCGAGCGGCCCTCGATGCGCTCGACGACGACCCGGAGGTCGTACAGCTCGGTGCGCGCCGGCTGCGACCCGTCGCCGGTCATCGCCTCACCGGCCTCGCCGCTCATCGGCCCACCCGGTCGTCTCGCACGACGACCCCGCCCTTCATGACGAAGTCGATGCCGCGGAGGGCCGACACGTGGGCCGTCGGATCGTCGGGCATCGCGATGAGATCGGCGAAGCGTCCGGGCGCCAGGGTCCCGAGCCTGTCGTCGACGTCGAGCCAGCGCGCGGGGGCCGCCGTCGCGGCGGTCAGCACGGCGGATGCCGGAAGGCCTCCTGCCTGCATGTGCTCGAGCTCGCGCACGACCGCGCTCGTCCCCTCGAAGTCCCAGAACGGAGGCATGTCGCTGCCGAGGAGGATGTCGACGCCCGCCTCGACCGCGTGCCGGAACGACTCGAGGTGCCGGGGCCCTGCCAGGAGAGACCGCTCCTGCATCCACGGCGGGATGCCGAGGTCGTCGAAGAAGGCCTGAGCCCGCGTCACCACGAGCGTCGGCACCAGGGAGACGTGGCGCTCCGCCATGAGCCGGGCTACTTCGGGTGTCAGCTCGTAGCCGTGCTCGACGCAGTCGAGGCCGAGCTCGACCGCCTCGGCGATGACGGGGGAGGGGCCCGCGTGCGCCGTGACCTTGCGGCCCCAGGCGTGCGCCGTCTCGATGGCCGCGGCCATCTGGGCACGCGTGAGCTGCGGCGTCGTGATCTGCTCGTGCTCGCCGGCGATCCCGCCCGAGATCATGAGCTTGATGAGGTCGGCGCCGAGCGCGATCTGACTCCGCACGCCGCGGGTCATCGCGTCGGCCCCATCGCACTCGATCGTGTCGTCGGCGTCGTGTCCGTGGCCGCCCGTGCAGCACAGCGCTCGCCCCGCCGTGAAGATCCGCGGGCCCGCGACGTGACCCGCCTCGACCGCACGGCGCAGCGCGAAGTCGGCGCCGCCCTTCTCGGCGACGCAGCGCACCGTCGTGACGCCCGAAAGCAGCGTCCGCCGCGCGCCGTCGGCCATGTACAGCGCGAGCTCGGCCGGGCCGAGCCCCGACACGGCGTCGCCGCCGGGGCCCGGCAGCGACAGTGAGAAGTGCGTGTGCATGTTGACGAGCCCGGGCATGACGAAGGCCCCGTCGAGGTCGATCGCGGTCGAGGTCGCATCGACGGCCGGCACGATGGCCTCGATGACGCCCTCGCGGATCACGAGGGCGAGCCCTTCGCGCGGCTGCGGAGTGAGTCCGTCGACGAGCTGCAGGTTCGTGAGCACGGCGTCGCCGCGCTGCGGGATCGACGCAACGGTGCT
Organism: Microbacterium sp. F51-2R; assembly: GCF_052180235.1. GTDB lineage: Bacteria > Actinomycetota > Actinomycetes > Actinomycetales > Microbacteriaceae > Microbacterium. Next base: position 1,472,160 of record NZ_CP197470.1, on the reverse strand, counting down.
CATGCCAGCGCGTCCACGATCGGGCGGAACTTCACGCGGGTCTCGAGCAGCTCCGTCTCGGGGTCGCTGCCGGCGACGATGCCCGCCCCGGCATGTGCCACGACCGGGATCGTCCCGGCACCGCCCGACGTCTCGCCACCGCCCGACGTCTCGCCGATCTGCGCGCATCGCAGGGCGATTGCCCACTCGCCGTCGCCGTTGCCGTCGACCCAGCCGACGGGTCCGGCGTACCGGCCGCGGTCGAAGGGCTCGAGCCGGCGGATGAGGGCGATCGCGGCATCCGTCGGAGTCCCCGCCACCGCCGCCGTGGGGTGCAGCGCGGCGACGAGGTCGAGCGCCGACGCGTGGTCGGCGAGGTCTCCTGCGACATCGGTCGCCAGGTGCCAGAGGTTCGGCAGCTCGAGCGCGAAGGGCTCGTCGTCGGCGCGCAGCTCGGTCGTGTGGGGGCGCAGGGCCTCGAGCACGCTCTGCACCGCGTAGCGGTGTTCGTCGAGGTCTTTCGCGCTGTGCGAGAGGGCGACGGATGCCTCGGCATCCCCTCCCGCGTCCGTCCCGCGCGGGAACGTCCCGGCGAGCACCCGCGCTGTGACCGAGCCGCCCGAGACCGTGACGAGCGTTTCGGGGCTCGCGCCGATGAGGCCGGCCATCGCGAAGGTCCACGTGTCGGGGTAGCCCATCGCGAGCGCCCTCACGAGCCGGCGGAGGTCGGCGCCGCGGGGCACCGTGCCGACGAGGTCACGGGCGAGGACGACCTTGCCGACCTCGCCCCGCGCGATCGCGTCGAGGGCGAGCCGCACCGCCGCCTGGTACCCGGCGGGATCGAGCGCGCCCGGGCCGAGCGTCGCCGACCAGTAGGGGCCGTAGGGGAGGGGCTGCAGGCCGGGCTCATCCAGACCGGCAACACCGGCGCCCCCGGCAACACCGGCACCACCGGCGCCCCCCGCACCACCGGCAGAGCCGTTCTCCTCGGCCCGCACGCGGGTCACCCATGCGCGCCCGTCCCGACGCCCGACGATCGCCTGCGGCACGACGAGGCGGCTCGTCGAGCGCGACGTCGGATCGAAGGCGAGGGAGCCGAAGGCGACGAGCCCCGTCCCCGCGACGGCGACGGGGTCATCGACGCGCGCCTCGGCCGCGATCGCGCGCCACGCATCGGCGGGGGAGTCCGCGGCCGGGCCCGACGTGCCTCCCGTCGCGAATTGGGCGACCGTCGCGCCGACGCCGACGATGCCGTCGCCACGGCGCAGCCACGCGAGCGGCGAATCGGGGTGGGTGAAGGCGAGCAGATCGCGATCGGGGTCGACCTCGCGGGTCTCGACCACCAGTCGCGGCGGGCGGAGCGGGTCGGTCACACCTCAAGCCTAGACTCGCCTCGTGACCGAAGATCCCCGTCGGGTCCGGCCGGAGCCGGGCACGCGCGTGACGTTCCGCTGGCGCAAGTGGGACGACGGCGCGCACTGGATGCACGAGTGCGTGTACCTCGGATCGGACGAGTGGGGGGACTGGTTCGGGCAGCCCGCCGGGTGGAACAGCCAGCGACCCGGTCGCAGCTTCCCCGCCGAGGCCGACAACGTCACGCTCGTCCCGCCGAGCGGCGACTACGCCGCGACCTTCAACGCGCCGCCCGGCACCTACCGCGTCTACATCGACATCGCGTGGGACGTGCAATGGCGTGACGGCGAGCCCACGGGCATCGACATGGACCTCGACGTCGTCGACGCGCGGGACGGCCGCGGCATCTGGATCGACGATCGCGACGAGTGGGAGGAGCACCGCGTCGCATACGGGTATCCGCTCGACATCGTCGCCGAGCTCGAACGCCTCGCGGTCGATCTCGAGAAGCGCGTGACGGAGCACGGGGCGCCGTTCGACGCTGACACGCCCGCACAGTGGCTCGCGCGCCTTCGCGCCCTCCGGCTCACCGCGGGCGACGCCTAGACTCGACGGGTGACCTCGAGCACTGCCGACCACGAGTCCAACCGCGCCGATCTCGGCAAGGATCCGCGGCGGGTCAGCGGCATGTTCGATCAGGTCGCGAAGGGCTACGACCGCACCAACACGGTGCTGAGCCTCGGCAACGACCAGCTCTGGCGCGTCGCGACGACGCGCGCCGTCGCTCCGCGCCCGGGGCAGCGCATCCTCGATCTCGCCGCCGGCACCGGCGCCTCGAGCGTCTCGCTCGCCAAGAGCGGCGCCGAGGTCGTGGCCGCCGACTTCTCGCCGGGCATGATCGCCGAGGGGGAGCGCCGGCACCGAGGCATCCGCAATCTCTCCTTCGTCGAAGCGGATGCCACGGCACTGCCGTTCGACGACGACGCGTTCGACGCGGTCACGATGTCGTTCGGGCTGCGCAACGTCAACGAGCCGAAGAAGGCGCTCGCCGAGCTGCTGCGCGTGACGAAGCCGGGCGGGCGCCTCGTGATCTGCGAGTTCTCGCACCCGCCGTCGCCGGCCTTCAACGGCCTCTACCGCTTCTACAACGACCGCATCCTGCCGGGGGTCGCGCGGGCCGTCAGCTCGAACGCCGAGGCGTACGACTACCTCAACGAGTCCATCAAGGACTGGCCGGATCAGCGCACCCTGTCGGGGTGGATCCGCGAGACGGGATGGACGGATGTCGCGTACCGCAACCTCTCGTTCGGTATCGTCGCGCTGCACCGCGCGCGCAAGCCGCTCCCCGTCGAGCGCTGAGCCCGCAGCCGGACGTCGGCCGGGTGCCGAACCACCCGCCGGTTCCGTCCTCGCTTCGGCCCGGTCCGCGGCGGGCCGGTAGGCTGGTCGATGTGACTCCCTCAGCGCCGGGCTCGCGCTTCGCGAGCAAGCTGGGCCTCACCGACCGCGTCCTCGCGGGGCCGAGGTCTCGCCGGCTCCTGGCGACGGTCGAGGCGGGTCTCGAGCGCGTCGACGAGACGCTGCGCGACGAGCTCCGCGTCTCCGACCAGCTCGCCGACACGACCAGCCGCTACCTCTACGAGGCCGGTGGCAAGCGCGTGCGCCCCATGCTCACCATCCTCACCGCCCAGCTCGGCGTCGGCACGACCGACGAGGTCATCGAGGGCGCGACGGCCCTGGAGATGACGCATCTCGGCTCGCTCTACCACGACGATGTGATGGATGCCGCAGACAAGCGCCGCGGAGTGCCCAGCGCCCACGCGGTGTGGGGCAACAACATCGCGATCCTCACGGGCGACCTGCTGTTCTCGCGGGCCAGCCAGATCATGGCGCGCCACGGCGAGCGGGCGATCCGCCTCCAGGCCGACACGTTCGAGCGGCTCGTGCTCGGTCAGATGCACGAGACCGTCGGCCCCCAGGCCGGCGATGACCCCGTGGAGTTCTACCTGCAGGTGCTCTCCGACAAGACAGGGTCGCTCATCGCGGCCGCCGCACAGTCGGGCGTCGTCTTCAGCAACGGCCCCGCCGAGTTCGAAGAGCCGATGTTCGTCTTCGGCGAGAAGGCGGGCGTCGCCTTCCAGCTGCTCGACGACGTGATCGACCTCTCGGCCGACCCCGACGAGACGGGCAAGGTGCCCGGCACCGACCTGCGGGCGGGCGTGCCGACCATGCCGTATCTGCTCCTGGGCACGCGCGAGGACGAGGCATCCGTCGCCCTCCGCGAGCGGATCGACGAGGGCGTCGCGCGCATCGCGGACGGCGCCGACCCGGCTCTGCTCGACGAGCCGCTTGCGGCGCTGCGCGAACACGAGGCGACGGGCGCGACCCGCGACCTCGCGGAGAAGTGGTCGCGCGACGCGATCGATGCACTCGCCCCTATCCCCGACGGACCCGTTCGCGAGGCCCTCACCCGCTTCGCGCAGGCCGTCGCCGATCGCTCGAGCTGACCCGAGCGCCCGAGCCCGTGCCGGCCACGGGCCGCCGTCGACCGAGCACCAAGAAAGGACCCCCCATGACCAAGCTCCGACTCGCCATCGTCGGCGCGGGCCCTGCCGGGATCTACGCGGCCGACATCCTGCTGAAGGCCGAGCGCAAGTTCGACGTGTCGATCGACCTCTTCGAGCAGCTTCCCGCGCCGTACGGCCTCGTCCGCTACGGCGTCGCCCCCGATCACCCCCGCATCAAGGGCATCATCACCGCTCTGCGCGAAGTGCTCGACCGCGGCGACATCCGCATCTTCGGCAACGTGCGCTTCGGCGAGGACATCACGCTGGAGGACCTCAAGCGTCACTACAACGCCGTCATCTTCGCCACGGGCGCCGTCCAGGACGCCGATCTCGACATCCCGGGCATTCGCGCCGAGGGCTCGTACGGGGCGGCCGACTTCGTCAGCTGGTTCGACGGGCACCCCGACGTGCCGCGGGAGTGGCCGCTGGACGCGGCATCCGTCGCCGTCATCGGCAACGGCAACGTCGCCCTCGACGTCTCGCGCATGCTCGCCAAGCACGCGGAGGATCTGCTGCCGACCGAGATCCCCGAGAACGTCCACGCGGGCCTTGCCGCCTCGAAGGTCACCGACGTGCACGTCTTCGGCCGCCGCGGGCCCGCGCAGGTCAAGTTCACTCCCCTCGAGCTGCGCGAGCTCGGGGAGCTCCGCGACGTCGACATGGTCGTGTACGACGAGGACTTCGACTACGACGACGCCTCGCGGGCGGCGATCGCGAGCAACAAGCAGGTCATGGTCATCGACCGCGTGCTCCAGTCGTGGCGCAAGCGCGAGTCGGTCAACAACGCCGGCGGCTCGGCCTCGCGGCGCCTGCACCTGCACTTCTACGCCAAGCCTCTCGAAGTGGTGACGGATGCCTCGGGCCACGTGTCGGCCTTCCGCTGGGAGCGCACGCGTCCCGACGGGGAGGGCGGCGTCGTCGGCACCGGCGAGATCCGCGAGGTCGCCATCCAGGCGCTCTACCGCGCGGTCGGCTACTTCGGCTCACCGCTTCCGGGCGTCCCCTTCGACAAGCGCCACGGCGTGATCCCGAACCACGAGGGCCAGGTGCTGCGCAAGGACTCCAACGAGCGCGTGCCCGGCGTCTACGCGACCGGCTGGATCAAGCGCGGGCCGGTGGGTCTCATCGGCCACACCAAGTCCGACGCCATGGAGACCATCCGTCACCTCATCAACGACCAGGGGTCGTGGTGGCAGCCGACCGATCCGTCGGAAGACGCCATCCCCGCACTCCTCGCCTCGCGCGGAGTCGCCTGGACCGACCTCGACGGCTGGCACCGCCTCGACCAGCACGAGATGGGTCTCGGCGAGCCGCACGGCCGCGCCCGCATCAAGGTCGTGCCGCGCGACGAGATGGTCTCGATCTCCCGCGGCGAGTAGGCCCGGGGTTTTTCGCGCCCCTCGGCGGCTTGGCGTCTGCCGCAGCGGCGGGCCCAGGCATCCCGACCCGCGTGCCCTGCGCGCGCCCTCACCCGGGTGTGCGGCAGAGTGGTGCCGTGGAAGAGCGGCGCATGTGGTGGTGGACCCTCACCGGGTCGCTCGCAGCGCTCGTGGCCGGATCGCTGCTGCTGCTGGCCGCGCTCCTGTCGCCCCGCGTGAATCTGCTGGGCTTCATGGCGGTCGCGCTCGTCGTCGTCGCCGTCTTCGGCGTCGTCACCGCGATCCGCGGTCTGCGGACAGAGCGCAGGGGCCGCGCAGGGCGTCGTCAGCGGTAGTTGACGAACTGGAGGTCGACGTCGAGGTCGGCGGCCTTGAGCATGCGCTGCACCTCCTGCAGGTCGTCGCGCGACTTGGACTGCACGCGCAGCTCGTCGCCCTGGATCTGCGACTTCACCGACTTGGGCCCCTCGTCGCGGATGAGCTTGCTGATCTTCTTCGCGTTCTCGGACGAGATGCCGTCCTTGATCGTCGAGGTGATCCGGTACTCCTTGCCGCTGGCGACCGGGTCGCCCGTCTCGAGGCTCTTGAGTGAGATGCCCCGCTTGATGAGCTTGGACTGGAAGACGTCGAGCACCGCCTTCGCGCGCTCCTCCGAGTTGGCCTTGATGAGCACGGCTTCGCCGCTCCACTCGATGGAGGCGTCGGTGCCCTTGAAGTCGTAGCGCTGCTCGACCTCCTTGCGGGCCTGGTTGAGCGCGTTGTCGGCCTCCTGGTGATCGACCTTGGAGACGATGTCAAAACTCGAGTCAGCCATGCCGCGAGTCTAGCCGCGCGGCGGTGGCGGACGAAGAGCTGATGCCGGGTGCAAGCGTTTACAGACTCGGCGGCCTGGAAGCGCTTCCGCACGCGCGGGAGGTTACAAACGCATATCGAATGGCTGATTCGGTTATTGCGAAACGCGAGACGCGTGATAACAATGTAAGCGCTTGCAACCTGAGCGAGCAGAAGAACGGCCTTCCACGGTGTACGCACCGGCTGAGGCCGGGCTCATCCCCACACTGCACTGAGAGAGGCACACACCGATGAAGGTGAACAAGAAAGGCGTGATCGGTCTCGGCGCGCTCATCGCCGGCAGCGCCCTGCTGCTCGCCGGTTGCGCCGGCGGCGGAAACGCCGGGAGCACCGACTCCGCCGAGGGCGACTCGACGCCCATCACCGTCTGGGTCGACATCGAGCGCAAGCCCGCGCTGGAAGACGTCGCCAAGTCCTTCACGAAGGACACGGGCATCGACGTCAAGCTGGTGACGAAGGACTTCGGCACGGTCGACCAGGACTTCATCAGCCAGGTCCCCACCGGCAAGGGCCCCGACATCATCGTCAGCCCCCACGACAAGCTCGGCGCCTACGTGTCGGCCGGTGTCGTGGCCCCGCTCGAGCTCGGCGACGTCGCCGACGGCTTCGCGGAGTCGGCCATCCAGGCCATGACGTACGACGGCAAGGTCTACGGCGTTCCGTACTCGATCGAGAACGTCGCGCTCGTGCGCAACACCGACCTCGTGCCGAACGCGGCGACCACGTACGACGAGGTCATCGCCAACGGCCAGGCCGCCGGCACCGAGTACCCCTTCCTCGTGGGCCTTTCGCCCGAGCAGGGTGACCCGTACCACCTGTACCCGCTGCAGACCTCGTTCGGCTCGCAGGTCTTCGCGCAGAACGCGGACGGCAGCTACGACGCGTCGCAGCTCGTCCTCGGCGACGAGGCCGGCACGGCCTTCGCCGCGTGGCTCGCGACGCAGGGCGCTGCGGGTTCGGGCGTCATCAACGCCAACATCGACGGTGACAAGGCGAAGGAGTTCTTCCTCGCCGGCAAGTCGCCCTACTACCTGACCGGTCCCTGGAACGTCCCCGCGATCAAGGACGCCGGCATCAAGTACGCCATCGACCCGCTCCCCAGCGCCGGTGGCCAGGAGGCCAAGCCCTTCATCGGTGTGAACGGCTTCTTCCTGTCGAGCAAGTCCAAGAACGCGCTCGCGGCGACGAACTTCATCGTCAACTACCTCAGCACCGAGGACGCGCAGATGAGCCTCTACGAGGTCGGCGGTCGCCCGCCGGCACTCACCTCGGCGTACGAGAAGGCTGCGGCCGACGACGCCGACGTGGCGGCCTTCGGCAAGATCGGCCAGACCGGCGCGCCGATGCCCGCGATCCCCGAGATGGGTGCCGTGTGGTCGGACTGGGGCAACGCGGAGCTCTCGATCATCAAGGGCGAAGGCGGCGACCCCGCCACCGTGTGGCAGACCGCTGCCAGCAACATCCAGTCGAAGATCGGCTGATCGAGCGGTAGACCGCTCAACGGTGGGTGGGGCTGGTTCAGCCCCACCCACCTCCCTAATCTGATCCCGAGACACTGCGAAGAAGGAGCGTCCTTCGATGGCCGACGTGAAATCCGCCGAGACGAAGGCCCCGGCCGCGTCGGGTACGTGGGGCGATGACAAGTTCCAGATGCCCAAGCGTCGGCTCACCTCCGGCGGCATAGTCGCCCTGGTGGTCAAGGTCGTCCTGCTCGCGATCATCGATGCGCTCACCGTCTTCGCCGTCTGGGTGCTGATCGCCAAGGGCGACTGGATCGCCGCCGTCGTGCTCGGCCTCGTCGTCATCGGGGTCAACGTCATCTACCTCCGCCCGGGTCTCCTTCCGGGCAAGTACCTCACGCCGGGGCTCACGTTCCTCGCGGTGTTCCAGGTCTTCGTCATCATCTACACGGGGTACATCGCGTTCACGAACGCCGGTGACCAGCACAACAGCACGAAAGAAGACGCGATCGCTCAGATCGTGCGCACGTCGCAGGAGCGCGTGCCCGACTCGCCGGAGTACACGGTCGAGGTCTACAAGCAGGCCGACCAGTTCGGCCTCCTCGTCGCAGAGCCCGGTGGCACGACGTCCTTCGGGACGTCGGAGCAGCCGCTGGAAGAGACGTCCTCGGCCCCGGGCGGCTGGGAGAAGCTCAACCTCAGCCAGATCGTCCGCTTCCAGGACGAGATCCTCGCCGTGAACGTCCCCGTGTCGGACGACATCAACGACGGGACCCTTCGCACGTCCGACGGCCAGAAGGCCTACGTCTACGTCTCGAGCCTCACCTACGACGAGGCCGCCGACACCTTCACGAACACCGATACCGGCCAGGTGTATGCCGATGACGGCCAGGGCAACTTCCGCGCGGAGGACGGCAGCACGCTGACCCCGGGATGGCGCGTGGTCATCGGCTGGCAGAACTTCGCGTACGCGTTCACCAACGATCAGATCCGCGATCCGCTCATCCGCGTGACGATCTGGACGTTCGTCTTCGCGGCGCTCTCGACCCTCGTGTGCTTCGCGCTCGGCCTGTTCCTGGCGATCGTGCTCAACCACCCGACGCTGCGCGGCAAGAAGATCTACCGCATCCTCGTGATCCTCCCGTACGCGTTCCCCGCCTATCTCACGGGTCTGGTGTGGGCGGGTCTGTTCAACCAGGAGTTCGGCTTCATCAACCAGGTGCTCCTGGGCGGGGCTCAGATCCCCTGGCTCGCCGATCCATGGCTCGCTCGAGGGGTGGTGATCTTCGTCAACATGTGGCTCGGCTACGCGTACATGTTCCTCGTGTCGACGGGCGCGCTGCAGTCCCTCCCCGACGACATCATCGAGGCCGCCAAGATGGACGGCGCGGGCGCCTGGCGGATCTTCCGTTCGGTCAAGCTCCCGCTGCTCTTCGTCGCCGTCGCGCCGCTGCTGATCGCGACCTTCGCGTACAACTTCAACAACTTCGGCGTCATCTACATGCTGACGCGAGGCAATCCGAGGTTCACCGACACGACCCTCGACATCGGCGCGACCGACATCATGATCACGATGGTCTACAAGGTCGCGTTCGGCGGCGGTGGCGGCCGTGACCTGGGTCTCGCGTCGGCCCTGTCGATCCTCATCTTCATCATCGTGACGATCGTTGCCGTGATCAGCTTCCGGCAGACCAAGGCACTGGAGGACCTGAACTGATGAGCGATGTCATCCCCCGCGGAACCAACGTCCACGCCGCCGATTCGGGCCTCGGCCGCAAGGGTCTCGAGGCCGTCGACCGGCAGGACGCGCTGCCCGAAGAGCCGAAGCAGAACCGGCGCTCGTTCCGTCACTGGTTCGTCGACAAGGGCTGGCGGCACGTCGTGGCCTGGGCCGCCATCCTGTTCGCGCTCTTCCCGCTCGCCTACATCCTGTCGGTGTCGTTCAACCCGATCGGCACCCTCACCGGGTCGAACGTGCTCTTCCAGCGCTTCGACCTGCGCAACTACGTGAACCTCTTCAATGATCCCGACGTGCCGTACGGCCGCTGGTACATCAACTCGCTCTACATCGCGATCATCACGAGCATCTGCACGGTGCTGCTGTGCGCGCTCGGCGCCTACGCGTTCTCGCGCATGCGGTTCCGCGGCCGCCGGTTCGGGCTGGCCACGCTCCTCGTGCTGCAGATGTTCCCGCAGCTGCTCGCGATCACCGCGATCTTCCTGCTCATGATCCAGATCACCGATGTGTTCCCGGCCATCGGCCTCGGCACGCACGCGGGCCTCATCATGATCTACCTCGGCGGCGCGCTGGGCGTGAACACGTTCCTCATGTACGGCTTCTTCAACACGATCCCGACGGCGATCGACGAGGCCGCGAAGATCGACGGCGCGGGCCACGCGCGCGTCTTCTTCACGATCATGCTGCCGCTGGTGACCCCCATCCTCGCGGTCATCGGCCTGCTGACCTTCATCGGCATCATCGGCGAATTCGCGATCGCGAGCGTCATCCTGACCGACCCGAACCAGCAGACCGTCGCGATCGGCCTGTTCCAGCTCATCTCGGGCTTCCAGTCCCAGAAGTGGGGCATCTTCTGCGCCGGCGCCGTGCTCGCGGCCCTCCCGGTCATGGTGCTGTTCCTCTTCCTGCAGCGCTACATCGCGGGCGGCCTGGTCTCGGGCAGCGTCAAGTAAGACGGATGCCTCGGGGCGAGGCATCCGTCGCCCCCGTACGATCCACAACAGAACAACAATTCACGGGCTCTGTCATGGCGTCCCGCCGTGCAACCACGTCGCACCCTGCGCGGCGGACGGCCGCGCGACTCCGGAAGGACTCTCGCCGATGACACTCCTCGCCCCCCACCACGACGGCTCGCCGCTGTACGTCTCGAACTCCGCCCCCGCATTGGGCGAGCTCGTGCGCGTGCGTCTGCGCGTGCCCGAGGGCTACGGCCCGCTCGCGGCGGTGCGCACGCGCTCCAACCCCGATCACGAGCCGGAATGGACGGATGCCTCGTCCCTCGGCGCCGTCGACGGCTGGGAGTGGTGGGAGGCCGCCGTGCGGGTCGGCAACCCCCGGCACGGTTACCGGTGGCTGCTCGTGCACGAGGACGGCCGGGTCGAGTGGCTCAACCAGACCGGTCTCCACACCATCGAAACGCTCGACGCCGAGGACTTCGCCCTCGTCGCGGCGCCGCCCGCGCCCGAGTGGCTGCACGACGCCGTGATGTACCAGGTCTTCCCCGACCGGTTCGCGCGGTCGGACCAGGCCGACCTCCACCCCACGCCCGACTGGGCGATCCCGGCGGAGTGGGACGACCCGGTCGACCACGTCGCGCCGGGCCGTTCGCAGCAGTTCTACGGCGGCGACCTGCCGGGGGTCATCGAGAAGCTCGACCACCTCACGGGGCTCGGCGTGAACCTCCTCTACTTCACGCCCGTCTTCCCGGCCGAGTCGAACCACCGCTACAACGCCTCGAGCTTCGACCGCGTCGACCCGCTGCTCGGCGGCGACGCCGCGCTGGTCGAACTGGTCGAGAAGGCCCACGGGCGCGGCATCCGTGTCATCGGAGACCTCACGAGCAACCACTCGGGCGACGGTCACGAGTGGTTCCGCTCGGCGCACCGCAATCCCGGCGCGCCCGAGCAGGAGTACTACTACTTCCTCGACGCCGACAACGAGCAGTATGTGTCGTGGCTCGGCTACGCGAGCCTGCCGAAGTTCGACTGGGCCTCGGAGGCGCTGCGCCGCCGGTTCATCGACGGTCCCGACTCGATCGTGGCGAAGTGGCTCACGCCTCCCTACAGCCTCGACGGGTGGCGGGTCGACGTCGCGAACATGACGGGTCGCCACGGCGATGTCGACCTGAACGCCGAGGTGCGCCAGCTGCTGCGCCGCACGGTGCTCTCGACCAACCCCGATGCGATCGTCCTCGGCGAGTCGACGAACGACGCCGCGAGCGACTTGCAAGGCGACGGCTGGCACGGGGCCATGACGTATCCGTCGTTCACGCGGCCCCTGTGGGCATGGCTCAGCGAGCCGACCTTCGAGCCGTACCTCGACGCCGAGGGGCGGGTCCACACGGCGCCGTGGTTCTTCGGGCAGCCGGTCGGCGGCATCCCGCGCTACACGGCGCGCGACTTCTTCGAGACGGTGACGCGCTTCTCGGCGACGATCCCGTGGCGCGTGCGCCTCGGCAACATGCTGGCCCTCGACTCGCACGACACCGCGCGCTTCGCGACGAATGCCGCGCCCGGCGTCGCGCCCGTTGCGGCGGGGCTGTCGATGACGCTGCCGGGCGTGCCGGTCGTCTTCGCGGGCGACGAGTTCGGGCTGACCGGGGTCGACGGCGAGTCCAGCCGCACGCCGATCCCGTGGGGTCGTGCGGGCGAGCCGGCGATCGCGGAGCGGATGGACCTCTACCGCGACCTCATCGCCCTTCGCCGCTCGCACCCCGTGCTCGGCGCCGGCGGACTGCGCTGGCTGCACGTCGACGACGATGTCATCGTCTTCGTGCGCGAGAGCGCGGACGAGAGCGTTCTCGTGATCGCGAGCCGCACCGACGTCGACGTCGAGCTCGCCCCGGGCCTGGTCCCGAGCGTGGGAGAGGCCGAGGCGCTCTTCGGCGACGCCACCTTCGCGACGGCGGCTGACGGCGCCGTCGCGATCACGGCCGACGGTCCGGTGTTCGCGGCGTGGTCGCTTCCGGGAGTGCGGGTGCCGGATGCCTCGGCCTCGACGCTCTCCGGCGCCGTCGCCGGACCCGCGACCGACGACGGTGCGCACACCGTGGCGGCGGAGGCGGTCGTGGCGCCCGAGGCGCAGCCGGCGCCGGAGGGCGAGTGATGGCCGCCCCGGTCCGCTTCGACACGCTCAGCGCCGGCCTCGCGGATGCCGTGCGCGCCCACCCCGACTTCGCCGGGATCGTGCTGCTCGGCTCCGCCTCTGAGGACGCCGCCGATCGTCGCGACGAGTGGTCCGACCACGACTTCTTCGCGATCACCCGGGAAGGGCGCGGACCGGTGGTGCGCCCCGACCTCTCCTGGCTCCCCGAGCAGGAGTCGATCGTGCTCACGGCCCGCGAGGGCGAGCTCGGCTTCGTCGCCGTGTACGACGACGGGCATGTCTTCGAGTTCGCGTTCTCGGATGCCTCGGAGCTCGCCGGCGCGCTCGCGGGAGCCGCGACCGTGATGGTCGATGACGAGGAGCGGACGGTCGCCCGGCTGCTCGCCGAATCACGGGCACGAGCGGCGGCGGCAGACGCGTTCGACCCCGCCAACGACGCCCGCCTCGTGCTCGTCAAGCTGCTGATCGGCGTCGGCCGTGCGCGCCGCGGCGAGGTGGTGAATGCGAGCGACTTCGTCCGGGGGTGGGCGGTGCGCCTGCTCGTCCGGGTCGTCCGGGGTCGCCACCCGGGCGGATCGACCAGCGCGCGCGACACGATCGACGCCACGCGCCGCTTCGAGAAGGACTTCCCGGACTGGGCGCGGCGCATCGAGCAGGCTCTCGCGCAGCCCGTCGAGGAGGCGGCGCGCGACCTGTTCGACCTCCTTTGCGAGCTCGCCCCCGGCTGGCCGGAGTTCCCGACGCGCGGGGCGGACGCGGTCGCCGAGCGACTCGGCTGGACATCGACGCGCGCGGGGACGCGGCATCCGTCCCCTTCCCTCCCCAGGGCTGTTTCGTAGACTGGGGGTCGCCACGGCGAGGAGGATCCATGCGCCCATTGACCGAGGACGACGTGCGTGCGGTGTTCGTGAACGCCGGTCCCGACGACCTGAGGCTCGTGTCCGTGCCCGCTGACTTCATGCTCACGGATTGGGACCACCTCGATTTCTTCGCGTGGCGCGATCCGCGCAACCGCGGCCGCGGCTACGTCATCGCGGAGGTCGACGGCCGCCCGACGGGAGTCGTGCTGCGTGCCTCCGAGGGCAGTTCGCGCGCCCGGTCGGCGATGTGCAACCTCTGCCACACGATGCAGCCCGCCGACCAGGTCGCGCTGTTCACGGCGCGCAAGGCGGGTACCGCCGGTTCGCTGGGCGACAGCATCGGCACCTACATCTGCCGCGACCTGTCGTGCCACGAGAATGTCCGGCTCGCTGCGCCCCTCGCGCCGAGCGAGATCCGCGCGAGCGTCGACATGAAGATCGACGGCACCCGCCGCCGGATCGAGGCCTTCGTCGAGCGCGTGCTCGAGGGGGCCGCGGCATGAGCGGCAGAGTCGTCGTCGTCGGCGATGCGCTGATCGACGAGCTGCGCGACGATTCGGGCGTCCGCGAGTTCGTCGGGGGTGCGGCGCTCAACGTGGCCGTCGGGCTGTCGCGCCTGGGCGTCTCCGCGGCGCTCATCGCGATGGTGGGGGAGGACGAAGCCGGCGACCACATCCGCTCGTATCTCGCGGACTTCGGCGTCGAGCTGATCGCGACGACGGGTCCGCATGGGTCGTCGCGGGCCGTCAGCACCCGCAGCGGCGGCGGCGAGCCGGAGTACGTCTTCAACGAGGCCGCGAAGAAGCGCCGCATCCGCTTCGGCGACGCCGAACGCGCGGCCATCGCCCAAGCCCCTCTCGTCGCGGTCAGCTGCTTCCCGTTCGACGACGTCGCGCAGACCCTCGAGTTCGAGCAGGCGGTTCAGGATGCCGGCTCCCGCCTCGCGATCGACCCCAACCCGCGCTCGGGCATGATGTCGGACCGCGCCGAGTTCGTCCGCGGCTTCGAGAGCCTCGCGGCCGGCGCCGCCCTCGTGAAGGTCGGCGAGGACGACGCGACGCTCCTCTACGGCGAGCCGCTGGACGCGCTGCGCGCGCGGCTCGTCGACCTGGGGGTACGGGCCGTGCTCGCGACGCAGGGGTCGGCGGGGGCAGCCATCGAAGCGGGGATGGATGTCGTGACCCGCCCCATCTCGTCGCTCCCGGGCCGCATCGTCGACACGATGGGCGCGGGCGACGCCGCCTTCGCGACGGCCATCGCGGGGCTGCTGGAGGGCACGCCGGATGACGCCGACGCGTGGGGAGCACTGCTGGAGCGGGCGATGGATGTCGCGGCGGCGACCTGCCGGTTCGAGGGGGCGCTCCTGCGTCTGCCGTCCGCCGTCGAGGGCATCGATCTCGACCGCATCGGCACCTGATCCGCGCGCGGAACACGCCGGTTTCCCGGCGTCGCGGAGCCGATTTCTGGCCGCCGGGGTTGGAGGGTAATATTGCTGATCGCGCCTCCGGTCGACTGAGAAAGCCGGGCGGGTGCGCACTGGCGAGTTACCCAAGCGGCCAAAGGGATCTGACTGTAAATCAGCCGTCTTAGACTTCGGGGGTTCGAATCCCTCACTCGCCACGCACCTGAGAAGGCCCCCTGACCGGGGCCTTCTTGCGTTTCACCACGCGTTGCGAGGGTCGATAACGGACGGTCTCCCGGCTAGCGTGGGCGTGACGATCCCTCGACGAGGAGGCTCTGTGCCCGACGACTCCGCCCCCGTGGCCCTCGCCGTCGACATCGGCGGAACGAAAGTCGACGCCGCCCTCGTCACGCACGACGGCCGCGTGCTGCCCGGCACGACGGTGCGTCGCCCGACGGGCCGCGCCTCGAGCCGCGAGCAGATCGCGGACTCGATCACCGAGGCCGCGGCATCCGCCCTCGCACACCTGACCGGCGAGCAGCGCCTCCTCGGGATCGGCATCGGATCGGCCGGCCCCGTCGACCTGCCGCACGGCGTGGTCTCGCCGCTCAATCTCCCGAACGCCCGCGGGTTGGCGGTCGTCGAGCTCCTCGGTGGCCTCGCGCCGCACGTGCCGGTGCGGCTCGCCCTGGACGGCACGTGCATCGCGCTCGCCGAGCACTGGCTCGGTGCGCTCGCCGGCTGCCGCACGGGACTCGCGATGGTCGTGTCGACGGGCATCGGCGGCGGCTTCATCGCGAACGACCAGCCCGTGACGGGCGCGTCGGGCAATGCGGGACACATCGGCCAGATCCGCATCGACGCCGCCGCCGATGGCGATCCGTTCGCGGGCACCGTCGAGGCGATCGGCTCGGGCACGGCGACCGTCGCGTGGGCGCGGGCACAGGGCTGGCCCGGCGCGAGCGGCGAGGAACTCGCCGCGGCCTACCGCTCCGGCGACGACATCGCGATCCGCGCCGTGCATCGGTCGGCGGATGCCGTGGGCCGGGCGATCGCGACGGCGGCGACCCTGTTCGATCTCGAGGCGGCCGCCATCGCGGGCGGGTTCGTGAACGTGGCGGACGACTACATCGATCTCGTCCGCGCCGCCGCCGAGCGGTCGGCCGTGCTGCCCTACGCGAAGGCCGTGCGGGTGGAGCGCTCCTCCCTCGGCGGAGACGGACCGCTGCTGGGCGCCGCCGCGCTTGTGCTGCGCGGCTGAGCCGAGCGCGGTTCACGAACCCACGACGCCGGGAGCGCGGCATCCGTCCCCGGAACGAACCGACCCTCTCCCCGATGGGCCTCGCGTGCCAGGATGGGCGTGCGGGCGGGGGCCCGCGGAAAGGGGAGTGACCATGACCGCGCCCGAGCACCCGCCGACCGGCTCCGCCGACTCGAAGCTCATCCGCATCTCACTGTGGGTCGCAATCGGGGCGCTGATCGTCGCCGCGATCGTCTGCGTCATCTGGGTGCTCATCGGCACCGACAACGGCGTGGTCGGCCGCGCGTTCCTCACGGTCCTCCTCCTCGCCGCCTTCGCGGGCGCCGCGCTCCTCGACGCACGCCTGGCTCCGCGCCGGCCGGCGTGGTTCGCCCTCGCAAGCATGGTGACGTGGGTGCTGTGCCTCCTCTTCGGGGCCATCCTCATCTGGCTGCCGGCGCCGGGCTGGTACTACTTCGACGGGTTCGGCCGGTTCGTCTCGTTCCTCCTGATCGTCCTGATCCTGCTGCTCGCGCTGCTGCACGCGCGCCTGATGATCAAGGCGCATCAGCGCCACGTCACCACGTTCACCCGCGTCGTGACGATCATCACGATCGTGCTCGTCGTCGTCCTCGCGGCCATGCTCGTCATCCCGCTCGCGTTCCACGACTACTTCACGTACGACGACCCGTACTGGCGTGCCGTCGTCGCGATCGCGATCCTCGCGGCCGTAGGAACGGCGCTCGTGCCCCTCGTCAATGCGCTGTTCGCACCTCGGCAGCCCGTCGCGCGCCGCTACGCCGCGTACGCGCCGCAGCCCGGCCCGGTCGTACCGCAGGCATGGCCGACGTATGCCGACGGCGTCACGCCGCTGCCCGTCATGCCCGACGGGCAGCCGGATTGGAACGCGTACTACACGGGGTATCCGTCGACGGTCGCGCAAGCGATCGCGCCGGTTCCGCCGGTCGCACCGGTGGCGCCGACGCACGACTCGGGATACCCCACCTGGCAGGCGCCGGGGGCGCCGGGCGGCTGGCCCGGACCCGGCCCACACCCGACCGCGGCCGGCGCGTCGGGCCCCGACGGCTCGGGATACGAGGGCTATCCGCCTCCGCCGCCCCTCCCGCCCCGGGTCTGAAACCCGACCTTCACATCGGCCGGCGCCCGCAGGCTCGCCCTTTGAGGCGGCCGCCCACGTCCGGCGCGGCAGCGCGCCACCGCTCAGCCGAGCAGCTCCAGCGCCGCCATCGCGGCGTTCTGCCCGCCGAGGCCGCTCACCGCGCCGCCGCGCACGGCGCCCGACCCGCACACCAGCACACAATCGTGCGCCGTCGCGACGCCCCACCGCCGCGCCGGCGAGTCCAGAGGGTCGTCGTCGCGGGCCCACGGCCACGAGAGCGGCCCGTGGAAGATGTCGCCGCCGACCATGCCGAGCGAGTCCTCGAGGTCGGCGGTCGTCCGCGCCTCGATGCACGCGCTCCCGTCGGGCGCCTCGTAGACGCAGTTCGCGATCGGCTCGGCGAGCACGGAGTCGAGCGATGCCTGGGCCGCCTGCAGCAGCGCGGAGCGCGCGGCATCCTGATCCTGATCCACGACGAGCCGGTGCGGCACCTGCAGTCCGAAGAGCGTCAGCGTCTGCGCGCCCGACGCCCGCAGCTCGGGGCCGAGGATCGACGGGTCGGTCAGCGAATGGCAGTAGATCTCGGCGGGGAGGGGGTTCGGGATGCCGCCGCTCGTCGCCTGCGCGAACGCGTCGTCGAGCTGGGTCAGCGTCTCGTTGATGTGGAACGTGCCGGCGAAGGCGACCTCGGGCGAGACCGTGGCGTCGCGGAGCCGGGGGAGACGCCGCAGCAGCATGTTGATCTTGACCTGCGCGCCCTCCGGCCGCGCCGGCGGGGCGGGCGTCGGCGCCCCGCCCGCCGCGAGGAGTGCGTCGAGCACCGCCGGGCCGACGCCGCTCAGCACGAGCCGGCCGGTGATGCTTCCACCGCCCTCGAGGGTGACCACGCCGTCGGGTGAGAGCGCCTCGGCCTCGACGTTCGTGCGCACGTCGGCCCCGGCATCCCGAGCCGCTCGCTCGAGCTCCGCCGTCACGCGACCCATGCCGCCGACGGGCACGTCCCAATCGCCGGTCCCGCCGCCGATCACGTGATAGAGGAAGCAGCGGTTCTGCCGAAGCGCCTCGTCGCCGGAGTGCGAGAACGTGCCGATGAGGGCGTCGGTGAAGGCGATGCCACGGGCGAGGTCGCTCGCGAGCGACGAGTGCAGCAGCGCTCCGAGCGGCTCTTCTGCGATCGCCGCCCACAGGCCGTCGTCGCCGAGCCGCTCGCGCAGGTCGCGGGCGCGGGGGAGCGGCTCCGTCATCGTCGGGAAGATCGTGCGCCCGAGCGGCGCGATCCGACGGGAGAAGGCGGCGAAGCGCTGCGCCTCGCCGGGATCGCCCGTCGTGCGGGCGAACGAGTCGGCGGTGGCCGCGGCATCCATCGTGTCGACGAGGATGCCGCGGGAGGGGTCTGCCGGATCGGGCGTGTAAGAGGAGTAGCGGCGGCGGCGGAGGTCGATCTGCAGCCCGAGGTCGTCGATGACGCGGCGCGGCAGCAGGCTCACGAGATAGGAGTAGCGCGAGAGGCGGGCGTCCACCCCGTCCCACGGCCGTTCCGACACGGCGGCTCCGCCCACGTGGTCGAGCCGCTCGAGCACGACGACGTCCTTGCCGGCGCGGGCGAGATAGGCGGCGGCGACAAGGCTGTTGTGGCCGCCCCCGATGATCACGACGTCGTGGATGCGGGAGTCCATCCGCCCACGCTAGCCGGGCCGCGGCATCTGGTGATCCCCGCCGGAGGGCAACCGTCGGCTCGCCCGCGGCGATAGCGTGGACGCATGCCGTCTGCACAGGATCTGGAGGCGCTCGCCTGCGACATCGCTCGCGAGGCCGGGGAGCTCGCCCGCAGTCGTCGCCGGGAAGGCGTCGAGATCGCGGCGACCAAGTCGCACCTCGCCGACATCGTCACGGAGGCCGATCGCGAGGTCGAGCAGCTCGTCCGCGCGCGTCTGTCGGCGGAGCGGCCCGACGACGGCTTCCTCGGCGAGGAGTCGGGCGCGCAGCGCGGCACGAGCGACATCACGTGGGTCGTCGACCCGATCGACGGCACCGTCAACTACGCCTACGGCATCCCGTCGTACGCCGTGAGCATCGCGGCGATCGCGGGCGACCCGAATCCTGCCGAATGGGAACGCGTGGCGGCCGCCGTCTTCAACCCCGCCTCGGGGGAGCTCTTCCACGCCGCGCGCGACCACGGCGCGTGGCTCGGCGAAGAGCGCCTCACCGTCAACATCGAGATCCCGCCCGCAGGCGCCCTCGTCGCCACGGGGTTCGGGTACCGGCCCGAGACGCACGCCGGCGATCTCGCCCGGCTCGCGCGGGTCATGCCTCTCGCGCGCGACATCCGCCGCATCGGCGCCGCCTCGCTCGACCTCGCGTTCGTCGCCGCAGGGCGCATCGACGCGTACTTCGAGCGCGGCCTGCAGCCGTGGGACCACGCCGCAGGCGGGCTCCTCGTCACCGAGGCCGGCGGGATGATGGGCGTTCTTCCGCCCGATGCCCACGACCGCGCGCTCATCATCGCGGCCGGTCCCGAACTGTACGAGAAGATCCAGACGCTTGCGGCAGACTGAGAGGCGGCTGCCGCCGTCGCCTGGCGCTTTCACGGGTGATCGCGTATAGCTGATATATCGGACACGCGCCGCCCCTTGACATGGCTTTCTCAGGTGTATCGGGGTAGGGTTTATCCGATCGTTACTTTCGCCGCCCGAACGGCGAGGTGATCAGAAGCCCGAAGTACGCCCTCCGTTGTTCCACGCGAGCGACTCCGACCCGAGAGCCCCCGCCTTTTGCCTTTTGACGCCCCGATGGCTGAGCCAGCGCGCACGCGCCGATCCAGTCGCCCCTCCGCAACGCCTGCCTCGCAGGCCGCTGCAGAGACCTCGGAGTCCCTGGTGAGTCGGCGCGACGCCCGCGCCCAGCGATCGGCCTCTGCGCAGCGCACCGTCTGGTCGGTGGTCGGCGCTTCCGTCGCTTCCGACCCCATCGCCGCCGATGCCCCCGTCCTCGAGCCGGTGATCGCCGATGCAGCGGTCGCGTCCGACCCGATCCCCGCCGATGCTCCGGTGCTCGAAGCTCCCGTCGTCGAGGCGCCCGTCGCCTCCGACCCGATTCCCGCGGGTGCTCCCGTTCTCGAGGCGAGCGCGATCTCCGAGCAGATTCCGTCGGAGCCGCAGGATGCCGAGTCCCCGGCGCCCGCTGCGCCGATGACGCGCGCGAGCCGTCGCATCCGCACGCGTCCGACGCCGGTCATCGACGACACCTTCGAGGCTTCAGCGACGCCCGACGCGTCCGCCGCGCCGGCCGCGCCCGAGGCTTCCGCACACACCGTCCCCACCGCGGCGATCGCGTGGGCTGCCGCAGCAGCGGCCGCCGCTGCCGCCGTGCAGGGCGGCAGCGTCGCCACCACCGAGGCTCCGCACAGTGCCGACGAGCCCTTCGAGCTCCTCGAGCCGGCGGACGTCCCCGCGCCGGTCGACGAGGCCGAGTCGGTCGAAGAAGCGCCTGCCGAGGCATCCGATGTCGACGAGTTCGAAGCCGCCGCCCGTCTCTTCGCGTTCACCGGCGAGACGCCCGTCCAGTCGCAGACCGCGCCCGAGCCCGACGTCGAGGTTGAGCCCGAGCCGGCCGCAGCGACGCACGTCGCCCCCCGCCGCGGGCGCCGCATCGGCCGCCAGGTCGCCACGGCCTCGTTCTCGGTCGGCGTCATGGGAATCGTCGGCCTGCTGACCGTCGGCATGACCACGCCCGCCGATGCGGTGGCCGCCGTGACCGGCACCGAGCCGACGTCGCTCGTCGCGGCGAAGGGCTCCGGCCTCGATGCAGACTCGAACGACATCCAGGCCTACGTCGCCCCCGAGGGCATCGAGAACGTCGCGCTCGACCGCAACGAGAACTACTCGACCGTGTCGATGGGCGAGCTCGCTGCCGAAGAAGGCATCACCAACTACTCGAACTTCTACGTCAACGACCCCAATGCCGCGATCCAGTGGCCCTTCAAGGTCGGCGTAGGGATCACGTTCGGCTTCGGCATGCGCGACGGCCGCATGCACGAGGGAGCGGACTTCGTGCCCGGCCAGGGGGCCGACGTGCAGGCGATCGCGGACGGCACCGTTCGCATCGCGACGAACAGCGGCGGCGCGTACGGCGTGACCGTCGTGATCGACCACATCATCGACGGCCAGCTGGTCTCGAGCCGCTACGCGCACATGCTCTACGGCTCGCTGAAGGTCAAGGTCGGCGATCACGTGACGGTCGGCACGATCCTCGGCAACACGGGAAACACGGGCCGCTCGTTCGGTGCGCACACCCACTTCGAGATCCTGCAGAACGGCACGACCGCGATCGACCCGATCGTCTGGCTGCGCGCGAACGCGGGCCGCTACGACCTCGGCTGATCCCGAGCCGGATCGCGCGCTGCGACTCGCCCACAGGGTCGCCACGATTAAGACGGATGCCTCGGCTCTGGTATCCTCGTCTAGTTGCCCGCATGCGGGCAGCACGCCCCGATAGCTCAGTGGCAGAGCACTTCCATGGTAAGGAAGGGGTCGTCAGTTCAATCCTGACTCGGGGCTCGCAGCATCCGGTTTCGTGACCGACGGATGCGGTGCGGCAGGGTAGCTCAGTTGGTGAGAGCGCACGACTCATAATCGTGAGGTCGCGGGTTCAAGCCCCGCTCCTGCTACAGATCGAAACCCCCGGATTTCCGGGGGTTTTGTCGTGTCTGACCCGTGCTTGCCGCGTGCTCACCCCCTCGAAAGGCCCACGCTGCGAGCGAGGCACCTTCTCGAGCCGATGCACTGACCCTACTCGTAGCGGAGTGACTCGACGGGGTCGGCGCGTGCGGCGCGCGCCGCCGGAAGCGTGCCGGCGAGGAACGCGATCAGCATGACGACGATGATGATGCCGGCGACGGAGAGCGGGTCGAAGGCGATGAGCGTGAGGCCGGGCAGGTCCGCGAGGATCGAGCTGGAGAGTGCCGAGCTCAGCGCGCTGCCCGCGAGCATGGCGACGGCCACTCCGATGGCGCTGCCGAGGAACCCGATGAAGGCGGCTTCGAGGCTGAACAGGCTGAACACCCGCCCGTTGCCCATGCCCATCGCCTTCATGAGGCCGATCTCGCGCGTGCGCTCCTGCACCGACATATAGAGGGTGTTCACGATGCCGAAGCTCGCCGCGAGCAGGGCGATGATCGCGAATGCGTTGAGCACGAGCACGATCCCGTCGATCACGGTCTTGAACAGCCCGAGCTGGTCGGAGACCGTGGAGCCGGTGTAGCCGGCGTCGGACAGGCGGTCCTTCAGGGCCTGGACGTCCTCGTCCGTGAACCCCGGGCCGAAGAACACGCTGGCCTGCGCGTATCGCTCGACGTCCTCGGCGGGCAGGCCGATGCTCTGCGCCTCGAAGAGCTCGTCGCTGAGGGCCGCGTTCGGCACGATCGCGGCGCCGCTCGGAGAGGCGAGGCCCTCTTCGGCGATGCCGACGACGGTCGCGTCGACGAGATGCTGGGTGCGCTCGGCATCCGTGATCGCCAGGGTGACCGTCTGCCCGATCGCGCTCTCGGGGTCTCCGAGGCCCAGCGGTTCGACGAACGCGACCGGCAGCACGAGCTGCGGCTCCGTGGCATCGTCGTCGGGTTCGCCCCCCGACTCGAGCGGGATCGTCTGGCCGGCGATGAGGCTCCCGACGCCGATGACGTACTTCGTGCCGTCGCCTGCCTGGATGTAGTCGGGTCGTATCGAGCGTGTCGGCACGACGTCGGTGACGCCCTCGATCCCGGCGATCGTGTCGAGGTCTTCGGGGGTGAGGGCGACGACGGTCGTTCCGGGAGGGCCGGGCTGGCCGCTGGCGATGGCATCCGGGTTGTATTCGACCGGTTCGGTGGCATCGACTCCGGTCGCGCCTTCGGGTGTCGTCGTGACCGTCATGACGTCGGAGGCGCCGATCGATGTGACGGTGTCGTCGATGAAGGCGTTGATCCCGGTGCCGAGCCCGCTCGTGAGAGTGAGGGTGAAGGCGCCGACGAAGATCGCAAGGATCGTGAGGATCGTACGGGTCTTGGAGCGGAAGGTGTTCGAGACGGCAGAGCCGATCAGGTCGCCGGTTCTCATGCCGCCACTGCCGCGGAGTCCTCGACCAGCAGGCCGTCGCGGATGAACAGGCGTCGGTCGCAGCGGGCAGCGAGCTCTTCGTCGTGCGTGACGACGATCAGCGTGATGCCGTTCTCGCGGTTGAGTGAGAACAGGATGTCCTCCACGACCGCGCCGGTGGCGGTGTCGAGGCTGCCCGTGGGCTCGTCGGCGAGGATGATGCGCGGGTTGTTCACGAGCGCGCGGGCGATGACGGTGCGCTGCTTCTGTCCACCCGAGAGATCGACCGCCTTGTTCTTGGCCTTGTCGCCGAGCTCGAGCTGCTCGAGCGCGGCATGACCAAGACGGCGGCGCTCGGAGGGACCGATCCCCGCGATCTTCAGCGGCAGGATCACGTTCTCGAGCACGGTCGAGTTCCCGGTGAGGAAGAACTGCTGGAACACGAACCCGAACGTCTTGTTGCGGGTGCGGTTGAGGCGGCTTCCACGCAGGGTCGAGGTGTCGACGCCCTCGAGTTCGACTGTGCCCGACGAGGGGGCGTCGAGAAGGGCGAGGATGTGCATCAGCGTGGACTTACCCGAGCCGCTCTTGCCGATGATCGCGACACTTTCGCCTTCGCGGATGTCGAAGCTCACCCCCTTCAGCGCGTCGAAGCGGTTCTGACCGCGGCCATAGGACTTGCACACGTCCCGGACCGAGATGATCGGCATGTTCATGGCTCTCCTGGTTGCGAGTGACGTCCTCGATGGTAGGCAGCTCGGGTGAGTATTCGCTAGATAAACTAGTGAAAATTTCAAGAGACACAGAGGTTGCATTGCCCCATCCGCCGCCTCCCGGTCGCTTTTCGGCCCACGCAGGATGACGTTCGTATGTTCGGAGAGGCGGAGCCATGCGGCGCGTAGAGTCCCGTCTGTGGAGATGACGGCGGATGTGTGCATCGCGGGTGGTGGGCCTGCCGGCATCATCCTCGGCCTGCTGCTTGCGCGCGAGGGCGTGGAGGTCGTGGTGCTCGAGAAGCACGACGACTTCTTCCGCGACTTCCGCGGCGACACCGTGCATCCGAGCACGCTGAACCTCATCGACGCGCTGGGTCTGCGCGCGGGCTTCGATGCTGTCGCCCATACACCGCTCCCCAGACTCGATGTCGTCATCAACAGGGTGCGGCTGCACGCGATCGATTGCCGCACCCTGCCGGCGCCCAACCGCTTCATCACCCTCATGCCCCAGGGCGACCTCCTCGATCTGCTCTCGGCGGCGGCTGCCCGCTACCCCTCGTTCCACTTGCGGATGGGGGCGAAGGTCACCGACGTGATCCGTCGCGATGGGCGCGTTCGGGGGGTGAGGGCGAGGACTGCCGACGGCGATCTCGAAGTGTCGGCGGCACTCACCATCGCGGCCGACGGCCGTGATTCGACCGTCCGCGAGAGTCTCGGCATCCGGACGCGCGCCTACGGCGTTCCGGTCGACGTGCTGTGGTTCCGGATGCCGCGTCCCACCGCGCCGCTGCCCGACACGCTGCTGTGGGTCGACGCGGATTCGTTCCTCATCACGATCCCCCGCCCCGGGTATCTGCAGTGCGGACTTCTCATCGAGAAGGGGACGATCGACCGGGTTCGCGCGGCGGGACTCGAAGCCTTCCGAGCGCGCATCGCGAGCGCCGCGCCCCGCATCGCGGAGGTCGTCTCCCGGATCGATTCCTGGGACGACGTCAAGCTGCTGTCCGTGCAGATCGATCGCCTCGAACGGTGGTGGATGCCGGGTGCGCTGTGTCTCGGCGATGCCGCGCACGCGATGTCGCCTGCGTTCGGGGTCGGGATCAACTACGCGATCCAGGATGCTGTCGCCGCCGCCCGACGGATCGTTCCGGCGCTCGCCGTCGACGACCGCGAGGCCGCGCTCGATAGAGCGTGCGCGGCCGTGCAGCGCCGCCGCGCGCGGCCGACCGCGCTCATGCAGGCATTGCAGCGCCTCTTGCACCGCACGATCGCGTCGGGTCGCGGCATCCGTCTTCTTCACAATCCGCCGACGCGTCGCGAGCGCGCGGCGCTGCGGCTGATCATCCCCATCGTGCGTCCGATCGGCGCGCGGGTGATCGGCTATGGATTCCGCCCCGAACGCCTCTGACCCCTCTCGACACCGGGTTTGCTCACCCGCCCACCGGGTCAGGCGCGGGCCCGTCGACGCCGAGTTGCCACATCATGTGGCATCTCGGCATCGAGTTGCCACATCATGTGGCAACTGGCGCCGCGGCAATGATCCGGCCTCCGCCGTCAGGGGACTTCGGCCGCCGCGGCCGACGCCGAAGGCCCCGCGTGCGGCCCCGCTCCCTCGGCGAGCAGCTGTTCGACCTCTTCATCGGACGTCTGTGCGAACTCCTGGTACGCCGAGCCGACCGCGGAGAAGTCCTCGGGCTGCGACACGCAGATCACCTCGTCGGCGTCGTCCGCCACGCGCTGCGCGACGTCGGGCGGCCCGACGGGCGCGGCGAGCACGATGCGCGACGCTCCGAGAGCCCGCGCCACCCGGCATGCGGCGCGGGCCGTGGAACCTGTCGCGATTCCGTCGTCGACGAGGATGACGACGCGGCCCTGGAGGGACACCCGGGCTCGGTCGCCGCGATACCGGGCCACGCGTCGCTCCAGCTCGGCGCGCTCCCGCTGTTCGACCCTGTCCACCTCGCGCGGCTGCACGCCGGTGATGCGCAGGATGTGGTCATCGACGACGCGGACGCCGTTCTCGCCGATCGCGCCCATCGCGAGCTCCGGCTGATCGGGAACGCCGAGCTTTCGCACTACGATGACATCGAGTGGCGCACTCAGGGCGGCGGCGACTTCGAACGCCACCGGGACCCCTCCGCGCGGGAGACCCAGCACCACGGGGTGCTCGGCGGCGAACGGGCTCAACCGGGCCGCGAGAAGCCGGCCCGCCTCCGTGCGATCTCGAAATGCCGCCTGCATGTCACACTCCCTCGCCGGTCCGTCGTCGGGGGACCCGAAGCCCCTCTCCGTTTTATCGGCGTCCCCCGGCCTCCGGTATCCCCCTTGGCCGGTGCCTCACGGATTGCCGAGCGTCCAGAGCAGGAGGACGGCCACGGCCTGGAGCACGAGGCTGGTCGACAGCGACCAGATCCGCCGCCGCCGCGTGGACGAGAGCCGCTCGTCGGCGAGCAGTGGTGCGAGGGGCAGGAGGAGCCGCGCGAGGGACTGCGTCGGCAGGAACACGGCGAACAGGAAGAGCGCGTAGCTCAACGCGAAGCCGACGACCTCGAGCCCGAGCCGCCGCACCGGTCTCGACACGATCCACCACAAGACCGCCGCAAGCAGTGCGAGAGCCAGGAGCACCCCGAGTGGTCCCAGCCAGGTCCACCCCATGACGATTCCCGGCACGAACGGGATGAGGTGCCCTTCGCCGAGGAAGGGCACCCACCACGCCATCTCGGTCTGCACGTAGGCACCGGGCACGCCAGTGACGGCGTCGGCGATCACGGGCCACATGAGGCCCGCGATCGCGATGGAAAGCCCCGACGCGACGAGCGCGACGATTTCCGCGGCGGGCATCGGATCGCGACGGCGGTTGAGCAGGCGACCGAGGAGAAGGATGCCGAGGCTCAGTGCCAGCGCGAGCGCTCCGGGTCGCGTGAACGCGGCGAGGATCCCGACAGGGGCGATCAGGAGGTATCGCCGCCGCACGGCGAGCAGCAGCGCCGAGAAGACGCACAGAAGGAACAATGACTCGGCGTACCCGAGCACGAAGACGAACGACAGCGGACCGAGCGAGAAGAGGACGACCGCCCACCACGCGGCGCGCTCTGTCGTGACGTGTCGCAGCAGCGCGTACAGGACGACGGTCGCCGCGCCCGATGCCACCACGCTGATGAGCACCCCCGCGAGCTGCCACGACACCCCGGTCGCGCTGGCCAGCACGCGCTCGAAGAAGGGGAATGCCGGCAGGAACGCCCAGTTGTTGAGGGCGACACCGCCCTGATCGTCGATGGGGAGCGTCAGCGGATAGCCCCACGAGGCGATCGCGCCGTAGCGGGCGGCGTCCCAGCCGGAGAGGAAGTTCACGAACGTCGTCGCCTGGGCGCCGTCCGGCCCGAAGGGCCAGTGGCCGAGCCTCGACGCCGCATATGCGAGGGCGAGGAGCACCAGGTTCACGGCACGCCCTGCGAACCAGACCAGTGCGACGGGCAGCACCCAGCCGCGCTCCAGCGGAGTGACCCCGGGATGCGGGGCGAGCAGGTCGGCCGCGCTCGCCGTCATCCGGCTGCGCAACCGGGAGAGGGTGGAGGACCCCACCCGGATCTCGTCAGTGGTGTCGCTCACACGTGATCCCTGAGTTCTGCGCGGCGTGCACCCGCGCTGTCATCGTCTCCGTCCCGGACGAGGCGCCCGTCCGGACGTCCTCGGCTACGGGTGGCCGTGGTCGACGACGGCCTCCTCGGCATCCGCCTCCGCCGCGGCGCCCTCCTCCGGGGACTCCGAGCCTGACTCGGCCGCCGTGGGGTCAGCGCCCCGCGGCTCGTCCTTCTGTCCGCCCTCTTCGCGATCGCTGGTGCTCATCGATGTCCCCCTTTGTTGTCGGCGTTTGCCGGCGTCCAGATCAACGGTCCTCGGAGCGACCGATCCTCGCCACGGGGTTGACAGCGGATCCTGGTCCGGCACGGCCCGCCCCAGTCCATTCCCGCGGCCGGCCCTGCACTCAGCGCGGCTCGGCGCGCGGGGTGTGGTGCGGGATCGGCTCCGGGCGCTGGGCCCGCGAAGGCGGCTCTTCGAGTGGTGCGGGCGACGAGGCATCCGCCGCGAAAGGCTGCACCGGATCGGCGCGGCCCTCGGTCTTCGCGAACCGCCGGCCCGTCACGGTATGAGCCGTGATGCGGATGACGAAGTGCTTCGCGGTGGGACTCCAGGAGCTGAGCCGCTCGATGCCGCTCGCGCGGATCTCGGCGTCGCTCGTGACGCGCTCGGCCGGCCCGCGGGCCACGACGCTCCACCGTTCGTCTTCGTTGTCGCCGTCGATCTCGAACGCCACCGCGGGGTGGTGGGCGATGTGCAGCAGCTTGCTGTCGCGCGCGGTGCGCACGTACAGCGAGCCCTCGTGCGCGACGTAGTTCACCGGGAAGACGTCGGGCGTGCCGTCCTCGCGGACGACCGCCAGCCGCCCGAGCGCGGTCTGCTGCAGCCGCATCCAGCACTGCGCCGCGTCGAGGTGGTCGACGCGGCGCGCGGTCGGTACCGTCTCGTGACCGTGAGCTCGACTCATCGCCACACGCCTTCTTCCTGCACCGCCTCCGTTCTACTCCCATCGTGCGCGCGGCGCACCCGGCGGCCCACGCAGCGGGAGGCTAGCGTGGAGCCCCCACGTGATCGAAGGAGCCCGATGACGGACGTGCCGATCGAGACGTCGCTCATGCGCACCTACCGCTACGTGCGGATCGGGATCGCGGCAATCGTGCTGGTCATCGGGGTCGCCGTGGGGTTCGCGATCCGCGAGGTCGGGGTGCTGCCCTCGATCAGCGCGTACTTCTACTCGCCGGCGCACAATGCCTTCGTGGGAGCTCTCGTCGCGGCATCCTTCGGCCTCTTCGCCCTCTCGGGGCGCGGTGTCGAGCGCAATCTGCTCGACGCGGCCGCCCTTCTCGCGCCGATCATCGCGGTCGTGCCGACGCCGATGCAGCCGGGCGGCATCCCGGGGTTCGCAGCCACCTGCCCGGGCGACACGACCTGCGTCCCCCTCGAAGTGCGCGCGGGTGTCGGCAACGATGTCGCGACGTACCTCGTCGTGGGTGCCGTGCTGGTGGTCGTCGCGCTCGGGATCCGCAGACGGCAGCGCCTCGCGTGGCGGCAGATCGCAGCATCCGTCCTCGTCACCACAGCAGTGCTGCTGGTCGTCTGCCTCACCTGGACGTTCGCACGCGACGCGTTCCTCGCGTTCGGGCACTTCGTCGCGACAGGCCTGTTCTTCCTCGTGATCGCGGCCGTCGCGGTGTGGAACGCGTTCCCGCACGCGACCGATCCGCGGTGGGTGCAACCCTCGCGGGCGCTCGCCGTCACGAACATCGTCATCGCGACGGCGCTCGTCATCGACATGATCGTGCTGGTCGTGCTCGTCGCGCGGGGGGAGATTCCGGATGCCCCGCCCCCGCCGGTCTTCGCGTGCGAGTTCATCGCGCTGGGCCTTTTCGCCGCGTTCTGGATCCTGCAGTCGGCGCAGAAGTGGCGCGATCCCGACCCGAGCCTCGTCGGAGCGCGACTGTCGTGAGCCCGGTCAGCGGGCACCCGCGGACACGGCCCGTCGCGAGACCCGCGAGTAGGGTTGCCGTATGAGTTCTCCTCCTCCCGGCTGGTACGACGACGGACGCGGAGCCCAGCGGTGGTGGGACGGAACTCAGTGGACCGAGCACACGCAGGCGTCCGCGAACACGCCGGTGCCGGCGAGCCCCCAGGTGCCCGCCGATCCGTATTCGCAGACGGATGACGCGTCCCTCGGTCTGGGCGCTCCCACCTACGCCTCCGCGGCCGGTGTTCCCGGCGCCAGGGTTGCCGATGCCGGCCCGCTCGGCGGTCCTCCGCCGCGGAAGAAGTCGAACCTCTGGATCGTCTGGGTCGTGATCGGGGTCTTCGTGCTCGGCCTCGTCATCACGGCGATCGTCCTCATTCCCATGCTCCTCGCCGGCGCTCTGGGCGCCGGCGGCGCCCAGCCCGCGAACGATGACGAGAAGTCCGCGGTGCACGCCGTCGAGCTCTACGACGACGCGTGGAGCGAAGTCGACTGCGACAAGTTCTTCGCCGCCACGACGGAGGCGTTCCGCGCGCAGATCGACCTTCAGGAGTGCGCCGCGTTCGAGAGCCAGGCGCAGGCCTTCGGCGAGTCGACCGATCAGTACGACCTGAGCGTGACGGGCATCACCCGCGACGGCGGCACCATCACGGTCGCGACGACCGAGACCTATCAGGCGCTGACCGACGACGACAATCAGCCTCTCGCCACGCCGGAGCCGACCGAAGTCCACTACGAGTACTACGTCGTCGCGGACGGCGATCACTGGGCCATCGACGACGCGGCCTCCGACTGACCGTGTCGGACGCAACCACCGGCGCGGCACGCACTCCGCGCTTCTTCCTCTCCTGCATCGGCGTCGGCCTGCTCGCGGGGCTGCTCTCCGGGCTCTTCGGCGTGGGCGGCGGGACCGTCATCGTGCCGCTCCTCGTGCTCCTGCTGAAGTTCGATCAGCGCCTCGCGGCGGGCACGTCTCTCGCGGCGATCGTGCCGACGGCGGCGGTCGGGGTCATCTCCTACGCCATTCACGGCTCGGTCGCCTGGATCCCGGCGCTCATCCTCGCCCTCGGCGCGGTGGTCGGCGCGCAGATCGGCACGTGGCTCCTCCCGAAGATCTCGCAGACCGTCCTCCGTTGGTCGTTCGTGGGCTTCCTCGTGATCGTCATCGTGAGCCTCTTCCTCGTCATCCCCTCGCGCGAGGCCGAGCTGCCGCTCACCTTCCTCACGATCACGGGACTCCTCGTGCTCGGCGTCATCACGGGCACGCTCGCGGGACTCCTCGGTGTCGGCGGCGGGATCATCGTCGTGCCGGCGCTCATGATCGTCTTCGGCACGAGCGACCTCATCGCGAAGGGCACGTCGCTGCTCATGATGATCCCGACGGCGATCTCGGGAACGATCGGCAACGTCCGCCGCCGCAACGTCGACCTCCTCGCCGCCGTGCTCGTGGGCGTCGCCGCCTGCACGACCACCGCGCTCGGCGCCTGGATCGCGACCCTCGTCGACCCCCTCGTGGGCAACATCCTCTTCGCGGTCTTCCTCATCTTCATCGCCGTGCAGATGGCCGTCCGGGCCGTCCGAGGGCGCGCGCGCTGAGGCATCCGTCGTCGAAGGGCCACGCAACCGGCTCGGTAGGATGGCACGGTGCCAGTGAACCCCGACCTCGTCGGGCGGGACTTCCCGCCGACGTCGCCCTATCTCGTCGGTCGTGAGAAGGTGCGCGAGTTCGCGCGGGCGGTCTTCGCCGACGACCCCCAGCACACCGACCCCGCCGCCGCGCAGGCCCTCGGCTACGCCGACGTCGTCGCGCCGCCCACGTTCGCGATCGTCGTGCAGGAGCAGACCTTGCAGCAGCTGCTCGCCCAGCCCGACTCGGGCATTGTCCTGCAGAACGTGCTGCACGCCGAGCAGCGCTTCGCCTACACGCGGCCGATCGTCGCCGGCGATGAGCTGACGGGCAGACTCGCCGTCACCGGCATCCGGGCCCTCGGCGGCAACGCCATGGTCACCAGCGAGTCGGTCATCACGGATGCCTCGGGCGCCCATGTCGTGACCGCGACCTCCGTGCTGGTCGTGGGGGAGGGCGAGAAGTGACCGAGCTCACCGTGGGCGACATCGTCGCCGAGCGCACCGTGCACCTGACCCGCGACTCGCTCGTGCGCTACGCCGGCGCGTCGGGCGACTTCAATCCGATCCACTACCGCGACGACATCGCCGAGTCGGTCGGCCTTCCCGGCGTGCTCGCGCACGGCATGCTCACGATGGGCCTCGCGGTCCAGACGGTCATGCCGTGGCTCGGCGACGCCGGCCGCATCCTCGAGTACGGCGTGCGGTTCACCCGCCCCGTCGTCGTCGAGCCCGAATCGGGCGCCGACGTCACCGTCGTCGCCAAGGTCGGCGCTGTCGACGACGAGACCGCGCGCATCGACCTCACGGTGTCGCACGACGGCGCGACGGTGCTCGTCAAAGCCCAGGTCCGCGTCCGTCTCGCCTAGCCCATGCCCGACGTCGAGCCTCTCCCGCTCGCGCAGCTCACGACGCTGCGCACCGGCGGCGTGCCCGCGCGCATGATCGATGCGCCCACCCGCGACGAGCTCGTGGCCGCGCTCCTGGAGGTGTGGGCCGACGGCGAGCCGTGGCTCGCGCTCGGTGGCGGGTCCAACCTCTTCGTGGGCGACGAGCCGTTCGAGGGAACGGTCGTGCGCGTGCTCACGCAGGGGATCGAACGGATGCCGTCGCCCCGGCCCGGCTTCGCACGCCTCCGCGTCGAGGCGGGGCACGACTGGGACGCGCTGGTCGCCTTCGCCGTCGAACAGGGGCTCGCCGGCATCGAAGCGATGTCGGGCATCCCCGGGACGGTGGGTGCCGCGCCCGTGCAGAACATCGGCGCCTACGGCCAGGAGATCGTGCAGACGCTCGTCGAGGTCGATCTCCTCGACGAGTCGACCGGCGAGGTGTCGACCGTGCCCGCCGCCGATCTCGGCCTCGGGTTCCGCACCTCGGTGCTGAAACACCATTACGGCTCGGTGCCGGAGCGGTCCGCCGTCATCCTCTCGGTGACGCTCGAGCTCGCCGAGGTGGGGCACGCGGAGCGCCCGATCGCCGGCTCGCAGCTGCGCACGGCGCTCGGCCTCGCCGAGGGCGAGGCGGTCAGCGTCGCCTGGATCCGCGAGCACGTCATCGAGACGCGGCGCCGCAAGGGCATGGTGCTCGATGCCGACGACCCCGACACCTGGAGCGCAGGGTCGTTCTTCCAGAACGCGGTGGTCTCGGTATCCTTCGCCCGTACGCTCCCCGACGCCTGCCCGCGCTGGCCCGTCGCCCCGGACTTCGACCCCGTGCTCGTCATCCCGCTCGCGTCGTTCGACGGCTATGTGCCGACGCCTGTGACCCACGAGCCCGACGTCAAGGTGAGCGCGGCCTGGCTCATCGAGCACTCGGGGATCGGCAAGGGCTTCAGGCTGCCGCGGTCCCGCGCGGCGGTGTCGAGCAAGCACGCGCTCGCCCTCACGAACCGCGGCAACGCGACCGCCGCCGAGCTCTCGGAGCTCGCGCGCTTCATCCAGGGCCGTGTGCAGGCCGAGTTCGGGCTCGTGCTGCAGCCCGAGCCGGTGCTCCTCGGCGTCGAGCTCTAGGGTTCAGCCGCCAGGCCCTGCCTGGCGCGTGCCGGGCCGGCGCCTGCGAGGCGCGAGGGACTCAGGCGACGGTCTGGCCGCAGATGCCGCAGACGCCGGTCGGCGGCACCTCCACGAAGCAGTTCGGGCAGAGCGTCGCGGGCCGCTCCGGCTGAGCCGGCGTCCGGCGTGCGGGCGACGCCGCGGTGCGCGAGCGCTCCCTGCGCACCGGCGCGGCGGGCGCTGCGGGCGGGCGGCGCGCGGCGGGCACGTGGGCGGCGCAGTAGAAGCGGACGTAGCCGGCATGGTTGTTCGGATGCCGGTGCTTGTACGCCCAGAGCTCTTCACGTGGCCGCGGCTCCACGTCAGGACCGCAGCCCGCGCAGCGGGCGGGCTCTCCCGGCAGGACCTCGGCCAGCAGGACGGGGTTCTCGAACGGGAGCGCGTCGCGCCAGTCCGCCGATTCGGTGATCCTCATCGTTACGCGAACAGCTCCTGCATGCGCCGGACGCCCTCGAGCAGCGCCTCGTCGCCGAGCGCGTACGAGAGGCGGAGGTATCCCGACGGGCCGAACGCCTCGCCGGGGACGACGGCGACCTCGACCTCGTCGAGGATCAGGTCGGCGAGCTCGAGCGAGGTCTCCACGCGCTTGCCGCGCCACTCGCGACCGAGCAGACCTCGGACGTCGGGGTAGGCGTAGAAGGCGCCGAGCGGGTTCGGCACGGTGACGCCCTCGATCTTCGACAGCTCCGAGACGATGAGCTTGCGTCGGCGGTCGAAGGCAAGGCGGAACTCCTCCGCGTCGGTCTGCGGTCCGGTCAGCGCCGCGAGCGCGGCGCGCTGCGCGACGTTGTTGACGTTCGAGCTGAGGTGCGACTGGAGGTTCGCGGCGAGCTTGATCGCGTCGGCGGGGCCGACCATCCAGCCCAGGCGCCACCCCGTCATGGCGTAGGTCTTCGCGACGCCGTTGACCAGGATCGTCTGGGCCGCGGCATCCGGAACCGCCTCGACGATCGAGACGGCACGCACTCCCTCGTAGACGAGGTTCTGGTAGATCTCGTCGGAGATGATCCAGATGCCGTGCTCGACGGCCCACTCGCCGATCGCCTTCGTCTCGTCGGCGGTGTATACCGAGCCGGTGGGGTTCGAGGGCGACACGAAGACGAGCGCCGTCGTCTTGTCGGTGCGCGCGGCCTCGAGCTGCTCGACGGTGACCTTGTACTCCTGGTCGGCGCCGGCGAACACCTCGACGGGAATGCCGTCGGCGAGGGCGATGGCCTCGGGATAGGTCGTCCAGTACGGGGCGGGGAGGAGCACCTCGTCGCCCGGGTTCACGACAGCCTGGAAGGCCTGGTAGACCGCCTGCTTGCCACCGTTGGTCACGACGACCTGCGACGGCGAGACCTCGAGGCCCGAATCGCGCAGCGTCTTGGCCGCGATGGCCTCGCGCAGCACGGGAAGGCCGACGGCGGGTGTGTAGCGGTAGTTCGCGGGGTCGTGGAGCGCCTCGATCGCGGCATCCACGATGAACTGCGGCGTCGAGAAGTCGGGCTCGCCCGCGGCGTAGCTGATGACCGGGCGGCCCGCCGCCTGCAGGGCCTTGGCCTTGGCATCGACCTTGAGGGTCGCCGACTCGGCGATCGCGGAGAGCTTGCGGGACAGAGGAGCGCGTTCGGTCACGCCTTCGAGCGTACCGGGGCGAGCCGCGGCGCGGAGGTGGATGCGCGGCCCTGGCTGTCGCGCATCCGTCCGGCACGCTGTGCGCGAGGGCTGTGAGCAGTACTCTGGCCCTCATGGACGAGTTGGTCTGGGGAGCCGTCATCTCGTCGGTCGTGCTCGTCGCGGTCGGTGGGCTCGTGTGGTGGCTGTGGGGAGCATGCGCGCTGGCGCTGACCGGAGCAGTCGGCACGGTCATCGGGGGAGTGCTCTCACTCCTGCCGGTGGTGCTGCTGCCCGATCAGGATGTCGCGCTGCGCGTGTCGTTCGGCATCACGGTGCTGGCGGTCGCGTGGCTGCTCGGCTGGGCGATCGCGAGCGGCATCCGCGGCCAGCGCCTCGCTCGCGAAGCCGAGGCCCACGCCCTGGGCGCCGCGCGAAACGCAGCACCCAGGGTCTGAGCGACAGGCCCGGTCGACGGGCCCGACCTCCGCGTCGGGCCGTCAGGTCGTGCGCGTCACAGGTCGAGGGGCCACGCGGGCCGCAGCTCGATGATGCCGGAGGTGGCCATCGGGTGCCGCGAGGCGATCTCGACGGCCTCGTCGAGCGAGTCCGCCTCGAGGATGTCGTAGCCGGCGATCCATTCGTGCGTCTCGGCGAAGGGGCCGTCGGTCACGAGCACCTTGCCGCCGCGGCGGCGCACGGTCTTCGCATCGGCGGGCGGACGCAGCCGGTCGCCGTCGGTCGCCTTGCCCGCGCCGTAGGTCTCGTCGACCCACTGCTCGATCGTGATCGGCGCCTCCTCCGTGTCTTCGAGGGAGGGGTCGACGACCACGAGCATGAGATATTTCATCGCGCTGTCCTTTCCGTTCGAGCGACGTTACTGCTCAGGGCGTCGAACGGAGGGAGGCGGAGTCGACCGAATGCACGAAGAGATCTCAGAACGACGGATGCCTCGGGCCGGCGCGGCCCGAGGCATCCGTTCTCCGTCCGTCAGCTGAACTGGTTCATCGTGTTGTGCTGACCACCGGCCTTGAGGGCGGCGTCGCCGGCGAAGTACTCCTTGTGGGTGTCGCCGATGTCGCTTCCGGCCATGTTCTGGTGCCGGACGGTGGCGATCCCCTCGCGGATCTCGCGCCGCTGGACGCCCTTCACGTAGGCGAGCATGCCCTCGTCGCCGAAGTAGCCCTTCGCGAGATCGTCGGTCGAGAGCGCGGCCGTGTGGTAGGTCGGCAGCGTGATCAGGTGGTGGAAGATGCCGGCGCGCGCCGACCCGTCGCGCTGGAAGGTGCGGATCTTCTCGTCGGCGAGCCGGGACAGCTCGGTGTCGTCGTACTCGGCGCTCATGAGGTCGGCGCGGTCGTAGGCCGCGACATCCTGCCCCTCCGCAGCGAGCTGGTCGTAGGCCTGCTGCCGGAAGTTGAGCGTCCAGTTGAACGACGGGCTGTTGTTGTAGACGAGCTTCGCGTCGGGCACCTCCTCGCGGATCGCGTCGACCATCCCCGCGATCTGGTCGAGGTGCGGCTTCTCGGTCTCGATCCACAGCAGGTCGGCGCCGTTGCGCAGCGACGTCACGCAGTCGAGCACGACCCGCTCCTCGCCGGTGCCCGAGCGGAACTGATACAGATTGCTCGCCAGGCGCTTCGGGCGCAGCAGCCTGCCTTCGCGGCGGATGACCACGTCGCCGTCGCTCAGCTGCGCCTCGGTGATCTCTTCGACGTCGAGGAACGAGTTGTACCTGTCGCCCAGGTCGCCGGGCTCGTTCGACACCGCGAGCTTCTGCGTGAGGCCGGCCCCGAGCGAGTCGGTGCGGGCGACGATGACGCCGTTGTCGATGCCGAGCTCGAGGAACGCGTAGCGCACCGCGGCGATTTTGGCGAGGAAGTCCTCGTGCGGGACGGTGACCTTGCCGTCCTGGTGCCCGCACTGCTTCTCGTCCGAGACCTGGTTCTCGATCTGGATGGCGCAGGCGCCCGCCTCGATCATCTTCTTGGCGAGGAGGTAGGTAGCCTCGGGGTTTCCGAAGCCCGCGTCGATGTCGGCGATGATCGGCACCACGTGGGTCTCGTGGGTGTCGATCTGCGACTGGATGAACTCCGCCGCGGTGTCATCGCCGGCGGCCCGCGCGGCGTCGAGCTGCGTGAAGAGCAGGTCGAGCTCGCGGGCGTCGGCCTGCCGCAGGAACGTGTAGAGCTCGTGGATGAGCGCCGGCACCGCGGTCTTCTCGTGCATCGACTGGTCGGGGAGCGGTCCGAACTCGGAGCGGAGGGCAGCGACCATCCACCCCGAGAGGTAGAGATAGCGCTTGTTCGTGCTCTTCAGGTGCTTCTTGATCGAGATGAGCTTCTGCTGCCCGATGAAGCCGTGCCAGACGCCGAGGGACTGCGTATAGACCGAGGGATCGACGTCGTACTCGGCCATGTCGCGGCGCATGATGTCGGCGGTGTACTGCGCGATCTCCAGCCCCGTGCGGAACCGGTTCTGCGCCCGCATGCGGGCGACGGCCTCCGGATCGACGGCGTTCCAGGGGGAGCCGTGCCGCGCCTTGAGCGCGCGGACAGACTCGATGTCGTCGTTGTAGGCGGTCATTTCGTCTCCTTTCAGGTCTCGGTTCAGTCGGCGTCGACGAGGTGGCGGGTGTAGGCGGGCAGCGTGAGGAAGGCGGGGAACTCCTGGCCCAGCGCGACCTCGCGGAAGATCTCCGCCGCGTCGTCGAAGCGGTCGCCCTCGCGGCGGTCGACCTCGCCGAGAACCTGGGCGATGAGGCCCTCGATGAAGTCCCGCGTGATCGGGGTGCCGTCCTCGGTGGCCTGGTCCTGGTGGACCCACTGCCACACCTGCGAGCGCGAGATCTCGGCGGTCGCGGCATCCTCCATCAGATTGTCGATCGCGACGGCACCGAGTCCTCGCAGCCATGCCTCGATGTAGCGGATGGCCACCGACACGTTGCCGTGCACGCCCGTCGCCGTGATCGGGCGGCCGATGTGCACGTCGATGAGATCCGACGCCGACACCTCGACTTCCGGCCGCTGCCGGTCGAGCTGGTTCGGACGATCGCCGAGCACGGCGTCGAACTCGGCGCGGGCGACCGGGATCAGGTCGGGATGCGCGACCCACGTGCCGTCGAAGCCGTCGCCGGCCTCGCGCTTCTTGTCGGCGGCGACCTTCTCGAAGGCGCGCTCGGTCACCTCGGGGTCGCGGCGGTTGGGGATGAAGGCGCTCATGCCGCCGATCGCATACGCGCCGCGCTTATGGCAGGTCTTCACGAGCAGTTCGGTGTAGGCCCGCATGAAGGGGACGGTCATCGTCACCTCGCTCCGGTCCGGCAGCACGAACCGGGCGCCGCGCCCGCGGTAGTTCTTGATGATCGAGAAGATGTAGTCCCAGCGTCCCGCGTTGAGTCCCGCGATGTGATCGCGCAGCTCGAAGAGGATCTCATCCATCTCGAACGCCGCCGGCAGCGTCTCGATGAGCACGGTCGCGCGGATCGTGCCATGCGGGATCCCGATGTACTGCTCGCTGAACGTGAAGATGTCGTCCCAGAGCTTGGCCTCTTCACTGGACTCGAGCTTGGCGATGTAGAAGTACGGGCCGCGGCCGTTCGCGATCAGCTGCCGCGCGTTGTGGAAGAAGTAGAGGCCGAAGTCGACGAGCGATCCGGATGCCGAGAGCGTCCGGCCCATGCGGTCGGTGAAGCGGATGTGCTGCTCGGGCAGGTGCCACCCACGCGGGCGCATCACGATCGTCGGGGTCTCGGTCGCCGTCACCTCGTAGCGCTTGCCCTCCGGACTCGTGAACGACAGCTCGCCGCGGATCGCGTCGCGCAGGCTCAGCTGACCCTCGATGACGTTGCGCCACGTCGGGCTGGTCGCGTCCTCCTGGTCGGCGAGCCAGACCTTGGCCCCGGAGTTGAGCGCGTTGATCGTCATCTTCGGATCGGTCGGCCCGGTGATCTCGACGCGCCGGTCCTCGAGGCCGGGTCCCGCACCGGCGACCGTCCAGTCGTCCTCGCGGATGTGGCGGGTGTCGTCGCGGAACTGCGGGTCGTGGCCGTTGCCGATCTCGAAGCGGCGGCGCAGGCGTGCGGCGAGGCGGTCGTGACGGCGGGCGCCGAACCGGTCGTGCAGCGCCGCGAGGAAGGCGATGGCCTCGGGCGTCAGGATCTCGTCGTAGCGGGGACCGAGGCGGCCGGCGATCTCGATCGTGGGCTCGTGAGCGGCGGTGGGCGTCGGCGCAGTGCGGGTGCGCATGGGGGTGGTGGTGGCAGGTGTCATGGTCCTGTCTTCCTGTGAGCGAGTTCATGGAGAGTCGGAGGATGCCGGGGCCCCGCGTGTGCGCCGGGTCGAGGCATCCGATGATCCGCGTTCTGCGTAGATCTGCCGGAGGTCGTGAGACCACTCTGCGGTGAACTTCGGTGTCGAAACCGACCATCGGGGCTGTGAACTTTCGCGCTATTTCTGCTTTCGTGACAGAATCGCCCGATGACGTCCCCCGTGACCCATGAGCCGGCGGCAGGCCTCCCCGACGATGAAGAGGTGGATTCCCTCACCATCGGTCGCCGTGTGCGACAGCTGCGGATCGAGCGCGGCCTGACGCTCGAAGAGCTCGCGTCGGCTGTCGACCGGGTGCCGAGCCAGCTGTCGATGATCGAGAACGGGCGCCGCGAGCCGAAGCTGACGCTCCTGCGGGCGATCGCGCGTGTGCTCGGGGTCTCGCTCGAGGCGCTCCTGGAGTCCCAGCCGCTCGACGAGCGGGCGACTCTCGAGATCGCGCTCGAGCGGGCGATGAAGGGGCAGACGTTCCAGGCCCTCGGCATCCCGTCATTCCGGATCGGGAAGACCCTCCCGACCGAGGCGCTCAAGACGATGCTCGCCCTGCAGGCCGAGATCGAGCGGCTGCACGACGAGCGGGCTGCGACGCCCGAAGAGGCGCGACGGGCGAACGTGGCGCTGCGCCGGCTGATGCGCACGCAGAGCAACTACTTTCCCGAGCTCGAGGTCAGGGCCCGCGAGATCCTCGATGCCGTCGACCACCCCGGCGGACCGCTCACGCAGCGCGGCGCCTCCGACATCGCCGCTCACCTCGGCTTCACGCTGCACTACGTGCCCGACCTGCCGCAGACGACGCGGAGCGTCGCCGACATCAAGAACGGGCGGCTGTACCTCTCGAGCCGCCTGACCGCGAAGGGCGACCCGCGGACGGCCGTGCTGCAGGCGCTGTCGAGCCGAATCCTCGGGCACACGGAGCCCACGAGCTATGCGGAGTTCCTGCGGCAGCGCGTCGAGACCAACTACCTCAGCGGCGCCCTGCTCATCCCCGAGGCGCACGTCGTGCCGTTCCTGCAGGACGCCAAGAACGACAAGGCGATCTCGATCGAAGACCTCCGCGACGCCTACTCGGTCTCGTATGAGACGGCTGCGCACCGCTTCACGAACCTCGCGACACAGCACCTCGGCATCCCGGTGCACTTCCTGAAGGTGCACGAATCGGGCGTCATCACGAAGGCGTACGAGAACGACGACGTCAACTTCCCGACCGACCGCCTCGGCTCGATCGAGGGGCAGATGTGCTGCCGCCGATGGACCTCGCGCGTCGTCTTCGACGTCGACGACCACTTCAACCCGTACTACCAGTACACCGACACCGGCAACGGCACGTACTGGTGCACGGCCCGCGTCGAGTTCTCGAGCGAGGGCGCTCACTCGGTGTCGGTCGGCGTGCGGTTCGACGACACGAAGTGGTTCCTCGGCCGTGACACCCCCAATCGCGGTGTCTCGAAGCACTCGGTCGAGGTGTGCTGCCGCCGGGCTCCGGCCGATCTCGAGGCCGCGTGGCGCGACAGCTCGTGGCCGAACGTGCGCACACCCCGGACGCTCCTCGCGACCCTGCCGACGGGCGCCTTCCCCGGCGTCGACACGACCGACGTCTACGAGTTCCTCGAGGCGCACGCCCCGCGCTGAGCCCTGGCTGGGGGCGGGTGTGGGTCGGTGGGGGGTCGGTCTGGGGGTCCGGGCTGTTCGTAACTCCGGAGTTTTCGGTCGATGTAGCGGTAACAGACCCTGATCCCGGCCTGCGGCGCCGTTCTTCCGGAGTTGTGCACACTCCCGCGCCGACCTGGACGGGGGTCGGTGTGGGGTCGGCTTCGGGGTTCCGGTGTTCGTAACTCCGGAGTTTTCGGTTGATGTAGCGGTAACCGACGCCTGGTCCCGGCCCGCGGCGCCGTTCTTCCGGAGTTGTGCACGCCGCCGCGCCGACCCGGCCAGCCCGCCCGCGCTCGGCGGCGCATAGCCGAACATGGGCCACCGCCGCAATGGGCAATGCCGGAAGACCTCCGCACAATAGCGTCAGGACCCCGGGCGGGCACCACCGCCCTCGGCCAGGAGGTCCACATGTCCACTGCATCTGATCGGGGTCCGCGACTGACGTCGTCACCCAACCGTCTGCTCGGCGTCATCTTCGGCGCCGTCTACATCCTCGTCGGGCTGCTCGGCTTCGCCGTCACCGGCGGAGTCGACTTCGCGGCGACCAAGGGTGGTCTGCTCCTCGGAATCTTCGAGGTCAACCCGTTCCACAACGTCGCCCACCTGCTCATCGGCGCGGCTCTGCTCATCGGCGGTCTCGTCGGCGTGCGCGCGGCCAAGACCGTCAACATCATCGTCGGCGCGGCCTACCTGCTCCTCGGCATCATCGGCTTCTTCCTCGTCGGAACGCCGGCGAACATCCTCGCGCTGAACACGGCCGACCACTTCCTGCACCTCGCGAGCGCGATCCTGCTGCTCGCCGTCGGCTTCGCGGCCGACCGCACGTACGCGGCCGACCGTCCCGTCAACCGCACGGCCTGAGATGGATGCCCCGACCCTGACCCGCTCCTGGCCTGCGCTCGCAGCGGTCGGGGCGGGGCTCCTGCTTCTCGCCCTCGGCGCCGGCGCGCTGGCCCCCGCACTCGGGGGTCCGCGCTCGGCCGCCGCCGCGGCGATCGCCGCAGCCCTCATGCTCCTCGGCGGGGCGGCGCTGGCGTGGGCCATAGCGACGTTGCGATCCGGCCGCCCGGTCTCGCCGCGCCTCGGCATCTCCGGGGCGCTCCTCGGCATCCTCGGCAGCGTCATCGCCCTCCTCTCCGATCCGGCGCGCACGAGCATCGTGGCGATCGCCGCTGCCGTTCTTCTGCTCGTCATCGTGGGCTCGTTCTGCGCCTCGGCGGTCGGCCGGCGCTCCGGTGCCCGGCAGCGCGACGGACGGACCGGCATGATCGGCATGATCATCGGCTCGGCCGTCGTGGCCGCGCTCGTCACACCTGCCCTGGCCGCCACCGAGGTCGGCCGCCTTGCCCCCGACCACAGCAGCCACAGCGTGTTCGAGCAGCACTCCCACTGACACCTCCCGCGCCCGGCCCTGCCACGCCGGGGTCGAGCGGCACTCGCGCGACCCCCTCGCGCGGCCCGTCGAGGTCGAGCGGCACTCGCACGAACCTCTCGCGCGCGGCGCGTTGGGACCGCCGTGTTCACAACTCCGGAGATCTCGCGAGACAACCCCGGCATCGACGCCCGACCCGGCCGTTCCGTCGAGTTTCTCCGGAGTTATGAACGGCGCCGGGCGGACGCGGGCCGCGGAGTTCCCCGGAGTTATGAACGGCGCGGGGCTGGCGAGGCCGCGCCGTTCATCCGGAGGTGCGACTCGCCGGCGCCGAGCGCGGCATCCGGCCGGCGACCGAAACCTCGCGCCCGGTCAGGGTCGGCCCGCGCCTCGGCCCCGCCCCGCCGTGTTCGCAACTCCGGAGTTTCCCCGCGACAACCCCGGAAAAGGCGCCTCACTGCGACCGGCGGCGCAGTTCTTCCGGAGTTATGAACCGCGCCGGGCCGCCACAGGCCGCGCGGTGCGGGCGGTCAGGCGCCGGAAGAGACCTGCAGCGCCGCCCAGAGGTCGGCGCGGGCGGCGAACGAGGTCAGGTCGGTGGCGAGCAGCCGCTGCGCGAGGCCGATCCGGGCCCGCACGGTGTGGCGGTGCACGCCCAGCGCGGTCGCCGCCGCGTCGATCCGGGCATCCTGCTCCAGCCACACCCGCACGGTCTCGACGAGAGCCGTGCCCTGCGCCACGTCGTGCTCCCGCAGAGGCGCGAGCCGCGCGGCGGCGAGGGAGCGGGCGGCCTCCGAGTCGAGGGCCGAGAGGACTCCGGATGCCGCGATCTCGCGGAACCTCCGCACGGAGCCGCCTCCTCGGCGAAGCGCCGTGAGGGCCTGGGCGTGGGCGTCGCCGAATTCGGCCCACGGCACGGGCTCCGAAAGGCCGACCTGCGCATCGAAGCGCTCGGCGAGCTGGCCGAAGATCGCGTCGTCGTGGCTCGCCACGACCAGGTGATCCTCGGCGCGGCCATGGAAGACCGAGCCCCGCGACTCGGACGCGCGAAGCGTGAGCCACTCCACGACGGCATCGGCGCGGGCGGTCGCGGGGTCGGTGACGCCGACGATCACCGGCGCGGCGGGTAGGCCACCCCACAGGTCGCGGGCGATGCGCCGTGTGAGGGTCGGGTCACCCGCGCGGAGGGACTGGACCAGCCCGGCCCGCAGCAGCTCGTGCGCACGCGTGAGCCGCTGCTGCTGCTCGAATGCGAGGCCCGCCATCGCCACGACCGAGGTCACGACACCGCGGCCCTCCTGATCGAGCTCCGCGCCCGAGATCGCGATGACGCCGCGCAGATGTCCGCCGCGCCCGAGCGTCTGCATCGTGAACGCCTGGTGGCCGATGCGCAGCGACGACCCGGCGCGGGCGCCCCGCCGCAGCACCGCCCCCACCTCGTCGGTCAGGCCCGCCATGACGTCGTGGGGAAGGCCGGAGACGGGATGCTCACGGGTGAGCGCACCCGCTGCGTCGAAGAGTCCCACCCACGTGTCGAGCTGGCGCGAGAGCTCGGCCAGGGTCGCGCCGAGTCCGTCGGGCCGGAGCGCGGCGAGGGCGATCGCGCGCTGCGCCGCGAGCGCCCAGCTGCGGCGCGCATAGGCCTGCGCCGCGATCGCCTCGGCGTTCGCGCGGGCGACCGCGATGAACGGCGTCCGATAGGGGACTTCGAACAGCGGCATCCGTTCGTCACGACACGCCTCCGCGAGGGCAGGA
Organism: Microbacterium sp. F51-2R; assembly: GCF_052180235.1. Classification (GTDB taxonomy): domain Bacteria; phylum Actinomycetota; class Actinomycetes; order Actinomycetales; family Microbacteriaceae; genus Microbacterium. The sequence goes on along the minus strand of NZ_CP197470.1, from coordinate 1,428,377 downwards.
GGGATGCCGTCACGCACGACCTCCGTGCCGAAGCCGAGCGCGACGACACCGCGCGCGGAGAGGCGATGCACGTACGCGTGGAAGACCTCGGGCTCGTCGCCGGCCTCGAGGAACTGCCGCCCCGTCGTCAGGAGCGCGAGGCCCTCCGAGAGGAAGGGCGTCGGGTCGGCGAGGTCGGAGCTGTGCACCCACCGCACCGCCTGATCGAGCGCGCCGGGGGAGAGGTCTGACTCCTCGCCCTGGAGCGTCAGGTGCAGCTCATGCCGGCGCAGCAGCGCGCGCAGCGTCGCGGCCTCGGTCGCGGCATCCATTCGCCCCTCGCTTCCTGCCGGCGCGGAGCCTCGCGCGAGACCGCCGAGCCCGGCGCCCTGCCGAGCCCGCGGAGCCCACCGCCCTGGCGACCCACCGACACCCCGCCGTGTACGGGATGTACAGGCGGCCGAGGAGAATGTACACCGCGGAGAGTGCGACCGGGGAACGGCGGTCCGTACGCTCCCCACCATGACCGCGACCGAAACCGTCACCGCAAAGCCGCTCGGCGGACCCGCGCTCCCGCAGGAGCGCCGTCTCGTCACGAGCATCCCCGGGCCCCGTTCGCAGGAGCTGCTCGCCCGCAAGGCCGCGGCCGTGGCGGCCGGTGTCGGGCACACCGTCCCGGTCGAGGCCGTAGCTGCCGGCGGCGGCGTCGTCGTCGACGCGGACGGCAACTCCCTCATCGACCTCGGCTCCGGCATCGCCGTGACGTCGCTCGGCAACGCGCACCCGAAGGTCGTCGAGGCGATCCAGGCGCAGGCGGCCCAGTTCACGCACACGTGCTTCATGATCTCGCCGTACGAGTCGTACGTGGGCGTCGCCGAGGCCCTCAACCGCGTGACGCCGGGCGACCACGAGAAGAAGAGCGCACTGTTCAACTCCGGCGCCGAGGCTGTCGAGAACGCGATCAAGATCGCCCGCAAGTTCACGAAGAAGCAGGCCGTCGTCGCCTTCGACCACGGCTATCACGGCCGCACGAACCTCACCATGGCGCTCACCGCGAAGGCGATGCCCTACAAGAGCGGCTTCGGACCGTTCGCCTCGGAGATCTACCGCGCCCCGCTCTCCTACCCGTTCCGCGACGGCCTCACCGGCCCCGAGGCGGCGAAGAAGGCGATCTCGGTCATCGAGAAGCAGGTCGGCGCCGACAACCTCGCCGCCGTCATCATCGAGCCCATCCAGGGCGAGGGCGGCTTCATCGTCCCCGCCGACGGCTTCCTCAACGCGCTCGTCGACTGGTGCCGCGCGAACGGCGTCGTCTTCATCGCCGACGAGATCCAGACGGGCTTCGCGCGCACCGGCGCGATGTTCGCGAGTGAGCGCTTCGGCATCGTCCCCGACCTCATCACGACGGCCAAGGGGATCGCAGGCGGCATGCCGCTGGCCGCGGTGACGGGTCGGGCGGAGATCATGGATGCCTCGCACACGGGCGGCCTCGGCGGAACCTACGGCGGCAACCCCGTCGCGTGCGCCGCGGCGCTCGCCGCCATCGACGCATATGAGAGCGAGGGGCTCATCGAGCGGGCGAACGAGATCGGCGAGATCCTGCTCGGCCGGCTGCGCGCCCTGCAGCAGGCCGATCCGCGCGTGGGCGACGTGCGCGGCCACGGCGCCATGATCGCGGCGGAGTTCGTCGACCCTGCGACCGGAGACCCCGACGCAGCGCTCACCGCCGCGATCGCGAAGGCGTGCATCGCGGAGGGCGTCATCGTCCTCACCTGCGGCACGTATGGGAACGTGATCCGTTTCCTGCCGCCGCTGAGCATCCCCGACGCGCTGCTCGAAGAGGGCATCGACGTCGTCGCCGCGGCCCTGGCGGCGCACTGAGCCGCGGCCCTGGCCGCGCACTGAGCCGCCCCCCGAGTCGCTCAGTGCATCACTACTGAACCGTCGGTCGACGGGCCCGGCTGGGGAGGCCGGGCCCGTCGACCGCCACTACTGACCTCGAGCAAAGGAGCAAGACATGTCGGAGCTGACGCGTGATGTCGTCGTCATCGGCGCGGGAGCGGCGGGTCTCACCGCCGCGAACCAGCTGAAGAAGGCGGGCCTCTCAGTCGCCGTGCTGGAGGCGCGCGACCGTGTCGGCGGGCGGCTGTGGACGGATGTGATCGACGGCGCGATGCTCGAGATCGGCGGTCAGTGGGTCTCGCCCGACCAGGAAGCCCTCATCGAGACAATCGAGGAGCTCGGACTCGAGACCTTCGACCGCTACCGCGACGGCGACTCGGTCTACGTCGGTCCCGACGGCAAGGCCGAGCGCTTCACGGGAGAGATGTTCCCCGTCTCGCCCGAGACCGAGCGCGTCATCGCCGAGATCACCGAAGAGCTCGACGCGATGGTCGCCGAGATCGACCCCGACCGGCCGTGGGCGCACCCCAAGGCCGAGGAGTGGGACACGATCTCGTGGGAGGCGTGGCTGCGCGCCAAGACCGACGACGACGAGGCCGTGCGCAACCTCGCCTTCCCGACCGGCTCGGCCATGCTCACGAAGCCCGTGCACGCCTTCTCGCTCCTGCAGTCGCTGCTCATGGCGGCCTCGGCGGGAAGCTACTCGCACCTCGTCGACGCCGACTTCATCCTCGACAAGCGCGTCGTGGGCGGCCTGCAGCAGGTGCCGCTCCTCCTCGCCGAGCGCCTCGGTGACGACGTCTTCCTCGGCCAGCCCGTTCGCCGGCTCGAGTGGTCGGAGGAGGGCGTGACCGCGACCACCGACAGCCAGACGGTCCGCGCGCGGTACGCGATCCTCGCGCACGCGCCGATCCTCTACAACCGCATCCAGTTCGTTCCGCCGCTGCCGCGCCGACAGCACCAGCTGCACCAGCACCTCTCGATGGGCTTCGTCATCAAGGTGCACGCCGTGTACGACCGCCCGTTCTGGCGCGAGCAGGGCCTCTCGGGCACCGCCTTCAGCCCCTACGAGCTCTCGCACGAGGCCTACGACAACACCAATCACGGCGATGAGCGCGGCACGCTCGTCGGCTTCGTCAGTGACCGCAACGCCGACGACCTCTTCACGCTGTCGGCGGAGGAGCGGAAGGAGCGCATCCTCGAGTCGCTCTCGCACTACTACGGTCCCGAGGCGAAAAACCCCGTCGTCTACTACGAGAGCGACTGGGGGAGCGAGGAGTGGACCCGCGGCGCCTACGCCGCCAGCTTCGACCTGGGCGGTCTGCACCGCTACGGCGCCGACCTCCGCACGCCCGTCGGGCCCATCCACTTCGCGTGCAGCGACATGGCCGGTGCGGGCTACCAGCACGTCGACGGCGCCATCCGCATGGGCCGGCTCGTCGCCGCCGACATCCTCGAGGACGCCCACGCATGAGCGGCCACATCGTCGTCGGCTACACCGCGACGTCCGCGGGTGAGGATGCCGTCGCCCTCGGCGCGCGCCTCGCGACCGCACTCGGCGCGCAGCTCGACCTCGTCCTCGTCCTTCCCGCCGAAGATCGCAGCGTCATCACGCCTCCCGACGCGGGGTACGACCGCTACCTCGTGGGGCAGGCCGAGGCCTGGCTCTCGGCAGCGGGGGAGAAGATCCCCCGGGAGGTGGTGCGGGCCTCCCACGTGCGGTTCGCCGACTCGTTCGCCGAGGGACTCATCGCCGCGGCGCACGACGTGGACGCCTCGCACATCGTCGTCGGCGCCGCCAACGGCGGCCTGCGCGGACGCCACCGCCTCGGCACCGTCGCCACCGAGCTGCTGCACTCTTCCGACGTGCCGGTCGTGCTCGCCCCCGAGGGGTACAGCCGCATCGAAGTGACCGGCGTGAGCCGCATCACCGCGGCGATCGGCACGCGGCCGGGCGCCGACGCGCTCCTCGAGGAGAGCGTCGCGCTCGTCGCGGCGACCCGCGCCAGGCTGCGCCTCCTCTCGCTGGTGTCGGTCGACCTCCCCGCGAGCGTCGACACCGGCGTCATCCGCGTCGCCGGCGCCGCACACGCCGACGATGTGCTCGGCAAGGCGCTGGACGCACTGCCCGAAACGGTGTCGGCCGATGTCGTCGTCGCGCGCGGCGACAGCATCGAGGATGCCGTCGCCCACCTCAGCTGGGAGCCCGGCGAGCTGGCGGTCGTCGGCTCGAGCAGGCTCGCCCAGCCCCGCCGGCTTTTCCTGGGCTCGACGGCAGCGAAGATGCTGCACGAGCTTCCCGTCCCGATGGTCGTCGTGCCCCGCACGCGCGACAAGGAAGGTAATCGCGCATGAGCGCTTCCCCGACCCCCGGCGCTGCGGCGCCGCTGGCCCCCGCCGCCGGCGCCCACGCCGGAGAGCTGTCCGCCAAGGGCCTCAGTGCCGGCGCCGTCGGCGTCATCGGCGCCGTCGTCATCGGCATCTCGACGATCGCGCCCGCCTACACCCTCACCGCCTCGCTCGGCCCGACCGTCGCGGTCGTCGGCACGCAGGTGCCGGCGATCATCCTCGTCGGGTTCATCCCGATGCTGCTGACGGCCTTCGGCTACCGCGAGCTCAACCGCGCCATGCCTGACTCGGGCACCTCCTTCACGTGGGGCGTCCGCGCCTTCGGCCCGTGGATCGGGTGGATGACGGGGTGGGGCCTCGTGGCCGCGACAGTCATCGTGCTCTCCAACCTCGCGGGAATCGCCGTCGAGTTCCTGTTCCTCCTCATCGCGCAGCTCACGGGCAATCCCGCCATCGCCGATCTCGCCTTCAACCCGTTCATCAACGTCGGCGTGTGTCTCCTCTTCATGCTCGGCGCGACCCTCGTGTCGTACCGCGACATGCAGACGACGCAGAAGTTCCAGTACGTCCTCGTCGGGTTCCAGGTCATCGTGCTCCTCCTGTTCGCCGTCGTCGCGATCATCAAGGCCGTGAACGGCGACGCGCCAGATCCGACCGCGTTCTCGTGGTCGTGGTTCAACCCCCTCGAGGTCCCCACGTTCAGCGCGTTCGCCGCGGGCCTGTCGCTGTCGATCTTCATCTTCTGGGGATGGGACGTCGTTCTCACGATGAACGAGGAGACGAAGAACCCCGCCAAGACGCCGGGGCGCGCAGCGATGCTCACCGTCGTCATCGTCGTCGCGCTGTACCTGCTGCTGTCGATCGGCCTCATCATGTTCGCCGGCGTCGGAACCGGCGCGCTGGGGCTCGCCAACGAGGACATCTCGGCGAACGTCTTCTTCGCCCTGTCCGACCCGATCCTCGGGCCGCTCGCCTTCCTGGTCTCGCTCGCGGTGCTGTCGAGCTCCGCGGCATCCCTCCAGTCCACGGCTGTCGGCCCGGCGCGCACGCTCCTGGCGATGGGGCACTACGGCGCGATCCCGCGCTCGTTCGCCCGCGTGAGCCCGCGGTTCTTCACCCCCGGGTACGCGACGATCGTCTCGGCCATCGTGGCGTCGGCCTTCTACGCGGTCATGCGCGTGCTCAGCGAGAACGTCCTCACCGACACGATCCTCTCGCTCGGCATGATGATCTGCTTCTACTACGGCCTCACCGCGTTCGCGTGCGTCTGGTACTTCCGCAAGCAGTGGTTCGACTCCGCGCGCAGCTTCTTCTTCACCTTCCTGTTCCCGCTCGTGGGCGGCGCGATCCTCGCGGTGCTCTTCGTCACGACGCTCATCGACTCGATGGATCCCGCGTACGGCAGCGGATCGAGCATCGGCGGCGTGGGTCTCGTCTTCATCCTCGGAGTGACGATCATCCTCGTGGGCGTCGTCATCATGATCTGGCAGGCGATCAAGCGCCCCGCGTTCTTCCGGGGCGAGACTCTGTCGATGGATGCCCCACCCAGCCTCCGACGTTCGCGTCAGACTGTCTGAGAGAAACCGAAACGGAGAAGAAATGACCGACTACGCCGTCGTCAACCCCGCCACCGGCGAGACCCTCGCGACCTACCCGACGATCACCGACGCCGAACTCGAGAACGCCATCGCGACGTCGGATGCCACGTTCCACGAGTGGCGGAACGTGCCGGTCGTCGAGCGGGCCGGCCGTGTGCGCCGCGTCGCCGAGCTTCACCGCGAGCGCCGCGAGGAGCTCGCCGCGCTCATCGTGCGGGAGATGGGGAAGCCCCTCGCCGCGGCGCTCGGCGAGGTCGACTTCGCCGCCGACATCACCGAGTACTACGCCGACAACGCGGAGAAGATCACCGCTGACCAGCCCATCGACATCCTCGGCGAGGGGTCGGCGGTCATCCGCCGCTCGGCGCTGGGCGTGCTCCTGGGCATCATGCCGTGGAACTTCCCGTACTACCAGGTCGCCCGCTTCGCGGCGCCCAACATCGTGATCGGCAACACGATCCTCCTCAAGCACGCTCCGCAGTGCCCCGAGTCGGCCGCCGCGATCGAGAAGATCTACCGCGATGCGGGCCTGGAGGGCGCGTACATCAACCTCTACGCGACGAACGAGCAGGCGGCGAGGATCATCGCCGATCCGCGCGTGCAGGGAGTGTCGGTCACGGGCTCGGAGCGTGCGGGTGCGGCCGTCGCCGAGCAGGCGGGGCGTCACCTCAAGAAGGTGGCCCTCGAGCTCGGCGGGTCCGACCCGTTCATCCTGCTCTCCACCGACGACCTCGACGGCGCGGTGCAGGCGGCCGTCGACGCGCGCCTGGACAACACCGGCCAGTCGTGCAACGCGGCCAAGCGCTTCATCGTGACCGCCGACCTCTATGACGGCTTCCTCGAGAAGTTCACGGCCGCGATGACGGCGGCGAAGGTCGGCGACCCGCTGGCCGATGACACCGATCTCGGCCCGCTGTCGTCGGTCGCGGCTGCCGAGCGGCTCGCCGAGCAGGTCGACCGCGCCGTCGCGCAGGGTGCGACGCTGGTCGCGGGCGGCAAGCGCGACGGCGCCTTCTACACGCCGACCGTGCTCACCGACGTGACACCCGCCATGGACGCGTACCGCGAAGAGTTCTTCGGCCCTGTCGGCGTCGTCTACAAGGTCGCGGGCGAAGACGAGGCGGTCGAGGTCGCCAACGGCACGCCGTTCGGCCTCGGTTCGTACGTCTTCACGACCGATGAGAAGCAGGCCGAGCGCGTGGCCGACAAGATCGACGCCGGCATGGTCTACGTCAACGTCGTGCTCGCCGACTCTCCCGAGCTGCCCTTCGGCGGCGTGAAGCGCTCCGGCACCTCGCGTGAGATGGGACTCCTGGCCGCGGACGAGTTCGTCAACAAGAAGCTCATCCGCATCGCCTGATCGGCCCGAGGGCTCGCGACACGGATGACGGCGGCGCGGCCGCCGTCATCCGTGTCGTTCCAGCGAGCATCAGTGCCCCGGAGCGTCGAGCGCGGCCCTGGCTTCTGCGAGGGCCTCCTCGGCCCACTCCACCTGCTGCCGCATGCCCCAGCGGGTCGCGGCATCCTTCGCCCGCTCGAACTCGGCGACCGCCCCCGCGGCGTCGCCCGCGTCTCGAAGCGCCCAGCCCCGGTTGTTGTGGAGGCTGACCCGCCAGCGCAGCGTGCGCCGATCGCTGATGCCGTCGAGGAGCGCCAGCGCCTCATCGGTGTAGCGCGCGCCGCCGGCGGGGTCGGCGATCGCGAGCATGTGCAGCGCGTCGATCCGAAGGAAGAGCAGTCGAGCGGATGCCGCGGCCGCCGCAGCCTCGTGGAACAGCGCCACCGCGCCCGCGGCGTCGCCGCCCGAGTTGCGCAGCCGACCGCGCTCGAGAGCGACACGCGCGCGCACGACGGGCACCGCGGACGCGGCCGGGTCTTCGGACGACACGGTGTCGAGCAAGGCGTCCGCGTCGGCGAACCGGCCCTGCAAGCCCAGGGCCCGAGCGACCTGGGTCTGCAGCTCGGCGCGGGCCTCGGCATCCGTCTCCTCATCTGCCGCCCGGCGCAGACGGCTCTCGGAAGCCTGCGCGTCCGAGAAGTCCCACAGCTCGTCCAGCCGGTCCTGTGCGATCGCCATGAGTCGGATGCTATTCGCGCCGGATCCTGTCGTGGCGAGGGATCCCGGGGCAGGATGGAGGGATGGCTGACGGCGCAATGGAGACCGACCCTCGTAGGTGCGCCAGTATTGAGGATGAGTTCTTCGGGTGCACGGCCCGGTTCGCGGCCCACAAGGCCATGCCGTACACTGGAGGAGCAGTTTGAAGTCTGCATTCTTTCGCCGTGCCCGGGTTCCCGGGCTAAGCCCCTTATGGACAGGACACGGCAGAAGCGTGCGGGCGTCCGAGGCCCCATGGCCTCTAGGGCGGTAGCTCAATTGGCAGAGCAGCGGTCTCCAAAACCGCAGGTTGCAGGTTCGATTCCTGTCCGCCCTGCGCGTCAGCTCGAGCTGGCACACGGAAGGTAATCAGGTGGGTTCGATGGTTCAAGACGAGCCGAAGGGCGAGGTCGTCGCCAAGTCCGAGGCGACCGCTCCGCGCGAGAAGAAGCTGGGCTTCTTCGCGCGCATCGCGCTCTTCATTCGTCAGGTGTTCGGCGAGCTTCGCAAGGTCGTCACCCCGACGCGCCAGGAACTCGTGAAGTTCACGGCGGTCGTGCTCGGATTCGTCGTCGTCATGATGGCGATCGTCTACGGTCTCGATCTGCTGTTCGTCTGGCTGACGACTGTCGTCTTCGGCGTGCCGGCTGGGGCTTGAGCGCCCACCTGTAACGCGACGCGGGCGAGGATGAACAATCCCGTGCCCACGAACGGAAGTGAACGAAGTGTCTGAAAGATATGTCGACGACGCCGATTGGGCGACGGCCGCCGAGCAGTCCTCGGAGGACGACGAAGCCCAGGAGGGCAACGTGCTGGCCGGTCAGGAGCACTCGGTCGAAGCCGCCGAGCACGTCGCGATCCACGTGGTCGACGATTCCGACGTCGACGGCGAAGAGGATCTGGCCGACCTGGACGACATCGACATCGACGACCCGGAGGCCGACGCGATCGTGAACGACGCACTCAATCTCGACGAGGCGGCCGAGTCCGAGGCCGCGGCCGAAGTCCTCAACGACTCCATCGCCGAAGAGGTCGCAGACCTCGAGGCCGCTGCCGCCGAGGATGTCGCGCCGTACGACGGCCCTGACGTCAACGGCGAGCCCGACGAGCCCGTGCTGAGCGAGGAGTTCCGCCAGAGCCTCGCGGCGGCGGAGGACGAGGTCGACGAGACCGAGGCATCCGTCTCTCCCGCTGATGCGGCCGAGGGCACCATCGACGATCTCGACGCGGCCGACCACGAGGAAGCCGACGAGGACGCCGACGAGGAAGAGGAAGACCCCTACGAGGCCTTCCGCACCGAGCTGCGCAGCCTCCCGGGCAAGTGGTACGTCATCCACTCCTACGCCGGATTCGAGCGCAAGGTGAAGGCCAACATCGAGCAGCGCAAGTCGACGCTCGAGGTCGAGGAAGAGATCTACCAGATCGAGGTCCCCATGGAGGACGTCGTCGAGATCAAGAACGGGCAGCGCAAGATGGTCACGCGCGTCCGGATCCCCGGCTACGTGCTCGTGCGCATGGAGCTCAACGAAGACACCTGGTCGGTCGTGCGTCACACGCCGGGCGTCACGGGCTTCGTCGGCAACGCGCACAACCCGACCCCCCTCCGCTTCGAGGAGGCCTTCAACATGCTGAAGAGCCTCGTCGAGATCAAGGAGACCGCGCCCACCAAGGCCGGCGCCGCCAAGAAGGGCGCCGCCGCTGCGTCGCGCGTCATCCCGGCGGAGGTCGACTTCGAGGTCGGCGAGACGATCACGATCAAGGAGGGCTCGTTCGCGGGTCTTCCCGGCACGATCAGCGAGATCAAGCCCGAGAGCGGCAAGCTCACGGTCCTCGTCTCGCTCTTCGAGCGCGAGACCCCGGTCGAGCTGTCGTTCGACCAGGTCACCAAGCTTTAAGACTTCTCGGGGCGCGTCCCCGAGAGAACCGCGGTCCGGAGATGCCGGACGTGCGGGAGAACGGATCAGACCTTCACCGCTGGTGAAGAGCGCTGCATCCGCTCGATGAAAGGAAAGAGAATGGCACCGAAGAAGAAGGTGACCGGCCTGATCAAGCTTCAGATCAACGCCGGTGCCGCCAACCCGGCGCCGCCGATCGGCCCCGCGCTCGGTCAGCATGGCGTCAACATCATGGAGTTCTGCAAGGCGTACAACGCCGCGACGGAGTCGCAGCGCGGCAACGTCATCCCCGTGGAGATCACTGTCTACGAGGACCGCAGCTTCACGTTCATCCTGAAGACCCCGCCGGCCGCCGAGCTCATCAAGAAGGCCGCCGGCCTTCAGAAGGGCTCGAAGACGCCGCACACGGTCAAGGTCGGCAAGCTCAGCAAGGAGCAGGTCCGCCAGATCGCCGAGCAGAAGCAGCCCGACCTGAACGCGAACGACATCGAGGCCGCCTCGAAGATCATCGCCGGCACCGCCCGTTCCATGGGCATCACGGTCGAGGACTGAGGGGGATAACGACAATGGCTACCAAGTCCAAGGCCTACCAGGCCGCTGCCGCCAAGATCGCGGCTGACAAGTTCTACACGCCCACCGAGGCCGTCGCCCTGGCGCGCGAGACCGGTTCGGCGAAGTTCGACTCGACCGTCGAGGTCGCGCTCAAGCTCGCCGTCGACCCCCGCAAGGCCGACCAGATGGTGCGCGGCACCGTCATCCTCCCGCACGGCACCGGCAAGACGGCGCGCGTCATCGTGTTCGCGACGGGTCCGGCCGCTGAGGCCGCGATCGCCGCGGGTGCTGACGAGGTCGGCGGCGCCGAGCTCATCGAGAAGGTCGCGGGCGGCTACACGTCGTTCGACGCCGCCGTCTCGACGCCCGAGCTCATGGGCCAGGTCGGTCGCCTCGGAAAGGTCCTCGGTCCCCGAGGCCTCATGCCGAACCCCAAGACCGGCACCGTGACCCCCAACCCGGCCAAGGCCGTGGAGGAGATCAAGGGCGGCAAGATCGAGTTCCGCGTCGACAAGCACGCCAACGTGCACTTCGTCGTCGGCAAGGCCTCGTTCTCGCAGGAGCAGCTCGACGAGAACCTGAAGGCCGCGATCGACGAGATCGTGCGTCTCAAGCCCTCGAGCTCGAAGGGGCGTTACATCCAGAAGGGCGCCGTCTCGACCACGTTCGGTCCCGGCATCCCGCTGGACGTCAACTCGTTCTGATCCTCGGATCTGATCCCGGATCGCTCTGAAGGAGCCCCGCCTCACGGCGGGGCTTCTTCTGCGTTTGCCGCGCGTTGCGCGGGGCGGAGTGTCTCGAGCCGGGCGCGGTGCGCCGAGTTGCCAGTTGTTGTGGCAATTCGACGCCGAGTGGACACATCGAGTGGCAACTCGCGGCGGGTGGGGTGGAGCCGGATCGAACCCGGTGGCGGATGGATGCCGGGGCTCCACGCCGGGGCGGACGGATGCCGAGTTGCCAGTTGTTGTGGCAATTCGACGCCGAGTCGTCACATCGAGTGGCAACTCGCGGCGGGTGGGGGCGCGGCCGGATCGAACCCGGTGGCGGATGGATGCCGGGGCTCCACGCCGGGGCGGACGGATGCCGAGTTGCCAGTTGTTGTGGCAATTCGACGCCGAGTCGTCACATCGAGTGGCAACTCGCGGCGGGTGGGGGCGCGGCCGGATCGAACCCGGTGGCGGGATGGATGCCGGGGTGGCGCGGGGGCGGACGGATGCCGAGTTGCCAGTTGTTGTGGCAATTCGACGCCGAGTCGTCACATCGAGTGGCAACTCGGCGCGCGGGAGTAGCGTCGATGGCATGTCGGGGAGCGCGCTGCAGGACCTGTTCGGAATCGACGAGCCGATCGTGCTGGGACCTTTCGGCGGGCTGTCGTCGGTCGCCCTGACGGTGGAGGTGAGCGAACTCGGCGGCCTCGGCTCGTACGGGCTGTACGGGTACGCGCCGGAGCGGATCCGCGAGACCATCGCTCAGCTCCGCGAGGCCACCGACCGCCCGTTCGCGGTCAACCTCTGGCTCCCGACGGGCGACGAGGTCGCACCGGGTGACGTCGACCTCGGGCCGGCGACGGCCGCTCTCGCCCCCTTGTACGAGGCGGCGGGCGTCGAACCGCCGGCTCCGCCCCATGCGTTCCTGCCGGCGGTGCGCGATCAGCTCGCCGCCGCGCTCGAGTCCGGACCGGCCGTGCTCTCCCTCGTGTACGGCGTGCCGCAGCCGTGGCTCGTCGAGGCGGCGCGGGCACGCGGCATCCGTCTCATCGGAACGGCCACCAGCGTCGCCGAAGCCCGTGCTCTCGACGCTGCCGGCGTCGACGCGATCGTCGCGACCGGAGCGGAGGCTGCGGGGCACCGTGTGTCGTTCCTGAGGCGGGCCGAAGACTCCCTCGTGGGCACGTTCGCGCTCGTGCCGCAGGTCGTCGATGCGGTCGGCGTGCCGGTGATCGCGGCCGGCGGAATCGCCGACCGCCGAGGTGTCGCGGCCGCGTTCGCGCTCGGCGCCTCTGGCGTGCAGGTCGGCACGGCCTTCCTGCGGACGCGCGAGTCCGCCGCGACCGAGGCGCATCGCGCCGCGATCCAGGCCGCTCGAGACACCGGCACCGTGCTCACGCGGGCCATGAGCGGACGGCTGGCGCGCGGCATCCCGAACACCGCCATGCGCACGATCGAGACGGCGGGGGTCATCGCTCCGTTCCCCGCGCAGAACTGGCTGACCGGAGCCTTCCGCGCACCAGCGGCGCGCGCCGGCAACGGCGAGCTGCTGTCGCTGTGGGCGGGTCAGGCTGCCGGCCTCGCGTCGCGGGAGACCGCTGCCGAGGTGTTCGCCGAGCTGCGGGCGGGTCTTCGGGCCTGAGCCCGCGCTCAGCGGCGCCGGGCGGAGGGTTCGCGTGGCGAGTTGCCACAAGATGTGGCAACTCGAGGTCGAGTTGCGTGAAGGAGTGGCAACTCGCGGCGGCTGGCCGGGCGGTCGGGTCTTCCGGCCTGAGTCCCAGCGCAGCGGCGCCGGGAGCCCGGTTCGCGTGGCGAGTTGCCACAAGATGTGGCAACTCGAGGTCGAGTTGCGTGAAGGAGTGGCAACTCGCGGCGGCGGCGGGCTGGGCTCAGGCGGTCGGGGGACCTCGAAGCCCGCGGCGGCGGCGCCGGGCTGGGCTCAGGCGGTCGGGAGGACCTCGAAGCCCGACTCGGCGGATGCGCCGCGGGGTGAGGCATCCGTCACCTGCGCGCCGGTGACGCGTGATCCGGGAGGACCCTCCGCCATCCACGCGAGCACCTCGTCGACCCGGGCATCCTCGCCCTCGAACTCGGCCTCGACGCGGCCGTCGCGCCGATTGCGCACCCAGCCGACCACGCGGGCCTGGTTCGCGACGATCTTCATCGTGTAGCGGTAGCCGACCCCCTGCACTTCACCGGAGACGATCACGTGCACGCGGCGCATGGGTCAGTTCCCGCAAGCGCCGTCGGGTGCCCGGTCGTGCTTGTCGGCGTCGGATGCGTCCGGGTGGACGAGGCCGAACGACACGATGTGACCGATCATGCCTCGACAATATCCGCGCCGGGCGGGGACGGGCGGGGACGGGCGGCGGCGACGGCAGTGCGACCGCGGCAGTGCGGCAAGGCTATGCGACGGCGGCAGGAACTCAGCGATGGCGTCGGCGACGACGGGAGTGACAGGATGCCTCCATGGGCACCGTCGACGACTACCTCGCCGGACTCGAACCCGCCGATCGCGCGGCGATCGAGAGGGTCTACGCGGTCGCGCGCGCCGAAGTGCCCGAGGCCGAGCAGGGGACCGGATACGGGATGCCGGCGCTCGTCTACCGCGGAAAGCCCCTCATCTCGGTCATGCGGACGCGTAAGCACATCGGCCTGTACCCGTTCAGCCCGGCGGCCGTCGAGGCGGTCGCCGACGCCGTGCGGGAGGTCCCCGAGACGGGTCTCGACAAGGGGACGGTGCGCTTCCAGCCGATGCATCCGCTGCCCGACGACCTCGTGCGCGCTCTCGTCGCGGCCCGCAAGGCGCAGATCGACGGCTGACAGCCGTAGCGACCGGACCAGCGGGTCAGTGCGGCAGCACGAGCGAGATGCCGAGCGCGATCATGACGACCGCGATGGCGGCATCGAGGACCCGCCACGCGCGCGGTGTCGACAGCCAACGGCTGAGGTAGCGCGCGCCGAAGGCGAGTCCGAAGAACCACACGACGCTCGCCGACATCGCTCCCACGGCGAAGAGCCAGCGCGCGTCGCCGTGCGTGTTCGCGACCGTGCCGAGGAGGAACACCGTGTCGAGGTACACGTGGGGGTTGAGCCAGGTGAGCGCGAGGCAGGTCAGTACGACAGGGAGGAGCGCCGGCCGCGCGACCGTCTGCACGTCCGCTGCGGGGCGGCCCGAGGCATCCGTCTTCCGTGACGTGTCGTCGACGGATGCCGCGTCCCCGCTCGAGACGCCGCCACCGGCCGCGTCGAGCACCGTGCCGCTCGGGCGCCACGCGCGCTTCGCGGCGAGCAATCCGTACCCGACGAGGAAGGCGGCGCCCGCCCACCGCACGGCGTCGACGAGCCACGGCACCGCCTGCAGCACGAACCCGACGCCCGAGACGCCGAGCAAGATGAGAACCGCGTCCGACACGGCGCAGATCGCCGCGACGACGAAGACGTGCTCGCGACGGAGCCCCTGGCGCAGCACGAAGAGGTTCTGCGCGCCGATCGCGACGATGAGCGACAGGCCCAGGCCGAAGCCGGCGAGCACGGGGGAGATCACACCCCGACGCTAAGCGGGCCAGGTCATTCAGTCCAGCTCATGATCCTTCAGCAGCATTAGCCTGACTGATGTGAGGATTCCGCCCGAGCTCGCCGAGACCCTCGCCGTGGTCGTCGACGAGGGGTCGCTGGATGCCGCGGCCCGCCGGCTGCACGTCACGCCGTCCGCCGTCAGCCAGCGCATCAAGACGCTCGAGGAGGAGCTGGGTCGGGTGGTTCTCGTGCGCTCGCGCCCCGTGCGGCCGACTGAGGCGGGAGCGGCGATCGTCCGTCTCGCGCGTCAGAGCGCTCTCCTCGAGCACGATGCCCTCGCGGCGCTGGGCGTCGACGAGGAGGGCGCCGCCCTCGTGTCGGTGCCGCTCGCGGTCAACGCCGACTCCCTCGCGACGTGGTTCCTCGAGCCCCTCGCGCGGCTGAGGGAGCGGCATCCTGTCGTCTTCGAACTGCACCGCGACGACCAGGACTTCACCGCGGGCCTCCTGGAATCCGGAACCGTCATGGGCGCCGTGACCTCGCGCGCGACGCCCGTCGCCGGATGCCGCGTGAGCACGCTCGGCGTCATGCGGTACGAAGCCGTCGCGACCCCGGAGTATCGCGCGCGGTGGCTCGTCGACGGCGTCACGGCGAAGGCTCTGGAGGCCGCGCCGCTCGTCGACTTCGACCGGCGGGACGACCTCCAGTCGCAGTGGCTGACGGCTCAGGGGGCGGATGCCGCCTCCCCGCCCCGCAGCTACGTGCCGGCATCGAACGACTTCGCGAGCGCGATCAAGCTCGGGCTCGGATGGGGGCTTCTGCCGAGCTTCCAGTCCGAGGCGGAGCTGGCCGACGGGCGGCTCGTGAGGCTCGGCGGGCCGCCCGTGGACGTGCCGCTTTACTGGCAGCAGTGGAATCTGCGCTCGCCGCTCCTGGACGCCATCGCGGTAGAGCTCGTCGCGGAGGGCCGCCGCGTGCTCGCGGCGATGCCGCCCGGCTGACGCCGAGCCGACGACGCGAAGAAGCGGGGCGCGCTGCGGCGGGCGCGCGGCATCCGTCTCAGTCGTCGCTCACGCGCAGCACGATCTTGCCGCGGGTGTGGCCCTCCTCGAGGAGGGCGTGCGCGTCTGCGGCCTCGGCGAGATCGAACACGCGGTCGACGAACACCTGGATCGCGCCGGAGTCGAGCAGACGGCCTACGGTCGCGAGCGCGCTTCCGTCGGGGACGACACGGTAGCCGGTCGTCCGCACTCCGGCTTCGGCGGCGGCCTCGGCGTAGCCGGGGAACGAGTGCGTCGGCACGACGATGTAGAGGCCGCCCGGGCGGATGACGCCGAGCGAGCGCGTCCCGGTGTCGGAGTGGACGTTGCCGACCAGGTCGATGACGACGTCGACATCGGCCACGACATCCTCGAAGCGCGTCGAGGTGTAGTCGATGACGGTCGTCGCGCCGAGCTCGCGCAGCCACGATGCGTTGCGGGCAGACCCGGTCGCGGTGACGTGGGCGCCGAAGTAGTTCGCGAGCTGCACGGCGAAATGGCCGACGCCGCCGCTGCCGGCATGGATGAGCATGCGCTGACCCTCGTGAGCGTGGGCGGTCTCGACGACGAGTCCCCAGGCCGTGAGGGCGGCCAGCGGCACGCCCGCCGCCTCGACGTGCGAGAGCGACGTGGGCTTGCGCGCGACTGAGAGGGTCGGCACGACGGCGTACTCGGCGTACGAGCCGCCCGTGCGGGGGAAGGGCAGCATGCCGAACACCTCGGTGCCGGCGGGGAAGGGGTGCGACTCGTACGGCGACTGCACGACGACTCCGCTGAAGTCGAAGCCGAGCACGGCGGGATACCCCGCGATCGCTTGCGAGAGACCCTTGCCCGAGCGGGTCTTCGCGTCGATGGGGTTGATCCCGGCGGCGACGACGCGCACGAGGAGTTCGGTCATCACCGGACGGGGGACGGGGGAGGATGCCTCGTGCAGCACCTCCGGCGGCCCCGTGCGGTCGATGACGACGGCGCGCATATCGGCGGGAGGCTCGGCCACCATCGCGAGCGTCGGTGAGGAGGTGGGGGTCGATCGCAGCGGCCGGAATCGCATCGGTCGCTCCTTCCCGTGCATGGCGGCGTCGGCAGCACTGGTGCCTTGGTGTGCCCAGTCAACCCTTCGATTGTCTCGCCCGTGTTACGCGCCTGCTACCGGGTGGATAAGCGCGCGCTCGGGCCGGTGCCGTCGCGGGTCGCGGGCGGGGCCCGCGCATCGGTCGCGTCGATCGGGCTCAGCCTCGCGATCGGGTTCAGTCGTGGTCGACGGGATCCGGCGTAGTGCCCGACGTCAGGGCGTGCAGAAGATGCGCGAGCCGCTCGATGTCGGCGATGTGCCAGCTCTCGAGCGAGTCCGCCAGAGCGCTCTCGCGCGGATTGCGTGCCGCGGCGAGACGCTCGAGCCCCTCGGGGGTCGGTGCGAGGATGCTCGACCGCCCGTCGCTCGGATCGGGGGTGCGCACGACCAGGCCGAGGTTCTCGAGCTCACGGACGGTCCGGCTGATCTGACCCTTGTCGGCCATGAGCATCTCGGCGAGGGCCGAGATCGTGACGTGCTCGCGCCGGACGATCGTCGTGAAGACCTTGTATGCGCCGGGGAGCATCCCCGGGCTCAGGCGGTGCGCGTTCTCGAGGATGACGCGCCGGAACTGCGTGATGAGTTCACCGAACTCCGCCTCGAGGGTCCGCACCGCCTCGGCGCGGACCTCTCGGGCGTCGTTCTCGGTCATCGTGATCGACATTAGCGTCGGCGGGATGCCTCGGCCGAGGCATCCGTCGCCTGCTCGCCGGCAGACGCCACCGCAGCGTCCGCCGTCGCCGTGACCCGGGTGTCGTCGGCCGTCGCGGTGAGGGAGTCCATGCCCTCAGCGACCGAGACCGTGGCGAGGTCGGCCTCGCTCGCCTGGATGCGCTCGCTCGTCGTCATCCGCGTGAGCGGCTTGTTCGGGAGGAAGAGCACGGCGATGAGGCTCACCACCGCGAACGGCACGGCGATGAGGAAGGAGTGCGAGATGCCCTGGGCGTAGATGTCCTCGAAGATGACCCGCACGACCTCGGGCATGACCGACACCTTCGGCAGCGCGCCGCTCTGGATCTGGTCGGCGATCGCGGCGCCGTCGGCCCCGAGGCTGATGATCGCTGCGGTGAGTTGGTCCTTCGCGCCGGCCATGAGATCGGTGACGCTCGAGGCGAGAGCCGCGCCCATGACCGAGACGCCGATCGTGCCGCCGAGGCTGCGGAAGAACGTCACGCCCGAGCTCGCGACGCCGATCTCGGTCGGACGCGAGGTGTTCTGCACGACGAGCACGAGGTTCTGCATCGTCATGCCGACGCCGGCGCCGAGCAGGAACATGTAGATCGAGACGAGCACGAACGCGGTGTCGTAGTGGATCGTCGAGAGCAGGTACGAGCCCGCGATGAGGAGCACCGAGCCGACGACGAGGTACGGCTTCCAGTTGCCGAAGCGCGTGATGAGCGCACCGACGCCGATCGATGCGATCAGCAGGCCGCCGATCATCGGGATCGTCATGAGGCCGGCCTCGGTGGGCGTCGCGCCGCGCGCGAGCTGCATGTACTGGCTCAGGAAGACGGATGCCCCGAACATCGCGATGCCCGTCGCGACCGACGCGATGACGGCGAGCGTGAACGTGCGGTTGCGGAACAGCGTGAGCGGGACGAGCGGCTCCTTCGAGCGGAGCTCGACGAAGATGAACAGCGCGGTCGCGAGGATCGCGCCGCCGACCATGAGGATCGTCTGGATGCTCCACCAGTCGAACGAGTCGCCCGCGAGCGTCACCCAGATGAGCAGCAGCGAGACGGCCGTCGACAGCAGGATGATGCCGAAGTAGTCGATGCGCGCCTTCTTCTTCGGCAGTGCAGGCAGGTGCAGCGTGCGCTGCAGGATGACCAGCGCGAGCACGGCGAAGGGGAGTGCGACGAAGAAGTTCCAGCGCCAGCCCCACGTGTCGGTGATGACGCCGCCGAGAAGCGGGCCGCCGACCGTCGCGACGGCCATCACGGCGCCGAAGAGGCCCATGTAACGGCCGCGCTCGCGCGGGCTGATGATGTCGGCCATGATGACCTGGCTGAGCGCGGCGAGGCCGCCCGCGCCGATGCCCTGGACAGCGCGGAAGGCGATGAGGGTCGCCGGGTCTTGCGAGAACCCGGCCGCGGCGGTCGCGAGGACGAAGATCACGATCGCGAGCTGGATCAGCAGCTTGCGGTTGAACAGGTCGGCGAGCTTGCCCCAGATCGGCGTCGAGATGGCCGTCGTGAGGAGTGTCGCCGTGACGACCCACGTGAAGGCGGTCTGGTCGCCGTCGAGGTCGTGCACGATGACCGGCAGCGACGTCGAGACGACGGTCGAGGCGAGCATCGACACGAACATGCCGAGCAGGAGGCCGGAGAGGGCCTGCAGCACCTGGCGGTGACTGCGCTTCTCTTCGAGCGGGGCGACCGGGGCGGTCGCGGTGGAGGACGTTGTCATGCAGATCCTTCTCAGAACGAGTGGAGACGAGGAGCGCGCCGCCAGTGACGGCGCGAAAGTTGATGAATGTCAACTATATGTAAGTCGTTGACATGTGTCAACTATTCCCGCTCTGCATGATTGCGTCGCGAGGCGCAGGATGGAGGGATGTTCAGCGTCGAGCTCCTCCTCGACCCCGCGTCCGAGCGGGTCGTCCGCGACCAGTGGGCGAGCCTTGCCGACGCCGGATTGCCGAGCGCTGCGCAGCACACCGGTCCGAGCAATCGCCCTCACATCACGCTCGCGGTGAGGGAGAGGGTGGATGCCGCGTCGCTCGCCCCGCTCGCAGACGCACTCCCGTTCGACTTCGAACTGGGCGGCATCCTGCTCTTCGGCCATCACGGCCGCTTCGTCGTGACGCGCCAGGTGATCGTCTCGGCGGCGCTCCTCGAGCTGCACCGCCGCATCGCGGCGATCGCGGGACCGCCGGAGCCGCCGTACGCCAATACGGCGCCCGACCACTGGACCCCGCACGTGACGCTCGCGCGGCGCGTCGCGGGCGACCAGATGGAGGGCGTCCTGGCCGCAGTGGGATCCGTGCCGATCGCGGGTCAGGCGTCGGGGCTCCGCGTCTGGGACGCGGGGGAGAAGACCGTGACGACGCTCCGCTGAGGAGCGGGTCATTGTGACACGTGACCGAGGAGCGGGTCGAGTCGAGCGTGTGACCGGCGCGCGGGTCGAGTCGGCTCAGTCGGCGAGCGGCTCAGTCGGCGAGGCGTTCAGTCGGCGAGGGCGAGGGCCCGGAAGGGCTGACGAGGAGGCTCGGGCTGCGGCATCCGTTCTCCTCCGTTCGCACGGCTCAGCACGTGCCGGCGGTGCAGCTCGTCGATGAGCGAGGTCGCGAGGCGCAGGAGCTTGCCGATCTCGGCCTCGTCGCGGTCGACCCAGGCGCAGCGGGGCTCGTCGCCGACGGGCACGAAGTCGACGTGCTCCTCCCAGGCGACGAGGGTGCGCTCGGCGCCGAGGACGTGCTGCTGCCACCACACCTGACGCAGGTACGAGCGCGGGATGCTGCGCCACTGCTTGTTGGTCGTCTTGATCTCGGCGAGGAGGACGCGGCCGCCCTGATCGAGGCCGATGCCGTCGGGCGTCGCGAGGTGGCGCTTCTCGACGACGGCGTGGAAGAGGGCCGTGGAGGGCTGGATGCCGTGGGTCGCGGCGACCCAGCGTGCGATCTCGGGCTCGCGCACGCGGCCGTGCGCCGTGTAGGCGTTGCCCGAGAAGCCCGAGCCCATGAGCTTCGCGTCGGCGGCGCGCCTGATGGCGTTCGCGGAGGTGAGGGCCGCGACATCCGTCGCCGTGATGCCCCGCGACCGCGCCCGTACCCACGCGACCCGGTCGCGGGAATCCGCGACGATCCGGGAGGCGAGTTCGGGGGTCACGCCTTCCACCGTACGCCGCGTCTCCGACGCGCGCCGACGTGCCACGCCCGTTCGGCCGCGACGGGGCGGCCGCGGGATGGCGGGGGTGCGGCTGCGGGGTCGGGGTTGGGGTTGGCGGGGCTTTCGGCCGCGGGGGTTGCGGTGTGGGTGCCACGTGGCAGAGTCGGCGCATGGACACGATCAGCGCAGCGGACTTCCGCGCGGCGACGGGGGCCGACGGCTGGCGCGCCGGCGCGAACGGCGCGCACATCACGTTCGAGACCCGCAACTTCGGCACCGGCGCGCGGCTCTTCGCCGCGATCGCCGAGCTGGCTGACGCGGCGAATCATCACCCCGACGTCGACGTGCGGTACTCGCGGCTGAGCGTGCATCTCTTCACGCATTCCGCGAAGGGCCTCACGCAGAAGGACGTCGATCTCGCCCGCGAGATCTCGGGAGCCGCGCGCGACCTCGGGATCGGGGTCGATGCGACGACGCCGCAGCGGCTCATGATCGCGGTGGCGACCGAGGATCCGGCGGCGATCATGCCGTTCTGGAGGGCGGCGACGGGCTACGACGCCATCAGCGACACCGAGCTGCGCGACCCGGCGGGACGGGGTCCGCTCATCTGGATGCAGAAGATCGACAAGCCGCTGCGCGGGCGCTCGCACCTCGACATCGTCGTGCCGCGCGACGAGGCCGAGGCGCGCGTCGAGGCGGCGCTCGCCGCCGGCGGCACGCTCGCCGACGACTCCCACGCTCCGAAGTGGTGGACGCTCGCCGACGCCGACGGTCACAAGATCGACATCACCCCCTCCCGCACCTGACCTCAGCCCCCGCCAGGCGCTTTTCCAGGGCGCGGCGGGCCGCGGCATCCGTCCCGTACCCGGTGCTCCGCCCGGCATGGGCCTTCCCGGTGCGGCGGGCCCCGACATCCGTCCCACCCTCCCGCGCGACGGATCGTACGTACTCGTCGAAACCACACGATCCGGGCGCAGAGAACGTGTGGTCTCGGCGAGTACGTACGCTCTCGACTCACCCGCGCCCAGACACGCCCTGTCCTGCACAGGTGCGACCGGCCGACAGTCGTTCACCGATGTCTGCGCTCGCGAACGACCGCAGCCCCGCGGACGGGAGGGTGGGGTGGTGAGCAGGCGTCTGTCGACCGAAGAAGCCCGCGGAGCCATCCGGACGCGGGAGCAGCTGTGCGACGGCGGGTGGAGCGAGCGGGAGATACGGCGCGCCGTCGAGGCCGGGCACATCCGCCGGCTTCAGCGCAACAGGTACGTCCTCCAGTCACTCTGGGACGAACTGTGGCCGGAATCCCGCCAGCTTCTCGAAGTGCTCGCGGTGCACTGCGAGATGCGCGACGGAGGCGGCGTGCTGTCGTACGCGTCCGCCGGGGCCGCTCACGGGCTGCCTCTCTACCGGCACGTGCCGTCGCGAGTCCACGCGACTTTCGCTCCGAACGCGCGGTCGGGGAGCAGGCCCCGGTTGGCGCGACACTGCGAGCCGCTTCCCGATGAGGATGTCGAGATCCACGACGGCGTCCCGTGCACCTCGCTCGCCCGCACGACCTTCGATGTCGTGCGGGTCGTGCCCCGCGAGACTGCTGTCGCGTTCGCCGACGCGGCCCTGCGCAAAGTCGCTGTCGAAGGCCGGACGTACGACGTCGACGCCGCCGAGCACTGACGACTCGGCATGCTCGAGCGTGTGGGGCGGGCCCGCGGTGCCCGGGGAATCCGCCAAGCCGAAGAAGTGATCCGCTTCGCCGACGGGCGCGCGGAGCTTCCGGGCGAGAGCGTCACGAGGCTCCAGTTGCACCGCCTGGGCGTGCGCGACTTCGGGTTGCAGATCCCGGTCGCCGGACCTCGTGGCGCGAACTACTTCGTCGATCTCGAGATCGAGGAGTCGGGCACGTTCCTGGAGTTCGACGGTCAGGGCAAGTACCTGGACGAGGCGCTGCGCTCCGGTCGCACGCTCGAGGAGGTGCTCCTGGATGAGAAGCGCCGGGAGGACTGGATACGCGGTGTGACGCAGAAGCGGTTCGTCCGGGTGGAGGATCCTCACATCGTGACGACCGAGGCACTCGCTGCGAGGCTCGCCGGCTTCGGCATCCGTCTCCCCTCTCGTTGAGTTGTCGGGGCTCGCGGCGAGTACGTACGATCTCGCCGACAACACACGATCTTCGCGCCGGCAACGTGTGGTTCCGGCGAGTACGTACGATCCGCGCGGGAAGGGCGGGCGCGGCCGCGGGTGGTGGCGCCGGGGTGCGCGGGCGGGAGTCGGCAGGCGCCGCGGCGGGGGCGGGGCGATTTGGGCGGGGAAGCGGCATCGCGTAGACTCGGGGCAAGCCGAAGACCGCCGGTCATCGACGTGCGCTTGCGCACCGAGATCGAAGCACTGCGAATGCAGGGCCTGCGCAGGTGTACGAACGAAATTCCTGGATAGGAACGAAGCTCCGTGCGCTTGCGCCGGAGCTTTTCTCATTTGCAGGGCGACCGGATGCCTCGGCCGACGCCCCGCCACCGCGGAGCGTCTCGTACACACAAGGAGTGGCCATGGCGCAGAAGGAAGCATCGGTCGCCGAGCTCACGAAGAACTTCGAGGACTCGACCGCCGTTCTGCTGACCGAGTACCGCGGTCTGACGGTTGCGCAGCTCAAGGAGCTGCGCAACAGCATCCGTCAGGACGCGGAGTACGCCGTGGTGAAGAACACGCTGACCAAGATCGCCGCGAACAACGCGGGGATCACGGCGCTGGACGACGACCTCAAGGGTCCGTCGGCCATCGCGTTCGTGCACGGCGACCCGGTCGCCGTCGCGAAGGGTCTGCGTGCCTTCGCCAAGGCACACCCTCTTCTCGTGATCAAGGGCGGTTTCTTCGACGGAAACCCCCTGAGCGCGGACGAGGTCAACAAGCTCGCCGACCTCGAGAGCCGTGAAGTCCTGCTGGCGAAGCTCGCCGGCGCGATGAAGGCCTCGTTGACCAAGGCGGCATACGTCTTCACTGCGCTTCCGTCCAAGGCCGTCCGCACGGTCGACGCGTTGCGCGAGAAGCAGGAATCCGCGGCCTGATAAGGGCCCGGCAAGGCAAAACCCCAATCAAGGAGAATCATCATGGCAAAGCTCAGCACTGAGGAGCTGCTCGACGCGTTCAAGGAGCTCACGCTCATCGAGCTCAGCGAGTTCGTCAAGGCGTTCGAGGAGACCTTCGACGTCACCGCCGCCGCGCCCGTCGCGGTCGCCGCTGCCGGCGCCCCCGCCGGTGGTGCCCCCGCCGAAGAGGTCGAGGAGAAGGACTCGTTCGACGTCATTCTCGAGGCCGCCGGCGACAAGAAGATCCAGGTCATCAAGGTCGTCCGCGAGCTCACCTCGCTCGGCCTCGGTGAGGCGAAGGCCGTCGTCGACGGTGCTCCCAAGGCCGTCCTCGAGGGCGCCAACAAGGAGACCGCCGAGAAGGCTCAGGCCGCCCTTCAGGAGGCCGGCGCGACGGTTACCCTCAAGTAATCTCGCTCTCGCGAAGCACGAAGGCCCCGGATACCTCGGTATCCGGGGCCTTCGTCATGCTCGGGCCTCGGCGGCGTCACGCCGATCGTCGCGCCGGCCACCTTGTCATGGTCAGGCCCACGGCGCGGCGCCCACCCCCACGGCGACCGACGGCACGCCGGGCGGGGGAGCGGTGGAGTTTCGCACGATGAGCGTCGCCTGCAGCCGCAGGTTCACGATCGGGGCGTCGGGCTCGCGCAGCTGCCGGAGCATCATGTCGGCGGCCTGAGTGCCCTGCGCGTGCGGCGATTGCTCGAGCGTGGTCAGCGAGAACATCTCGGCGTACTCGTGGTTGTCGATCCCCACGACGCTGAGCGAGCTCGGGACATGCAGGCCGAGGCGCCGGGCCGCGATGATGGCGCCGATCGCGACCTCGTCGCACGTGCCCACGATCGCCGTCGGTCGCCGCCGCGAGTCGCCCAGCAGGTCGGCTGCCGCGGCGTAGCCGCCCGGCATGGTCACAGGTGAGAAGACGTGCGACGGGGGGAGCGCGGCATCCTTCATCGTCGCCTCGTAACCCAGCAGCCGGGTGTGGTCCACGTGAGCCCAGTGGGGGCCGCCGCCGCCCAGGAATGCGATGCGGGTGTGTCCGAGCTCGATGAGATGCTCGGTCGCACGGCGGGCGGCGTGCTCGTCGTCGAGCGCGACGACGCTCGTGGAGCCGTTCTGCCCGACCACGCTGACCACGGGGCAGCCGAGCGCGAGCAGCCGGTCGAACTCGTTGTCGCTCGGCTCGAGGCCGACCGCGATGAGTCCGTCGAACCGCTTGCGGGCGAGGAAGTCCTCGAAGACGCGCGTGCGGCCCTCGGTGCCGGGGCGCGCGTCGTAGAGGGTGAGGTCGTAGCCGTGCCGCAGCAGCGAGTCCTGGATGCCCTCGAGCACCTCCGAGAAGAACCAGCGGCTGATGTAGGGCATGACCACGCCGATGTTCTGAGTGCGCCCGGTCGCGAGGCTCACGGCGGTGGTCGAGGCGACATAGTCGAGGGATGCCGCGGCCTCGAGCACGCGGTCGCGTGTGCGCTCCGAGACATAACCGGTGCCGGTGAGCGCGCGGCTCGCCGTTGCCTTGGAGACGCCGGCTGCACGGGCGACGTCGGCTATGCCGGCCATCGGGGACCTCCTGGCGGTGTGCGAGCTCGTTCTCGCCGTGGGGCAAGTGGAACCGGTTCCGGGCCACATTGTGCCGCACCTGATCGCCTCGCACCACACCCTGGCGCGTGTTTATCGAGTTGTGATGAAGAGTGATTGTGTCGCCCGCATGCATCGCCTACGGTGAGCATGGAATCGGTTCCCGACCGCTGCGCGCAGTCGCATCCTGACTGCGCGCGCTCAATGAGGAGGCTCAGATGAATGGACTGCGATCGCACCAGCGACGCGGATACATCGCCGTCGGGGTGGCGGCGATCGCCGCACTCGCCCTGGCCGGCTGTACCGAAGGGGGAGGCGACACCAGCTCGAGCGGTGACATCAGCGGCAAGACCGTCCAGATCTCGGGCGGCATCACCGGCTCGGAGGCCGACAATCTCCAGAAGACGTTCGACCAGTTCACGAAGGACACCGGGGTCAAGGTCGTCTACACCGGCGACAAGGGCTTCGAGGGCAACATCGTGACGAAGGTCGCCGGTGGCTCCGCTCCCGACATCGCGATCGTTCCGCAGCCTGGCCTGCTCGCCTCGCTCGTGGGGACGGGTGAGGTGAAGGAGGGCACGAAGGACGTCGAGGCCAACGTCGACAAGTACTGGGCGCCGGTCTGGAAGGACTACGGCTCGGTCGACGGGACCTTCTACTCGGCGCCGATGCTCGCCAACCTGAAGGGCTACGTCTACTACTCGCCGAAGAGCTTCAAGGAGTGGGGCGTGGAGCCGCCCAAGACGTGGGACGAGCTCATCACGCTGACCAAGACCATCCAGGAGAAGACGGGTCAGCCCCCGTGGTGCGCCGGCTTCTCGTCGGGTGACGCCTCCGGATGGCCGGGCACCGACTGGGTCGAAGACCTCGTGCTGCGCCAGTCCGGCGCCGACGTCTACGACAGCTGGGCCAAGGGCGACACGAAGTTCACCGACCCCGCCATCAAGGACGCGTTCGACGCCGTCGGGACGATCCTGCTCGACCCGAACTACGTCAACGCAGGCTTCGGCGATGTCAAGAGCATCAACTCGACCGCGTTCGGCGACGTCGCGGCGAAGATCGCCGACGGCTCGTGCGCGCTGACCCACCAGGCCTCGTTCCTCACGGCCAACCTGCTCACGGTGCAGACGGCCGACGGCAAGACGCCCACGATCGCCCCCGACGGCGACGTGTACGCGTTCCTGCTCCCGGGGATCAAGGAAGGCGAGCTGGCGGTCGAAGGCGGCGGCGAGTTCGTGACGGCGTTCTCGGATGACGCGGCCACCCAGGAGGTGCTCAAGTACATGTCGAGCCCGGAGTTCGCTGACGCGCGCGTCAAGCTCGGCGGTGCGATCTCGGCGAACAACGGGGCCGACCCGTCGCTGGCATCGAGCGAGTTCCTCACCGAGGCCATGAAGATCGTGCAGGATCCCAACACGACCTTCCGCTTCGACGCCTCCGACCTGATGCCCGCCGCGGTGGGCTCGGGCTCGTTCTGGCGCGGCATGGTCGACTGGATCGACGGCAAGCCGACCGACCAGGTCCTGAGCGACATCCAGGCCGGCTACCAGAACTGATCCGCTCCGAGCAGCCGGGCCCGTCCACCCACGTGGACGGGCCCGGCTCTCGGGCAACCCGTCCGCTCAAAGGAGACCGGAAAGGCAGGCCATGTCGCAGACCACTGCACAGAAGGCGGAGAAGGCGTCCGAGACGTCCCCACCCCCTCGCGCGAGTGGCAAGAAGCCCTCGCAGACCCTCACCCGGGCCGTCGTCACCATCGGGTTCATCCTGATCGCTGCTCTCGTGATCTTCATGGTCACGCGGCCGCCCTCACCCGATGCGCTGCCGGTGTCGCTCGGCTTCTCGTTCAACTCCTTCTTCGTCTGGATCGGCGACCTCGGCCCGCTCGTGCAGATCCCGCTCGTCCTCGTCATCTTCGGCGTCGTCGTCGCGGCCCTGCTGATCTTGATCGAGTTCGCCCCCCGGGCCGGCACCGGCTACTTCTGGCTCCGGCTGGTCGCGTGCTTCCTGATCCCGTTCCTCGCGTTCATGCTCCTGCGGCCCTACCAGAACGCGGCGGTCTACATCATCGCCATCGCGCTCATCTCGGGCTTCCTGCTCTTCTGGGCGGATCTGCGAGCGCGCGAGGGCGCGGGATACCTGTTCCAGATGCTGCTGTTCCTGTCGCCCGCGATCATCATGGTGCTCGTCGGCCTCGTGTACCCGGCGATCCTCACGATCATCCAGTCCTTCTTCGACAAGACGGGCAAGGAGTTCGTCGGGTGGGAGAACTACGTCTGGGCGTTCACGAACCCGCAAGGCTTCTGGTCGGTCATCAACACGCTCATCTGGGCGATCTTCGTGCCGATCTTCGCGACCGTCGTGGGGCTCGCCTACGCCGCGTTCATCGAGCGGGCGCGCGGCCAGCGCGTGCTCAAGATCCTCGTCTTCATGCCGTTCGCCTTCGCGGGCGTCAGCATGAGCATCATCTGGAAGTTCGTCTACGACTACCGGCAGGGGGAGCAGATCGGCCTCCTGAACGCGATCATCGTCGCCTTCGGCGGTGAGCCGGTCCGGTGGCTCGACACCTGGCCCCTCGTCAACACGTTCTGCCTGCTGTTCGTGTTCGTGTGGGCGCAGACGGGCTTCGCGATGGTCGTGCTCGCCGCGGCGATGAAGGGCGTGCCGATCGAGCAGCTCGAAGCGGCCCAGCTCGACGGCACGACGGCGTGGCAGCGGTTCTGGAACGTCACCGTTCCCGGCATCCGCTCATCGCTCATCGTGGTGCTCACGACCGTCACGATCGCGTCGCTGAAGGTGTACGACATCGTCGCCGTCATGACCGGCGGCCGGTCGAACTCGACCGTGCTCGGCTTCGAGATGGTCAACCAGCAGCAGCGGTTCCAGAGCTACGGACACTCCGCCGCCCTCGCGGTGCTCATCTTCGTGTTCGTCACGCCGCTGCTCGTCTACAACATCATCCAGCTTCGCAAGCAGAGGGAGGTGCGGTGATGACCGCCGTCGAGGACGACAGGAAGACCACCCCGAGGTTCGACCGGGCCGAAGCTCGCAGGGTCGCGCGCAACACGCGGCGACACGAGTCGGAGGCGCAGAAGCGGCTCTCCTCACCTCTGGCGACCGTGCTCGCGTTCGCGATCGGCATCCTGTGGACGATCCCGACTCTGGGGCTCCTCATCACGTCGTTCCGTCCCGGTGCGCAGTCGGCGACGAGCGGCTGGTGGACGGTCTTCACCAACCCCGACTTCACGCTCGGGAACTACCAGGAGGCCCTCACGTCCGGCGGCACCGCGCTGACGCTCGGCGAGTCCTTCCTGAACTCGCTCGCCATCACGATCCCGACAACCGTCTTCGCACTCGCGATCGCCGCGCTCGCGGCCTACGCCTTCGCGTGGATGGACTTTAAGGGACGCGGCATCCTGTTCGTCGCGATCTTCGCGCTGCAGATCGTGCCGATCCAGATGGCGCTCGTGCCGCTGCTGACGTTCTTCTCCCGCGGTCTCGAGATCAACGGGGTGGGCATCTTCCCCGGTCTCGCGCTGCGTGACGTGGACCACAGCTTCGCGACGGTGTGGATCGCGCACACGATCTTCGCGATGCCGCTCGCGATCTTCCTGCTGCACAACTTCATCGCGGAGATCCCGTCCGAAGTGATCGAGGCGGCGCGGGTCGACGGCGCGGGTCACGGGCAGATGTTCTTCCGGATCATCCTGCCGCTCGCGACGCCGGCGATCGCATCGTTCGCGATCTTCGAGTTCATCTGGGTGTGGAACGACCTGCTCGTGGCGACGATCTTCGCGCCGACATCGTCGTTGCCCATGACGCAGACACTGAACTCGCTGACCGGGTCGTGGGGAGACAAGTGGTATCTGCTCTCGGCGGGTGCCTTCCTCGTGCTCGTCGTTCCGCTCATCGTGTTCTTCGCGCTGCAGCGGTTCTTCGTGCGCGGCCTCATGGCAGGCGCCACGAAGGGCTGAACGCGCCTCAGCGGCTGGGGGAGGAAGAGGGCCGGCATCCGGGGGGATGCCGGCCCTCATCCCTGTGCAGGCAGACGCTGCTACCGCGCGCAGCCGAGGCGCAAGGAGATCGCGGTCATCGCGTCGATCTCGGCCTGCTGCCCCTGCACGATCGCCTTCGCGACGGTGATCACGCGCGGCATGCTGCCGAGATCGGCGGCCGCCTGCGCCATCGGGATCGCGCCTTCGTGGTGCCGGATCATGAGGTCGAGGAACAGGCAGTCGGCCGTCACACCGGTCGCGTTCTTCAGGTCGGCCATCTCGGCGTCGGTCGCCATCCCCATCGCCGCGCGCAGCTCGGCATCCGTCGCCGGCGCTCCGGTCGCGGCGCCACCATCACCGCCGCCGCCGT
This sequence comes from Microbacterium sp. F51-2R, assembly GCF_052180235.1. GTDB lineage: Bacteria > Actinomycetota > Actinomycetes > Actinomycetales > Microbacteriaceae > Microbacterium. The sequence goes on along the minus strand of NZ_CP197470.1, from coordinate 1,398,819 downwards.
GACCGCCGCCACCGTGACCGGCGTGGCCGGACGCGGCATCCGTCATCCATGCCATGAGCGGACCGCCCGTCTGGGGGACCCCCCACTGCACGAGCCAGTCGAACATCTCGCCGCGCTGGCCCGCCTGACTCGTCGCGATGTCGTAGGCGATGCGGCGAAGGTCTTCGTCGTCGGTCTTGCGGTAGGTCTCCATCGCCATCTCGATGGCCTGCGTGTGGTGCACCTGCATGTCGCGGGCGAAGCCGATGTCGGCCCCGTTCGGCGCGGGTGCGACGCCGGCAGACCCGAACGTCGAGAAGCGGCCGACCGCGAACGCCAGGGCCGCGATGCCGATCGCGACGAGCGCGTAGACCCACCATCGAGGGCGGACGGATGCCTCGGCCCCCCGCGCGAGCGCGAGCTCCGCGTCGATCGGATCAGGCGCCGTGTGCCGCTCGGGCCCCGGAGCGCTCATCGGCGTCAGGAGACCTTGCCCGGCGCGTCGAGGCCGCCCGAGCAGAGAGCGTTGGGCTCGGGGACGTCGGCGCTTCGCCAGTACTCCTCGAAGAACTGCGCGATGCGCGGGTCGTCGACGGCGTCGAGGGCGAGCTGATGGTTCCAGCTGGAGAGGACGACCGGACTGTCGAGCCCCTCGTAGGGCGAGAGCACGACGTAGCTCGACGGCAGGTAGGACTTGAGCGTCGCGAGGTCGTCGCCCGTGACGGCGTCGGCGTCGTAGGTGACCCACACGGCGCCGTGCTCGAGAGAATGCACGGCGTTCTCGTTCGGCACGGGCTGGTCGTAGATGCCGCAGTTGAGCCACACCTGGTTGTGCGGGCCGCCGGCTGGCGGGCTCTGCGGGTAGTCGACGGTGCCCGCGACGTGCGAGGTCTCGTTCTCGAAGGTCTCGACGCCCGCGATCTCGGCGCCGGTGCCGCCTGCCTCGTACGTGGGCGGCGGTTGCGGTGCGAACACGATCGAGGCGACGATGGCGGCCACGACGAGGACGGCGGCGGCGGAGCCCACAGCCCACCACACGACCTTCCCGCGCTTGCGCTTGGCGAGCTGGCGCTGATACTCCTCGAGCTTCTCCTGGCGCTTGCGCTCCCGCTGCTGCTTGACGGTCTCGTCGATCTTGGCCTGGGTCGCGGGGTTGCCGCTCATGCGCTTGTCGGGTGATGTCGGGGTCATGTCATGATCTCGGCTCGGGCGCCCGTGGAGTGCTGTCGGGCAGGGCAAGGAACAGCTCCAGACTATTCGAGCGCATAGGTCGCAGGACTGGGAAGGCGCCGACAAGGTCCCGGATGCGAACGAACCGGATGCCTCGGCCGCGCAAGGCTGGCACGAGCGAGGCGTGGCGGTAGACTGGTGCCTTCGAATCGATTCGGATCCCCGTCGGTCCGGTCGAGCCGCTGCGCCGCCGTCCGCCCCGCAGCATCGCCTCTTCTGCGCCTGAACCGCTTGCGGTGTCGACGCGCCCGCCTCTCTCGTCATCGTCACCGAAGTGAATCCATAGTGCTCGACACCTCCTCGATCCCCGCGCAGAAGCCCGCCGCCGACCAGACCGACACCGGCGCCTCGTCGCGCGCCACCGCAGACGAGAGCCGGACCACGACCGGGTCGATCCGCGTGCCGTCCTCGACCGGCGCGATCCGCACGCTCGGCTCGAACCCCGCGACCGCGCCGATCATGCTCCACCCCGGCGACGCCATCCCGAAGCGCCGCCGGACGCTCTACATCATCCTTCTCGGGGCGCTCACCGCTCTCGGGCCCTTCACGATCGACCTCTACCTGCCGGCGTTCCCCGTGCTCGAGGCCGACTTCGACACGACGGCGGCCGCGATCCAGCTGACGCTCACGGGCACGATGATCGGCTTCGGCCTCGGCCAGCTCATCGTGGGTCCGCTCTCCGACAAGGTCGGCCGGCGCATCCCGCTCCTGTCGGTGACTGCGCTGCACGTCCTGGCGAGCATCGCCGCCGCGCTCGCCCCGACGCTCGAGTTGCTCTCGGCCGCCCGCGTGCTGCAGGGCGCGGGCGCCGCCGCGGGCGGCGTCGTTGCGGCGGCGATCGTGCGCGACCTGTTCGGCGGGCGCCGGCTCGTCGTCATGCTCTCGCGTCTCGCGCTCGTCTCGGGCGTCGCGCCGGTCGCGGCCCCGCTCGTCGGCTCGGCGCTCCTCCTCGCGATGCCGTGGCGCGGCGTGTTCATCGTGCTCGCCGTGTACGGCGCGATCATGCTCCTGTCGGCGACGATCTTCCTTCCCGAGACGCTCCCGCGCGCGCGGCGCCAGGAGCGGGGCTCGACGACGGTGTGGCAGCGCTACCGCAGCGTGCTGAGCGACCGCGTCTTCATCGGCGTGCTCATCATCGGCGGCATGACCTTCAGCGGCCTGTTCTCCTACCTGTCGTCGTCGTCGTTCCTCTTCCAGCTCGGCTACGGCTTCGACCCGCAGCAGTACGGCATGCTCTTCGCGGTCAATTCGCTCGGCGTCGTGCTCGGCGTGCAGGCCGCGTCGCGACTCGCGGCGCGCTTCGGCCCGCAGTGGGTCATGGCCTGGTCGACGGGGGTGCTCGTGGTCGCGGCATCCGCCATCATCGTCACCGACCAGCTGGGCTTCGGCATCTGGGGCACGATCGTGCCGCTCTTCTTCTTCATGACGGCGTGCGGCTTCACGTTCCCGTGCGTGCAGGTGCTCGCCCTCGACCGCCACGGCAAGGCGGCCGGCACGGCGCAGTCGATCATCGGCTTCACGAACTTCGGGGTGGCGGGACTCATCTCGCCCCTCGTCGGCTGGCTCTCGCACGACGCGGGCATCACGGCGACGACGATGGCCTCGGTCATGGCGGCGTGCGCCGTCGTGGGCGTGCTGTCGCTGTGGTTCGTCGTGCGTCCCCGCACGGTCGCGCGTCTCGCGCCGTAGCACCGGCTCGCACGACCGAGCGAGCGGGAATCGCCCTGCACGACGCCACGCCGGAGCGCAAGGGGCGGCGCGTGAGTCGGCGCGGGTCCACAATGGGCCGATGGAGCGTCACGACAGGCCGGTGCAGCAGACCAGCGTGAGACGGGCGGCCGTTCCGCAGAGAACGCCGTTCATCGTGGTGGGCATCGTGCTCATCGCCTGCGCCGCCGGGCTCGGCGGCTGGATCTTCTTCCGCGGCGACCCGCCGTTCGCGATCGACGTGTGGTGGGACCGCACGCTCGCCGCCTGGCACTCGCACTTCATGACGACGGTCTCGTACGTCATGAACTTCCTCGGGGCGGGGTGGTTCGGCGTCTTCGTCGTGCCGATCGTCGTCGCCGTCATCCTGCTGATCCTGCGAAGGCCGTGGGCCGCCGCGTACTTCGTCGCGGCATCCGTCGCCTCGGCCGGAGTCGTGCAGATTCTCAAGCACACCTTCGGGCGCGCGCGCCCCGAAGACATCATCGTCCTGAGCGACTTCGGCTCGTACCCGTCGGGGCACGTGGCCAACGCGGCCACCATCGCCGTCGCGCTCATCCTCATCTTCCCCTCGATCTGGACCGTGATCGCGGGTGTCATCTGGGTGCTGCTCATGGCGTTCAGCCGCACGTATCTTCACGCGCACTGGCTGAGCGACACCCTCGGCGGGGCCATGGTGGGAGCGGGGGTGGCGCTCCTCCTGGCGGGTGTGTTCCTGTCGCTCATGGCGCGTGAGCCTCGCCCGAGACGTGCGGATGCCGTGGCCCCGGCCGGCGACGGATCCTCTCGTTCGCCCGCCCGAGCCCGTGACTAGGCTGAGCGCATGAGCGACACCTCCGCGTCCGATCCCGCCGTCGCCGCCGCCGAAGCGGAGCTCGCGCGGCTGCGCGCCGAAGCCGAGGCGGCCGAGGCGCAGCTGAAGGCGGCGCAGGCCAAAGCGGCCCTCGCAGCCGCCGAGGCGGAGGCGGCCAAGACGCGGGCCGCGGGGGGAGCGCCGGGCACGGCGACGCCGTCCGCGGCGGGTCCGGCTGGCGCTGCGGCTTCTCCGGCGGCGGATGGCTCGGCTTCTTCGGCGACGGATGTCTCGGCCCCGGTGGCTGCGGATGCCTCGAGCGCGCCGGGCTCGACGCCGAGGCAGGAAACGCCGGGGCCCGCGGGAGCGCCCACGGCGGCCGCCGCCGCGCCGGCCCCTGCTCCCGGCGCTGCGAATGACGGACCGCTCGATGCCGACCAGGTCGCTGCCATCGTGCGCGGGTACACGTTCGACGCGGCGACCCTCGATCTCGGCGCGCTCGTCAACGGCGATCCTGTGCCGGAGGCGCAGATCCGCATCCCGCTCGGCATGATGAACCGGCACGGACTCGTCGCCGGCGCGACCGGCACCGGCAAGACCCGAACCCTGCAGGGCCTTGCCGAACAGCTCGCCGCCAAGGGCGTGCCGGTGTTCGCGGCCGACATCAAGGGCGACCTGTCGGGCGTTGCAACCCCCGGCGAGGCGAGCGAAAAGCTCCTCGCCCGCACGCGGGGGATCGGGCAGGACTGGAAGCCCGAGGCATCCGCCACCGAGTACTTCGCCCTCGGCGGCATCGGCAAGGGCGTGCCCGTCCGCGCGACGGTGAGCGGGTTCGGACCGCTTCTGCTCAGCAAAGTGCTCGGCCTCAACGAGACGCAGGAGTCGAGCCTCGGGCTCGTCTTCCACTACGCCGATGAGCACGGCCTCGCGCTCGTAGACCTGTCGGACCTCCGCGCTGTGCTGACCTACCTCACCAGCGACGAGGGCAAGGCCGAGCTCAAGACGCTCGGCGGCCTGTCGGCGGCGACGGCCGGCGTGATCCTGCGCGAACTCATCACGTTCGCCGATCAGGGCGCGGACGTCTTCTTCGGCGAGCCGGAGTTCGAGGTCACCGAGTTCCTGCGGACGGCGGCCGACGGACGCGGCATCATCTCGCTCCTCGAGGTGCCGGGGGTGGCCGACAAGCCCGCGCTGTTCTCGACGTTCCTCATGTACCTCCTCGCCGAGCTGTTCGAGCTGCTTCCCGAGGTCGGCGACCTCGACAAGCCCAAGCTCGTCTTCTTCTTCGACGAGGCGCACCTGCTGTTCCGGGACGCATCGAAGGACTTCACCGCCGCGATCGTGCAGACCGTCCGGCTCATCCGCTCGAAGGGCGTGGGTGTCTTCTTCGTGACGCAGACGCCCAAGGACGTGCCCGGCGACGTGCTCGCGCAGCTCGGCTCGCGCGTGCAGCACGCCCTGCGCGCCTTCACGCCCGACGACGTGAAGGCCCTGCGTGCGACGGTCGGCACCTACCCCACCTCGGGCTACGACCTGGAGCGCACGCTGCAGGAGCTCGGCACGGGCGAGGCGATCGTCACGGTCATGAGCGAGAAGGGCGCACCCACCCCCGTCGCCTGGACGCGGCTGCGGGCGCCGCTCGGCCTGATGTCGCCCACGCCCGACGCGCGCATCGACGCCGCGGTCGCGGCATCCCCCCTCCTGGCGAAGTACGGCACCGCCGTCGACCCGCAGTCGGCGCGCGAGATCCTCACGGCCAAGATGAACGCCGCCGCCGAGGCGGCAGCGGCCGAAGAGGCGGCGCTCGCGAAGGCGAAGGCCGACGCCGAGCTCGCCAAGCAGCAGGCGGCCGCCGACAAGAAGGCCCAGGCCGAGTACGACCGGCTGCTGAAGAAGACGTCGGGAACGACCCGCACGCCGCGCAGGCAGGAGAAGTCGCCGCTCGAGTCGATCCTCAACTCCCGGTCGACCCAGACGATCCTCTCCAGCGTCATCCGCGGCGTGTTCGGCACCGGGCGGCGCTGACGCCGGGCTGAGGCCGAGCTGACGCGGGGATGAGGCGCGGGCTTGCCGGCTGACGCCGACCGTTTCGGTGAGCGGATGCCTCGGCGTCCCGCTCATCGGAAGCGAACGGATCCCACCGCCGCACGCCGACCTAGCATGGAGGAAGGCCGAGGCATCCGTCGCCCCTGGCCGCGAGCCAGCGAGGAAGCACCGGTACGCCCATGGCCAAGCGAGCCCCCACCGCCGACATCGACGAGTCGAAGGTCCGCCACTCGAAGACCAAGAAGGTCGCGGTCGGCGTGCCCGCCGTGCTGCACGCTCTGCAGATCTCGTATGACCAGATGGGGGCCAAGCGCAGCATCGAGACGCTCCTGCGCGTCAACCAGAAGGACGGGTTCGACTGCCCCGGCTGCGCGTGGCCCGAAGAGGACAAGCGCCACATCGCGGAGTTCTGCGAGAACGGCGCCAAGGCCGTCGCCGAGGAGGCGACCCTGCGTCGCGTCGGCCCCGACTTCTTCGCGCGGCACTCCCTCGCCGAGCTCGAGGGCCACGACGACTGGTGGCTCGGGCAGCAGGGGCGATTGACCGATCCGATGATCCTCGATGAGGGTGCGACCCACTACCGCCCCATCTCGTGGGACGACGCGCTGGGCGAGATCGCCGCGGCACTGCGGAAGCTCGACGACCCCGACGAGGCGGTCTTCTACACGTCGGGTCGCACGTCGAACGAAGCGGCGTTCCTCTATCAGCTGCTCGTCCGCGGCGTCGGCACCAACAACCTGCCCGACTGCTCGAACATGTGCCACGAGTCATCCGGGTCCGCCCTCACCGAGACGATCGGCATCGGCAAGGGAACCGTCCTCATCGAGGACGTCCATGAGGCCGACCTCCTCATCGTCGCGGGCCAGAACCCCGGCACCAACCACCCGCGCATGCTGAGCGCGCTCGAGAAGGCCAAGCGCAACGGCGCGACGATCATCGCCGTCAACCCGCTGCCCGAGGCGGGGCTCATGCGGTTCGAGAACCCGCAGACCGTACGCGGCGTCGCGTTCGGCGGCACGAAGCTCGCCGACGCCTTCCTGCAGATCCGTCTCGGCGGCGACCAGGCGCTGTTCCAGGCGATCGGCAAGCACCTCCTCGAGATGGAGGAGCGCGACGGCGGCGTGCTCGACCACGCGTTCATCGCGGAGCACACGAGCGGTTTCGACGCCTACCGTCAGGCGATGGCGGATGCCTCGTGGCGCGAGCTCGTCGCCGCGACGGGTCTTCCCGAGAAGACCCTGCGCCGCGTGGGCGAGATGGTGCGCGAGTCGAAGTCGACGATCGTGTGCTGGGCGATGGGTCTGACGCAGCACAAGCATTCGGTGCCGACGCTGCGCGAGGTCGTGAACGCACTGCTGCTGCAGGGCAACATCGGGCGTGCCGGGGCGGGCGTGTGCCCCGTGCGCGGCCACTCGAACGTGCAGGGCGACCGCACGGTCGGCATCTACGAGAAGCCGTCCGAGAACTTCCTCGATGCGCTGGACTCCGAGTTCTCTTTCCAAGCGCCGCGCGAGCACGGCTACGACACGGTGCAGGCCATCCGCGCGATGCGCGACGGCTCGGTGCGGTTCTTCATGGGGATGGGCGGCAACTTCATCTCGGCGACGCCCGACACGGCGGTCGTCGAGGCCGGGATGCGCAACGTCGACCTCACGGTGCAGGTGTCGACGAAGCTCAACCGCTCGCACGTCGTGACGGGCAAGCGCGCCATCATCCTGCCGACCCTCGGCCGCACTGACCGCGACAAGCGCGGCGGTGTCGAGCAGCGCGTCTCGGTGGAGGACTCGATGGGCGCGGTGCACTCGTCGCGCGGGCGCCTCGCGCCTCCCGCCGATGACATGCTCAGCGAGGTCGCGATCGTCACGCGGCTGTGCGCGCTCGTGTTCGCCAGCGACGGCGCCGAGCCCGTGGCCGTCGGGACGGGGATCGACCGGCACCCCGAGATCGACCGGAACCAGGTCGAGCGCTCGCCCCGCGAGGAGGCCGAGACTCCGCAGGTGCCGGCGCCGCGGCATCCGCTCAATGTCCCTCGCGCGGACTGGGCGGCGCTGGAGGCCGACTACGCGCTCATCCGGGCGCACATCGAGAACGTCGTGCCGGGCTTCGACGACTACGAGAAGCGCATCGACAAGGGCGGCACGCTGTACCTGCCGAACGGACCCCGCGATGCGCGGAAGTTCGCGACGGAAGACGGCAAGGCCCGGTTCACCGTGAACCCGCTGGAGTACCCGAGGATCCCACGGGGGCGCCTGCTGCTGCAGACCGTGCGCTCGCACGATCAGTACAACACCACGATCTACGGCAAGGACGACCGGTACCGGGGCATCAAGGGCGGTCGTCGCGTCGTGCTCGTCAACGCGAAGGACATCCAGGCGCTCGGCTTCGCCGAAGACGAGATCGTCGACCTCGTCTCGGAGTGGGTCGGATCCGACGGGGTCGTGCAGGAGCGCCGCGCCGAGGAGTTCCGGATCGTCGCCTACCGCACGCCCCGCGGCAACGCCGCCGCGTACTACCCCGAGACGAACGTGCTCGTGCCGCTGGACTCGGTCGCCGACGTCAGCGGCACGCCGACGTCCAAGTCGGTCGTCGTGCGGCTCGAGCGCCGGGGCTGAGTCCCGCGGGATCGCGGGAGCGGCGCGGCGGAGGTCCTCACGGGAAGGGAGGGCCGGATGCCTCGAGGCCGACCTCCGCTCCGGTGAGAACCTCCGCTCGTGGCCGGGATGCGCCCGCGCGGGGACCAAGCACGACCGGGATCATCGCGCAAGACCTGGCAAGGGGCTTCGCGGGTTGTCTAGCGTCGGAGCGTGACTGACTCCACCTCGCCGACCGGGCAGGAGCCCGCCCTCCGAGCCGTTCCTCGCCCCGACGGCCAACCTCCCCGCGCCCTCGTGCTCGGCGCCACCGGCTACATCGGCGGCCGGCTCGTCCCGCGCCTGCTGGCAGCGGGCTACCGCGTGCGGGTGCTCGCCCGCGATGCGGCGCGGGTCGCGACGTTCGAATGGTCGGAGCGCGTCGAGATCGTCGTGGGGGCGGCGGCGGATGCCTCGGCCGTCCAAGAGGCCGTGCGCGACGTCGACGTGCTCTACTACCTGATCCACTCGATGTCGTCGGGAAAGGCGTTCGAAGAGGCCGACCGCGCGGCCGCCGGCACCGTCGCAGAGGCGGCGGCCGCGGCATCCGTCGCTCGAATCGTGTATCTCGGCGGACTCCACCCCGACGACGCCGAGCTGTCGCCGCACCTGCGCTCGCGCGTCGAGGTCGGCGAGATCTTCCTCGCCTCGGGCGTTCCGACGCTCGTGCTGCAGGCGGGCGTCGTGATCGGGTCGGGCTCGGCGTCGTTCGAGATGGTGCGGCATCTCACCGAGGTGCTGCCCTACATGCCCGCGCCCAAGTGGGTGCGAAATCGCATCCAGCCGATCGCGGTGCGCGACGTCATGCACTACCTGCTGGGCGCTGCCCGCGTGGCGCCCGACGTCAATCGCGCCGTCGACATCGGCGGGCCGGATGTGCTGCGCTACGGGCAGATGATGAACGGCTACGCGGTCGAGGCGGGTCTGCCCCAGCGGGCGATCGCGGCGCTCCCCGTGCTCACGCCGCGGCTCGCGTCGCACTGGGTCAATCTCGTCACGCCGATCCCGCGGGCGATCGCACGCCCGCTCGTGGAGTCGCTGCAGAACGACTGCGTCGTGAAGAATCACGATGTCGACGCGCTCATCCCGCGGCCCGAGGCCGGGCTCACGCCGTATCGACGGGCCGTCGCGCTCGCGCTCGGACGGGAGCGCGAGGATCGCGTCGAGACCAGCTGGCTCGACGCGGATGTGCTCGACGGGCCGAGCGACCCGTTGCCGAGCGACCCGGAGTGGGCGGGCCGCACCGTCTTCACCGACACGCGGACAGCCCACACAACGGCTGACCCGGAGCGGCTGTGGCGCGTCATCGAGGGGATCGGCGGGGTCAACGGCTGGTACTCCCAGCCGCTCCTGTGGGCCCTTCGCGGGTGGATGGACAAGCTCGTCGGCGGCGTCGGCCTCGCGCGCGGCCGCCGCAGCAGGTCACGCCTCGAGGTCGGCGACGCGCTGGACTTCTGGCGCGTCGAGGCGGTCGAGCGGGGACGGATGCTGCGTCTCCGCGCCGAGATGAAGGTCCCGGGTGGTGCGTGGCTCGAGCTGCGTGCGAGTCCCGAGGGCGACGGCTCGCGCTACGACCAGCGGGCCGTGTTCTTCCCGCGGGGTCTTGCCGGGCGGCTCTATTGGCTCGCGGTGCTGCCGTTCCACGGATTCATCTTCCGCGGAATGGCCAACCGCATCACGGCGACCGCGGAGAGCGCCGACAGCGCCGATAGCACGGCCAGCGCCGCCAGCGCGGACAGCGCCGACAGCGCCGGGAGCACGGCCAGCGCTGGGAGCACGGCCTCCTAGGCGCAGGGGTCGTCGGTGCGGCGGCGCTCGGCTTCCCGGCGCCGCAGCGCGTCGTTCCCCGACCCGAGAGCGGACGCCGGAATAACCACGGTCTTCGGGCGGGCACTCTCTCGGGGCGGTGCGTAGCGTGAGGACGTGGATGCCGCGCCCCCACGTCGTCCCGCCGCGCGCCGTGTCACCGAGATCTCCGCGGCGGTGCCCGGCGCGCCCGCAGGGTCGCTCCGAGTGCCCGCGGCGCTGGCGCTCACTCGCGCGGTGCCTGCGCACACTCGCGCGGCGCGGCCGAAGGGGAGTGCTGACCTTGTCGCGGCGTGACTGGTATCTCGCGACCAACGCTGTCGTCCTGGCCTGGATCATCCTCGCCCTCGTCGCCGTCGGAGTGCACAGGTTCGTCGACGAGCCGCTGTGGCTCCTCGTCCACGTCCCGCTCCTCGGCGCTGCGACCGCCGCGATCCTCATCTGGTCGCAGCACTTCGCCGACACGCTTCTTCGTCGCCCGGCCCCGGGCGGCCGGGTCGGCCTGGGCGTGCGGCTCGGCCTGCACACGGCCGGTGCCGCGCTCGTCGTGGCCGGCGTCCTCGGGCGGGCGACGGTGCTCGTCGTGGTGGGCGCGTCGATCGTCGCCGTCGCGATCGTCGCGCACGGCGTCATCCTCGCGATGCAGAGCCGCCGGGCTCTGCCGACGCGCTTCGGACCGCTTGCGCGCTACTACATCGCCGCGAGTGCCGTCTTCCTCCTCGGCATCGGACTCGGAGTCGCGCTCGCCGCCGCCCCCGCCCTCGCCGACCGCCTCGTCACTGCGCACCTGGTGCTCAACGCGTTCGGCTGGATCGGCCTCACGGTGCTCGGCACGCTCGTGCTGCTGTGGCCCACGGTGCTGCATGCCCGCGTTCCCGCGACGACGGATGCCGCGGCGCGCCGCGCCTTGCCGCTCCTGGTCGTCGGCATCCTCGTCTCGGCTGCGGGTCCCCTCGCCGACATGCGCGCCCTGATCGCCGTGGGTCTGGCGATCTGGCTCGCCGGGGCCGGCATGCTCGCCGTGGAGGGATGGCGCGAAGCGCGGACGATGCCGCCCGGCACGTTCGCGGGCTGGAGCCTCGCCGCGGGCTTCGGTTGGCTCGTCGCGTCGGCCGTCGCGCTCGGAGTGCAGTCGGTGCTCGCGCCTGACTGGGCGGCGCTGCGCGCCGACTACCTCGCTATGCTCGGCCCTCTCGTCGTCGGCTTCGCGGTGCAGGTGCTCACGGGCGCGCTCAGCTATCTCCTCCCCGTCGTCGCGCTCGGCAGCCCTGCCGCGGCCAAGGCCGGCGCCGAAGTACTCGACAAGGGGGCGGTCTTCCGTGTGACGGCGTTCAACGGGGCCGTGCTGCTCTTCCTCGCGCCGCTGCCGTCGCTCTCGCGCGTGCTGCTGTCGTTCGTCGCGGCCGGCGTCGTCGTCGCATTCGTCGTGCTCGCCATCCGTGCGATCGTCGTGGGGAGGCGTGTTCGCCGCGCGGAGGGGGCCGACCCCGATCGCACGGGTCGAGTCGGGATCGGCATGCCTCTTGCGGCTGCCCCTCCCGCGCGGCGGCGCCGCATGGGAGGGATCGTGGCCGCCGTGGCGCTGCTCGTGGTGAGCGTCGGGGCGGGAATCGCCGCCGACCCCGCGGCCGTGGGCATCGCCACGACCGGCTCCGGCGGGAATGTCGTGGCGACCGGCAAGACGACGAAGGTCACCGTCGGAGTCGAGGGCATGCACTTCGACACTCCCGTCATCGAGGTGCCCTACGGCGACAGGCTCGTCGTCACCTTCCACAACACGGGGACCGACGTCCACGACCTGACTTTCGCCAACGGAGTGCGCACCCAGCGGCTCGCCCCGGGAGACTCCGAGACGATCGATGTGGGAGTCGTCGGCGCCGACATGCAGGGCTGGTGCTCGATCGCCGGGCACCGTCAGATGGGTATGGAGCTGACGGTCCGCGTGGTCGGCGCGCCCCCTGCCGGCGGGTCGGACGACCATGCCGGCGTGCACGCGGGCGCGGGCGCCGCCTCCGCCCCCGACGCGGCCGACGACGTCGATCTCCAGCGCGAGCCCGCCGACGACTTCCAGCCGGCGCCCGCAGCGCTCGCGCCGGCACCCGCAGAGACCGTCCACCGGGTGACGCTCCGCGTCGAGGAGGTCGTGACCGATGTCGCGCCCGGGGTGTCGCAGACCCGGTGGACCTTCGGCGGGACGGCGCCCGGACCGGTGCTGCGCGGGAAAGTGGGCGACCGGTTCGAGATCACGCTCGTCAACGACGGCTCGATCGGGCACTCCATCGACTTCCACGCAGGCTCGCTCGCCCCCGACGGTCCGATGCGCACCATCCAGCCGGGGGAGAGCCTCACCTACTCCTTTACGGCGACGAAGGCGGGCATCTGGATGTACCACTGCGCGACGATGCCGATGTCGATGCATATCGCCAACGGCATGTTCGGCGCGGTCATCATCGATCCGCCCGATCTCGCCCCGCTCGATCGCGAGTACCTCCTGGTGCAAGGCGAGCTGTACCTCGGCGCTCAGGGCGAGACCGCCGATGCGGTGAAGATCGCGGCGGAGACGCCCGACCTCGTCGCGTTCAACGGCTACGCCGATCAGTACGTGCACCGCCCCCTCACCGCCGCGGCGGGGGAGCGGGTGCGCGTGTGGGTGCTGGATGCCGGGCCCAACACTCCGACGTCGTTCCACATCGTCGGAGGCCAGTTCGACACGGTCTACCGCGAAGGGGCCTACACGCTGCGGGCGGGCGACCCCGGCGGTTCGCAGGCCCTCGCGCTCGAGCCGGCACAGGGTGGGTTCGTCGAGCTGGTCTTCCCGGAGTCCGGGGACTATCCGTTCGTGACCCACCGCATGAGCGACGCCGAGAAGGGCGCGCGCGGCATCTTCCGCGTCGGGTAGGCGGTCGCGGCACGGCGGCGGCATCGCGCTGTTACAGCTTGTGCAGCCTCTCGGGGTCAGGAGCCTTCACAGGATCCCATCCGCGGCGCACAGGCCGCGCGCCGCGCTGCGCATCGCGCGACCGGTAGACGATGTAGGGGCGGAAGAGATATCCGACGGGTGCCGAGAACACGTGCACGAGGCGCGTGAAGGGCCACAGCGCGAAGAGTGCGAAGGCCGTGAGGACGTGCACCTGGAACAGCAGCGGCACGTTCTGCATGAGCTCGGGCTGCGGCTGGAACAGCAGGATGCTGCGGATCCACGGCGAGATGGTCTCGCGGTAGTGGAAGCCGCCGCCGAAGAGCTGGTAGACGACGGTCGCGAGCGTACCAAACAGCAGCGTCGCGCCGAGGAAGACGTACATGACCTTGTCCATGGGCGTGGTCGCGAGGAACACCGGGCCGACCGTCCGGCGGCGGTAGATGAGGATCGCGAGCCCGGCGAGGGTGAGGACGGCCGCGGCGGTGCCCAGACCCGTCGCCCCGAAGTGATAGATCTCCTCGGAGACGCCGATGGCGTAGAGCCACTCGCGGGGGACCAGGAGCCCGACGACGTGACCGGCGAGCACCATCAGGATGCCGAGGTGGAACATCGGCGACCCCCACCGCAGCAGCCTGTTCTCATACGTCTGGCTCGATCGGGTGGTCCACCCGAACTTGTCGTACCGGTAGCGCCAGATGTGGCCGACGATGAAGACGGCGATGGTCGCATAGGGGATCGCGACCCACAGGATGACGTCGAGCGTGTTCATGGCGTGTCTCCCTGCTGCGAGACGGGTCGGAAGGGCGGCAGCGCCCCCAGGAAGCTGAGCCCCACCGTCTCGGTGGGAGGACCCTCGGCGACCAGGTCGAGGAAGCGCTCGCGCGTGCGGGCATCGATTGCCGGCAGCGAGAGGGTGATGGTGCGCACGATCGCCGCCCAGGGGCTATGCATCGACTCGAGCGCGGCTCGCAGCACCTCGATGCCCTCGCGGTGCGAGGCGATCAGCGCGGCGGCGATGGGCGAGTCGCTGACGGCGGAGAACTCCAGCACGGCGGGCAGGTAGTCGGGAAGCTCCGGTGCCTCGAACTCCCACCCCGCCGCACGGTAGGCGTCCAGGAACGTCACCAGCGCCGTCCCGCGCTTGCGGGTGTCGCCGGTGGCGTAGTAGCTCAGGTAGAGGCTGCACTTGCGTTTGAGGTCGAACGTCAGCACGTACTGCCGCTGCCAGTGCGTGGCTCCCGCCGCCACGGCCGCGTCGACGAAACCCGTCACCGGCTCTGCGATCTCGGGAGGAAGGCCCGCCAGCCCTTCGCGCACGGCGTCCAGCCGGTCGAACCACGCCTGGTCGGGGTAGTCCAGAAGCAGCGAGGCGATCATGTGCGCCCGCGCGCGCTGGGCCGCGTCGAGCCGCAGGGGGCGGATCTCATCCGGCAGCGATCGACGCGGCGTCACGCGGGGGAGTGTGGAGCTCATCGCTCCTCCTCGCTCGATCGCCGCCCCTTGCTCGTCGTGCGGATCCCCCCGTCCGGGGCGGGTGGGAACATGCCGTCCGGCGTGCCGTTGCCGTCCCAGTTCAGCAGGTTCACCCGCCCGGGGCTCGACGGACGGTCGGCGGTCTGGCGGTCGGCGAGCACGTGGAAGTTCTCCACCGCCACCGGCACGCTCGGGCCGCTGGACAGGCCGAAGGGTCCGGCACCGCCCATTCCCGGGCCGCCCTCGTAGTCGAGCGAGCATGCCATCTCCTCCAGCGCGTGCGCCTGCTCGGTGTGGGCGCTCGGGATGACGTAGCGGTCCTCGTACTTCGCGATGGCGAGCAGCCGGTACATCGCCTCCACTTCCTCACCCGTCATCCCGACGGCGCGGGCGATGCGCTCGTCGCGCTCGTCGTCGAGGTTCACTCCGCGCATGTAGGAGCGCATCGCCGCGAGGCGGCGGAGGGCGTGGTCGACAGGCCCGGTCTCGCCGGCGCTGAAGAGCTCGGCCAGGTAGCCGATGGGGATCCGCAGCTTGTCGATCGCCGCGAAGAGGGTCCGGGCATCCTCCCCGTCGTTGCCCGACTCGCTCACGACGTCGACGACGGGAGAGAGCGGCGGGATGTACCAGACCATCGGCATGGTGCGGTACTCGGGGTGCAGCGGCAGGGCGACCTCGTACTCCTGGATGAGGCGCCAGATGGGGCTTCGCTGGGCGGCCGAGATCCAGTCCTCCGGGATGCCGTCGCGCCGCGCCTGCTCGATGACGGCGGGGTCGCGGGGGTCGAGGAGGACGCTGCGCTGGGCCGCCAGGAGCGCCCGCTCGTCCTCCACGCTCGCGGCCTCGGCGACGCGGTCGGCGTCATAGAGCACGAGGCCGAGGTAGCGGAGCCGGCCGACGCAGGTCTCGGAGCACACCGTGGGAAGGCCGACCTCGATGCGCGGGTAGCACATCGTGCACTTCTCGGCCTTGCCGGTCTTGTGGTTGAAGTAGACCTTCTTGTACGGGCACCCCGACACGCACATGCGCCAGCCGCGGCACTGATCCTGGTCGACCAGCACGATGCCGTCCTCGGCGCGCTTGTACATCGCGCCCGAGGGGCACGAGGCCACGCACGACGGGTTCAGGCAGTGCTCGCAGATGCGCGGGAGGTAGAACATGAACGCCTGCGAGAACTCGGCCTCCACCTTCTCGCTCATCTTCTTGAGGATCGGGTCGTCCTGCATCGTCTCCATCGACCCGCCGAGATCGTCATCCCAGTTCGCCGACCAGGAGATCTTCATGTCCTCGCCCGTGAGCAGGCTCTTGGGGCGGGCGACCGGCACCTGTGCGGTGCGCGGCGCGTTGAGGAGCATGTCGTAGTCGTAGGTCCACGGCTCGTAGTAGTCGTGGATCTCGGGGAGCGTCGGGTTGGAGAAGATGCGCGCGAGCTTGGCGAGCCGGCCGCCGCTGCGCAGCTTCAGCCGGCCGCGCTTGGTGCGCACCCAGCCGCCGCCCCACTTCTCCTGGTCCTCGTAGCTGCGGGGGTAGCCGACGCCTGGCCGCGTCTCGACGTTGTTGAACCACACGTACTCCACGCCGGTGCGGTTCGTCCACGCCTGCTTGCAGGTGACCGAGCAGGTGTGGCATCCGATGCACTTGTCGAGGTTCATCACCATCGACATCTGCGCCATGACCTTCATCAGTACTCGACCTCCTGGCTGCGGCGGCGGATCACGGTGATCTCGTCGCGCTGGTTCCCCGTCGGCCCGAGGTAGTTGAACGCCCAGGCCAGCTGTGCATATCCGCCGATGAGATGGCTCGGCTTGAGCAGGATCCGCGTGAGGGAGTTGTGGATGCCGCCCCGCAGGCCGCTCGTCTCGGCGATCGGCACATCCACCGTCCGGTCCTTCGCGTGGTACATGTACACCGTGCCCTCGGGCATGCGGTGGGAGACGATCGCGCGGGCCACGACGACGCCGTTGCGGTTGTACGACTCGATCCAGTCGTTGTCGCGCACCTGCACCTTCGCGGCATCCTGCGGGCTCATCCAGATCGTCGGGCCTCCGCGGGAGAGCGAGAGCATGAACAGGTTGTCCTGATATTCGGAGTGGATCGACCACTTCGAGTGCGGCGTGAGGTAGCGCACCGCGACCTCGGTCTGACCGGAGCCGCCGCTGCCCGCGACGCGACTGGTCGCACCGACCTTCGGCGAGTCGAACAGCCGATGCATGTCCAGCGGCGGCCGGAAGGTCGGCAGGTTCTCGCCGAGCTCCTCCATCCAGTCGTGGTCGAGGTAGAAGTGCTGCCGGCCGGTGAGGGTGTGCCAGGGCTTCAGGTGCTCGACGTTGATGGCGAACGCGGTGTAGCGGCGGCCACCGTGCTCCGAGCCCGACCACTCCGGCGAGGTGATGACGGCGCGGGGCTGCACCTGCACGTCGGCGAACGTGATGTGCTTGCCCTCCTCCTCCTCGGCGAGGTAGGCCATGCGCTGCCCGGTGCGCTTCTCCAGCTCGCGGAAGCCCTGCACCGCGAGGCGCCCGTTGCTCGTGCCCGAGAAGGCCAGGATCATCTCGCACACCCGCTTGTCGGAGTCGAGCCGGATGCGCCCGGCCATCGGGCCCGACGGGAAGACGCCGTTCAGATGAGCGAGGGTCTGCAGCTCGTCGTCGGGGTGATAGGTGATCCCCTTCGTGGTCATCCCGAGCTTCTCGGTGAGCGGGCCGAGGGTCCGCCAGCGGCTCGCGAGTGCGGGGTAGTCGCGTTCAACCACGATGAGCTTGCTCATCGTGACGCCCGGCGTGAGCGGTGGGTCTTGCGGAACCGCGCCGTGCGCGTAGGCCATGACGTCCGCAGTGTCGTGCTGCAGGGGCGAGGCGACGACATCCCGTCGCACGCCGAGATGCCCTTCGCACAGCGCGCTGAAGCGTTCGGCGAGCTCGCCGAACAGGTCGTAGTCGGTCTTGGTCTGCCAGGGCGGCGTGATCGCCGGGTTGAACGAGTGCAGGAAGGGGTGCATGTCGGTGGACGACAGGTCGTACTTCTCGTACCAGGTCGCCGCAGGGAAGACGAGATCGCTGAAGAGCGTCGTCGACGTCATGCGGAAATCCGCCGTCATGAGGAGGTCGAGCTTTCCCTGGGGCGCGTCGTCCCGCCACACCATGTCGCGGGGCCGGGCGCCCGGCTCGGTCTCGCTCGCGCGGATCGCCGAATCGGCTCCGAGGAGGTGCTTGAGGAAGTACTCGTTTCCCTTGCCCGAGGACCCGAGGACGTTCGCCCGCCAGATCGTCACGATGCGCGGGAAGTTCTCCGGCGCGTCGGGGTCTTCGCACGCGTACCTGAGCGACCCGTCGGTGAGGGAGTCGACGATGTGCTGCGCGGGCTCCTTGCCTGCCGCCTCCGCCTCGTCGCACAGGTCGAGCGGATTGCGCGAGAACGTCGGGTAGCTCGGCATCCATCCGCGCTTGACCGACTCGACCAGGCAGTCCGCCGTCGTGCGGTCGGAGAACGTCCCGCGTGCCAGGGGCGAGGCCAGCTTGTCGGCGGGGAGTCCGTCGTAGCGCCACTGGTCGGTGGCGAGGTACCAGAACGCCGTGCCGATCGCCTGCCGGGGCGGGCGGTTCCAGTCGCCGGCGGTCGCGTACTGCGAGTAGCCGGTGATGGGCCGCACCTTCTCCTGGCCGACGTAGTGCGCCCAGCCTCCGCCGTTGACGCCCTGGCAGCCGGTCATCGTCGTCAGCGCCAGGAACGTCCGGTAGATCGTGTCGGAGTGGAACCAGTGGTTGGTCCCCGCGCCCATGAGGATCATCGACCGTCCTCCGGAGCGGTCGGCGTTGTCGGCGAACTCGCGACCGATCCGGGTGGCCTGCGCGGCCGGGACGGCGGTGATCTCCTCCTGCCAGGCCGGCGTCCCGGGGGTCGAGGGGTCGTCGTAGCCCGACGGCCACTGGCCGGGCAGTCCCGCGCGGCCGACGCCGTACTGGGCGAGAAGCAGGTCGAACACCGTCGTGACGGTGCGCCCCGCGACCTGGCGGGTGGGGACGCCCCGCACGACGATCCCCGAGCCGCCCGCGTGCTCGTCGCCGGGCTCGGGGTCGAGGTCGAAGCGCGCCAGCGCGACCTCCGCCGCTTCGCCCGCCCAGTCCGGCAGATCCGCGATGGACAGCGGCGGCACGACATCGCCGAGGTCGAGATTCCACCTGCCCTCGTCCTCGGGCGTGAAGCGGTGACCGAGCGACCCGTTCGGCACGACGGGGGCGCCGGCCTGGTCGAGCAGCACCGTCTTGAAATCCGCGCGGGGGGCCTCGGCATCCAGCCCATCCAGATCCGCCGCCGTGAGGAACTTGCCGGCCACGAGGCGGTCGCCGTTGCGCTCCAGCGTGACGAGGTACGGCGCGTCGGTGTACCGGCGCATGTAGTCCTCGAAGCGCGGCGTCCGCTTCTGGACGAAGTGCTCGGTGAGGATGACGTGGCCCATCGCGAGGGCGAGCGCGGCGTCGGTGCCGGGGTGCGGCGCGACCCACTCGTCGGCGAACTTCGTGTTGTCGGTGTAGTCGGGCGAGACCGTCACGACCTTCTGGCCGCGGTAGCGCGCCTCGGCCATGAAATGCGCGTCGGGCGTGCGGGTGACCGGGACGTTCGAGCCCCACATGATGAGGTAGCCGGCGTTCCACCAGTCCGCCGACTCGGGGACGTCGGTCTGGTCGCCGAACACCTGCGGACTTGCGACGGGCAGATCGGCATACCAGTCGTAGAACGACAGGATCGTGCCGCCGAGGAGGTTGAGGAACCGCGCCCCCGCGCCGTGCGACACCATCGACATGGCCGGGATCGGCGAGAATCCCGCGACGCGGTCAGGACCGTACTTCTTGACCGTGTAGACGTGTGCCGCCGCGGCGATCTCGAGCGCCTCGTCCCACGTCGTCCGCACGAGTCCGCCCTTGCCGCGGGCGGACTTGTAGGCACGGGATGCCTCGGCATCCTCGACGACGGCGGCCCAGGCGTCGACGGGGTCGGGGTGGGTCGCCCGCGCCGCGCGGTAGAGCTCTGCGAGCGTGTCGCGGATGTAGGGGTAGCGCACGCGCGTGGGGGAGTAGGTGTACCAGCTGAAGGCGGCTCCGCGCGGACAGCCGCGCGGCTCGTACTCGGGGGAGTCGGGGCCGACCGAGGGGTAATCCGTCTGCTGCGTCTCCCACGTGATGATGCCGTCCTTGACGTACACCTTCCACGAGCACGAACCCGTGCAGTTCACGCCGTGCGTCGACCGGACGACCTTGTCGTGCGACCAGCGGTCGCGGTAGAAGACGTCGCCCTGGCGGCCGCCCTCGAGGAACAGCGAGCGCAGGTCTTCGCTGGTCTTGCCGCGGCGCAGGAAGCGTCCCAGGGTGAGCAGACCGTCGGCGAGGGGGCCGTCGGTCGCCGGGTGGATCGAGTGGGCATCAGGGGTCATCGAGTCCTCCAGCGCGGCGGTAGGGCCTCAGTCTTCGCTTCGTCGCGATCGGCCGCCGGGTCCTTGACCGTATTTAATCGGCCCGCCCGCGCCGGGGCAACGGGGCCCGTCCCCGTCCGCGAATTTCCACGGTCGTCCATCGTGCCGCGTTCGTCTCCGGCGCTATCTTGATCTCGACATCGGGATCTCGGGATTCCGATCTCGACGAATGGAGGCGCGATGTCGCAGAGCGTCGCAACCGAGAAGGCGGTCGAACAGGCCCCGGCGCTCCGCGGCGGTCTCGCACAGGTGATCCTGGCGACCATCGCGTCCACGGCGGGGTTCTGGGCGTGGATGTCGATCGCGCCGTTGCAGAACATCTACGCCGAGGAATTGGGGCTCGATCAGGGGCAGGTCTCGCTCATGCTCGCGACGCCGGTGCTCGTCGGGGCGCTCGGTCGCATCGTGGTCGGAGCGCTGACCGATCGCTTCGGAGGCCGCCGCATGTTCACGGGCGTGCTGCTGGCGGCCGTGCCGGCCGTGCTGCTCGTCGCCCTGGCGGGCGTCCTCGGCAGCTACTGGCTGCTCATCGGCGCGGGCTTCCTCCTCGGCGTCGCGGGCACGATCTTCGCGGTCGGCATCCCGTTCTCGAGCGCCTGGTTCCCGCCGGCGCGACGGGGTTTCGCCACCGGGGTCTTCGGTATGGGGATGATCGGCACGGCCGTGTCGGCGTTCGTGACGCCCCGGCTCGCGAAGGGGATCGGGTACCTGCCGACGTACCTCGTGATCGCAGGAGTCCTCGTCGCCGTCGCGATCGTGGTGTGGCTGTTCCTCCGCGAGTCGCCCGCGTGGAAGCCGAGCCGCGAACCGCTCGTGCCGAAGGTCAAGGGCGCGCTGAAACTCGCCATCACGTGGCAGATGTCGTTCCTCTACGCGATCGTGTTCGGCGGGTTCGTGGCCTTCTCGACGTACCTGCCCAAGTACCTCCTGACGATCTATCCCGACGAGGTCGACGCGGTCGGCGCCGGCACCCGCACGGCGCTGTTCGCCGCGGCGGCCGTGGTCGCGCGACCGATCGGCGGCGTCCTCGCCGACCGGTTCGGTCCGAAGATCATCTCGCTCATCTCGCTGGCGGGGATCGTCGCGACCGCCTACGTCGTGGGGCAGCAGCCCCCTGAGGGCGTGCTCACGGGCGTCGTCTTCCTGCTCATGGCCTCGGCCATGGGGCTCGGTATGGGCGCGGTCTTCGCCTGGGTGGGGCCGTCGACCCCGCCCGACAAGGTCGGGGCCGTCACGGGGGTCGTGGCCGCCGCGGGCGGTCTCGGCGGATACTTCCCGCCGCTCGTCATGGGAGCGACCTACAACGCCGAGACGAACTCCTACGCCCTGGGCCTGTGGCTGCTCGTCCTCGTCGGGGCCGGCGCGCTGGTCGTCGCGGGGATGCTGCGCGACGCGCGGCCGGTCAAAGCATCCGATGCGCGGCCGGCCGAGGCATCCGTCTCCTGATCCCGGTCGGGAGCCTCACGCTTGCGGACGAGGGTCACGGGCGGCGGTCGTCAGTCGGCGACAGCGGCCCCCGGCGCGGCGACCTTCAGGGCGACATGACAACGGTGCGGCGTCACGAGCGGCAGCACCCGGTCGAGCTCCAGGGGGCCGCCCGCCTGCTGCAGGACGCCGCGGATGAGCTCAGCGTGCACGTGGCAGAGCATGGCCATGCGGTCGTCGACGAGGTCGTGGAAGGCGCACGGGGCGAGGTCGACCGTGAGCGCCTCCTCGTCGATGCGGGGCTCGAGGCCGACGTCGTCGAGGTGCTCGTAGAGCACGTCGAGCTGGTGCGCCACCGTCTCATCGGCGGCGGTCGTCTGCAGCACGACGCCCCGCAGGAGGTCGCCGTGGCGCTTGGCGTCTTCGATGCGGCGCTCTGCGACGGGGTTCGGCGTCTGCGGACCGGCCGGATCGAAGACGTCGCGGGGACGCCCGCGGGTGCCCCGATGCTCCGGGCGGCGCACGACGAACCCTTCGGCCTCGAGCACCCGCAGGTGGTCGCGGAGGGTGTTCTCGTGCAGGCCCGTCGCGGCGGCGAGGTCGGCGAGCGACTGACCGGGCTTCACCAGCAGCTCGTGCATGACGCGCAGGCGGCTGGGCTGCGACAGTCCGCGATAGGCGTCGACCCGGCGAGTCATGCCCCCATTATCCCCGGGTGCCGTCGAGGGGCGGGGGGATCGGTCGCGGCCGCGGCGACCCGACCGGCCGCCACGTCGTCGCGACGCTCCTAAGCTGGTGCGATGAGCGCTCTTCCCGCCGCGGTCATCACCGTCTCGGATCGTTCCGCGCAAGGCCTGCGCGAAGACGCCAGCGGTCCTCTCGTCGTCACGGCCCTCCGCGAGGCGGGTTTCGCCTGCGCCGACCCGGTCGTCGTCGCCGACGGAGCCGACAGCGTCGAGACCGCGCTGCGCGACGCCCTCGGCCGAGGAGCGCGTCTGGTCGTGACGACCGGAGGAACAGGTCTCTCGCCGCGCGACCAGACGCCGGAGGGCACCGCCCGCGTGATCGACCGCGTGATCCCGGGGGTGGGGGAGGAGCTCCGCCGCCGCGGCGCGCTCGCCTCGCCGCGCGCCCTGCTCACCCGCGGGCTCGCGGGCGTCGTCGACCCCGAAGGAGCATTCGTCGTGAACCTGCCCGGCTCGACCGGGGGAGTCGCCGACGGCATGCCGTTGGTGGTCGCACTCGCCGGCCACGTGCTCGATCAGCTGTCCGGCGGAGACCACGCATGAGCGGCGTCCGGCTGGCAGCGGTCAGTGATCGCCCCCTCGACCTCGACGTGCACCTCGCCGCCGTCGACGACCCGACCTGCGGAGCGGTGACGACGTTCGTCGGCCGCGTGCGGGATCACGATCCGGATGCCTCGACCCCCGTCGTCGCGCTGGAGTACACGGCTCACCCCGACGTCGAGGACACCCTGCACCGGCTCGCGTCCGACGCGATCGGCGACGGCGCCGCCCTCGTCGCGGTCAGTCACCGCGTCGGCCGGCTCGAGGTGGGCGACCTCGCCGTCGTCATCGCCGTCGCGTCGCCGCACCGCGCCGAGGCGTTCGAGGTCTGCCGCGCCCTCATCGAGACGATCAAGACCGACCTCCCTGTCTGGAAGCGCCAGGTGGAGGCCGACGGCACGACGGCATGGAAGGGCCTCGGCGGGTAGCCGAGGCATCCGTCGCCGGAAGACGACCGCGAAGGAGGTCAGCCTCCGGCGAACGGCGGCAGGACGTCGACGAGGTCGTCGGCGCCGAGCGCCGTCTCATCGTCGACCCGCGCTCCGCCGACGAGGACGGCGCAGCGGGGAAGG
This sequence comes from Microbacterium sp. F51-2R, assembly GCF_052180235.1. Lineage (GTDB taxonomy): Bacteria > Actinomycetota > Actinomycetes > Actinomycetales > Microbacteriaceae > Microbacterium. The sequence continues at coordinate 1,375,485 of NZ_CP197470.1, read as the reverse complement.
ATGCCGCCGAGTCCGGGGTGGTCGCTCGACACGGCCATGCGCAGCTCGCCGAGCGTGCGCTCGCCGCGATCCTCGGCCTCGAGGCCGGTCGCCTCGGCGGCCGCGGCGAAGTAGCGGACGCGGGCCATCAGGCCTCCCATCCCTGCGCGAGCTCGACGACGGCGGCGACGGCGGACTCGACATCCGCCGGCGTCCCTCCGGCCCGACCCGCCACGAGACCCGCGACGAACGCGCTCAGCGGAGCCGCGGGGCGCGCGACGCCGTTCGCGACGTCGCGGGCGAGGTCGAGGATGAGCGAGATCGGCACGTCGCCGTCGGCGAGGCCGAACCGCTCGCGCATCGCGGCGGCCCAGGCGTCGAGCGCCTCGGGCGGAAGGGTGCGGGATGCCTCGGTCATGACTCCTCCTGAAATCCGGGCTGCCTGCTCGGTCGACGGCGGCGGCGATGCTGCCGCCGCGCGGGCCCTCTCCAGATCCTGCCACGTGTCGACATCCGCGGTCAGGTGATCGGATGCCGCGATCACGGCGATCGCGAGCTCGTCGAGGAGTTCCCGGACGGGGGCGTTGCGCCCACCGTTGCGCATGCCGCGAGCGGCCGCGCGGAGCGCCGCGGTGCGATAGACACCGGTGAGCCATTGCGGGCGGCTCGAGGCATCCGCGAGACACAGTCCCTCGGTGTCGCCCGGGAGCAGCGCGAGATCGGACAGCAGCCGCGCGACGGCGAGATCGGGCCGCGCGAGGTCGCACGCGAGCACGAGCGTCCACTCGGTCTGCGCGAGACCCGGGTGCGTCAGCGCCGCGACGATGCCGGCGACGGGGCCGCCGAAGGGCGGATCCTCACGCACCCACTCCACGTCGAGCGAGGCGTCGAGCACGGGGGCGGCGACCATGACGGGCCGTGCGTGCGCGGCGTGCGCGGCATCCACGGCCCGGCCGAGGAGGGAGCGGCCGCCGACGTCGAGGAGCGGCTTGACGGCGCCGTCAAGCCGCGTCGCGCGACCGCCGGCGAGGAGGACCGCACCGAGCACCGGGTCGGCGGGGGTCATGACGTCGGGTGGGCGGTGCTGTCATCGGGCGACTCGCCGGGGCGGGTCCACGAGCCGGAGCGGCCGCCCTCCTTGGCCGTGATCCGGACGTTCTCGATCGACGTCGCCTTGTCGAGGCCCTTCACCATGTCGACGATCGCGAGGGCCGCGACCGAGACGGCGGTGAGCGCCTCCATCTCGACGCCGGTGCGATCGGCGGTACGCACGGTCGCCTCGATCCGCACGCCGTCGTCGACGACCGCGAGGTCGACCGCGGCCCCGTGCACGCCGATCACATGCGCGAGCGGCAGGAGGTCGGGGGTGCGCTTGGCCGCCTGGATGCCCGCGATCCGGGCCACGGCGAGCACATCGCCCTTCGGGACCATGCCCTCGCGCAGCGCCGCGACGACCTCGGCGGAGCAGCGCACGAACCCGCGCGCCGTCGCGGCGCGGACGGTCGGCTGCTTCGCCGTGACGTCGACCATGCGGGCGTGGCCCGAGTCGTCGAGGTGCGTGAAGCTCATGAGATCAGCATGACATCGACGAGATCGCCCGCCGCGACGGCGTCGACGTCGGCTCCGACGACGGCGTAGGCCTCCGCTCGGGCGAGGCCTCCCGCCAGGTGCGAGCCCGATCCGCCGCCCGTCGCGGGGCGCACCGTCCACCGTCCGGGGTCGGAGCGGTCGATCGCCGCGGGGAGGTACTGGCGCCTGCCGGGCGGCGTGCGCCACGCGGATGCCGCGGGCAGCCGCAGGAGCGGTCGGTGTAGCTGCGAGCGTCCCTGCAGAGCGAGCAGTGCGGGGCGGACGAACACCTCGAACGAGACCGCCGCGCTCACCGGATTGCCGGGCAGCCCGAACAGCAGCACGCCGGCGTCGGTCACCCCGAATCCCTGCGGCTTGCCCGGCTGCATCCGGATCTTGGTGAACTCCATGGATGCCGCGAGCATCATCTTGACCGGCTCGTAGGCGCCGGCGCTGACCCCGCCCGAGAAGACGACGACATCGGCGCCGAGCGCGGTCGCCTCGGCGACGGCGCGGAGCGGTCCGTCGCCGTTGTCGGGCACGCTCGTGCGGAGCACGACCTCGGCGCCGGCCTGCGCGACGAGTCCCGCGAGGAGCTGGCTGTTCGACTCGGGGATCTGCCCGCGCTCGAGCGGCGAGCCGGGCGGCACGAGCTCGGACCCCGTCGAAACGACGGCGACTCGCGGATGCCGCGACACGACGACCTCGAAGACCGCCGCCGCGGCGGCAGCCGCCAGCTGCAGCGCGCCCAGTTCGACCCCGGCGGGGAGCAGCGCGTCGCCGGCGGCGGAGTCCTCCGCGCGACGGCGGATGTGCGCACCGACCGCGCGGGGGGCGCGCTCGACGGCGATCTCGCTGAGAGAGTCGCCCAGTCCGCCGGCGGTGTCTTCGAACGGGACGACCGCGTCGGCGGCCGACGGCACCGGGGACCCCGTCATGATGCGTGCCGCCTCGCCCGGGGCGAGCGCGGGGTCGAGCGACGTTCCGGCGGGCAGGTCGGCGACGACCCTCAGCCGCGCGGGGCGGCCGGGCGCGGCATCCGCGACATCCTCGAAGCGGACCGCGAAGCCGTCCATCCCCGAGTTGTCGAAGACGGGGATGTCGACGAGCGCCCGGAGCGGCGCGCGGAGCGTGCGGCCGAGCGCCGCCGGCACGGGGACGGTTGCGGACTCGACGAGCGGCCGCTCGGCGACGCGCGCGAGGATCAGCGCCTGCTGCTCCTCGACCTCGCGCAGGTCGTCGGGGGTCACGCCGACATCCGTGACGCGCCGGAGGCCTGCCAGGCGTCGATGCCGCCCGCGAGCACTTCGGCGTCGACGCCGGCGGCGCGCAGGGCCTCTGCCGCGCGCCGGGCGCGCATCCCCACCTGGCACACCACGACGACCCTTCCGGCGCCGGCGAGCACGGCCGGATCGGCGAGGAGCTCGTCGAGGGGGAGGTGACGCGAGTCGGGGATCATGCCGGATTCGATCTCCCAGTCCTCGCGGACGTCGACGATGACGGCGCCCGCGAGGGCCGCCGGGCCGACGTGGGGCACGACGGTGCGCGACGAACCCGACACGGACGCCGGGCCCGAAGCGGCCGCCACGGCGTCGGTCGCCGACCGGCGCAGCGGCACTTCGTGCTGCCGTGCGCGCAGGCCGTCGACGACGAGGACCCGGCCGAGAAGGGTCTCGCCGATGCCGGTGACGAGCTTGATCGCCTCGCTCGCGAGGAGCGCGCCGACCTGCATGCACAGCGCGCCGAGCACTCCGACGTCGGCGCACGAGGGCACCTCGCCGACGCTGCCCGAGGGGTAGAGGTCGGAGAGCACGACGGGTGCGACGTCGTGCGGCGGGGTGTTCCAGAAGACGGTGACCTGCGCATCGAACCCCTGCACAGTTCCCCACACGAGCGGCACGCCGAGCTGCTCGCACCCGGATGCCACGGCTTCACGGGTCTCGAACGTGTCGGTGCCGTCGATCACGAGGTGTGCCCCCGCGAGGAGCCGCGCCGCGTTGTCGGGCGTGAGGTGCTCGCGCACCGAGCGGACGACGGTGTCGGGCGCGAGGTCGGCGGCGGCGCGCACGGCGCTGTCGACCTTCGGTGCGCCGACGTCGCCGACGCGGTGGAGGATCTGCCGCTGCAGGTTCGAGAGCTCGACCGAGTCGTCGTCGATGACGATGAGCTCGCCGACCCCCGCCGCGGCGAGCGCGAGCACGACAGGGGAGCCGAGGCCTCCCGCTCCGACGACGGCGATGCGCGCTGCCGCGAGCCGGCGCTGCGAGATCTCGCCGAACCCCGCGAGGCGCGAGTGGCGCGCCGTGCGCACGCGCTCGGTGTCACCGAGAGCGGCGATCGGCTCGACCAGCGGCGGCAGAGGCATACACCCAGGGTATCCGCGGGCGCGACACCCGTCGCCGCGAGCCGCAGGTGCGGAGGAATCCAGCCGATCCCTCCGCATCTGCGTGTAACGTCGAAGGATGCCGAGCTACAAGATCGTCGAGGCGGCCCGGCTCCTCGGGGTGAGCGATGACACCGTCCGCCGGTGGATCGAGCAGGGGGTGCTCCCGACGACCACGGCGACGCCCGCGGAGATCCCCGGCACCGCCCTCGCGGAGCGGGCCGTCGAGCTCGCCCGCGCGGCGGCCGATCCGACCGACGTGCTCTCCAGCGCCCGCAACCGCTTCGTCGGGCTCGTGACGCGCGTGCAGACCGACGGCATCATGGCGCAGGTCGATGTGCAGGCCGGGCCGCACCGCGTGGTCTCGCTCCTGTCGGCCGAGGCCGTCGACGACCTGGGCCTGGAGGTCGGCTCGCTCGCCGTCGCCGTCGTCAAGGCGACCAACGTCATCATCGAGACGCCGCGGGGCTCGACGTGAGACGGGCCGCCGGCCTCGCCGCGCTCGCTCTCGTGGCGCTGCTCGCGACAGGCTGCGCCACGACCTCCGCGGGCTCGCCCGCGACGTCGTCGCCCCCTGCATCGCCCGCCGACACGCTCAGCGGTGACCTCACGGTCTACGCCGCGGCATCCCTCAAGACCGCCTTCGACGAGCTCGCGAGCGCGTTCGAGGCGCAGCATCCGCACGTGCGCGTCCTGCCCGTCGTCTACGACGGCTCGAGCACCCTCGCCACGCAGCTGGTCGAAGGCGCTCCCGCCGACGTCTACGCGTCGGCCGACGAGGCAAACATGGCCACGGTGACCGACGCCGGCCTCGCCGGTGATCCGAAGCTCTTCGCGACGAACACGCTCGTGATCGTGACGCCCGACGGCAACCCCGCGGGCGTGGCGGGCCTCGCCGACCTGGCCGACGAGGCCGTGAGCGTCGTCGTGTGCGCCCCCGAGGTGCCGTGCGGCGCGGCATCCCGAACCCTCCTGTCGAACGCCGGCGTGACCGTGAAGCCCGCGAGCTCCGAGCAGAACGTCACCGCCGTGCTCTCGAAGGTCGCGGCGGGCGAGGCGGATGCCGGGCTCGTGTACGCGACCGATGTGCGCGGGCGCTCCGACATCGAGGCGATCGTTCCCGAGGGGGCGGATCGCGTCGTCAACCGATATCCGATCGTCGCGATGAAGGATGCCCCGAACCCCGCCGTGGCGGCGGCATTCACCGCGTTCGTCGTCGGACCGCACGGGCAGGCGGCGCTGCGAGAACTGGGCTTCGGTGCCCCGTGAGGCGCGAGGGCGCGGGCTTCGTCCCGCAGATCCTGCTGCTGCCGGCCCTCGTCGGCCTCGCCCTTCTGGTGCTGCCGCTCGGCGCACTCGTGGCGCGCGTCGACTGGTCGACCTTGTGGGCCGACATCACCGCCCCCGAGGCGCTCTCGGCCCTCGTGCTGTCGCTCGGCACGGGGCTGACCGCGACCGCCGTGTGCGTCGTGCTCGGCGTGCCTCTCGCGCTCGTCATCGCGCGCAGCGCGCCTCGCACGGCGGGCGTGATCCGCGCGCTCGTGACCGTGCCGCTCGTGCTGCCCCCGATGGTCGGCGGCATCGCGCTGCTCTACCTGTTCGGCCGCACGAGCTGGATCGGCGGCGCGCTGGCTGAGCTCGGCATCCGTCTGCCCTTCTCGACCCCCGCTGTCGTGCTGGCGCAGACGTTCGTCGCGCTGCCCTTCCTCGTGCTCGCCGTCGAGGGGGCGCTGCGCACGAGCGGTGTGGGGTACGAGCAGACGGCGGCGTCGCTCGGGGCCGGCCGCTGGACCATCCTCCGACGCGTCACCCTGCCCCTCGCCGCTCCGGGACTCGTCGCGGGCATCGTGCTGTGCTTCGCCCGCGCTGTGGGGGAGTTCGGCGCGACCGCGCTGTTCGCCGGAAACGCGCCCGGCGTCACGCAGACCATGCCGCTGGCCATCTACACGGCGTTCAACGGCGCGGGCGTCACGCAGGGCTCCGCCGTCGCGCTCTCACTCCTCCTCCTCGTGACGTCGATCGGCGTCCTGCTCCTCGTGCGGGCGTGGCGACCGGAGACGCCGCGATGACGGGCGAGGCCCTCGACGCGCGTGTCGTCGTCGCGCGGCACGGCTTCGTGCTCGACGCGGCCGTCACTGCCGCACCCGGCGAGGTCGTCGCCGTCATGGGGCCGAGCGGGGCGGGCAAGTCGACTCTCCTCGGGGCCCTCGCCGGGCTCGTGCCGCTCCAGGAGGGGCACGTACGTCTCGGCGGGCGGGTTCTGGATGCCGCGTCCTCGCGTCACGCGCACGTGACGCCGGCCAAGCGTGGCCTCGTGCTGCTGGGGCAGGATCCTCGGCTCTTCCCCCACCTCACGGCCGTCGAGAACGTCGCCTTCGGGCTCCTCGCGCGCCGGGTCGGTCGCGCCGCGGCACGCGCCGAGGCCGAGGACTGGCTCGCGCGGGTCGGTCTCGCCGGAACGGGGGATCGCAGGCCCGCGCAGCTCTCCGGAGGACAGCAGCAGCGCGTGGCGATCGCGCGCGCCCTCGCGACGGCCCCGTCGGCGCTGCTGCTCGACGAGCCGCTCACGTCGCTCGACACCGAGACAGCGGCCGACATCCGCCAGATGATCCGCGATCAGCTCGTCGCGACGCGGACGACCGCTGTCGTCGCGACGCACGACGCCGTCGACTCCGTCTCGCTCGCCGACCGCCTGGTCGTCGTCGAAGCGGGCCGGGTCACGCAGGCCGGACCCGTGCGCGACGTGCTCGCGGCGCCCGCATCGCGCTTCGTCGCGGCGGTGTCGGGGCTCAACCGGGTCGTGGGCTCGGTGGATTCCGGCGGCTGGCGCAGCGGAGGGCTCCACCTCGACATCGGGCGGCCCGACGTCGGTCGCCTCGACATCGATCGCCTCGACATCGGTCGCGTCGACATCGGTCGCCTCGGGCTCGGTCGCCTGGGGCCCGGGCGCGAGGGCGGTGGCGTGGGCGTAGGCGACGGGCAGCGGCGCGACGGCGCGGACCGAGGCGGTGGCGCGGTGCCGGGCGGGGACGGTGGCGTGGTGCCGGGCGGCGTTGGCGAGCTGGATCGTGGCGGGGAGCCGGGCGGCGGTGCGACCCTGGCCGCCGTGTTCGCGCCGGGGGTCGTGCATCTCGAACGGGGTGAAGAGGCCGCGGCCTGGACCGCTGCGCGGGCCGAGGCATCCGTCCCCACCGGGGCTCGACGGGGAGAGTGGAGCGCCCGCGTCGTGCGGCTGGAGCAGACTCCCGCAGGCGTGCGGGTGCGCACGGCTGACCCCGAGGTCTCGGTCGACCTTCCGGCCGATCGCGCTGTCGAGGCGGGCCTCGCCCCGGGCGTCGCGGTGCGGCTGCGGGTCGACGCCGGCGACGTGCGCTTCATCTCCGCCTGACCGGCGCTTCGCCGCGGCTTCGCGCCCCGCGCGGCCCCGCCTCGACCGGCAACCCCTCCCCGCCCTGCGACTCCTGTCAGGACCCGCGCCCGTGCCGAATTCAGGATGCGCGGCGCGGCGGGTGCCGCCACGCCGCGGAATTCCGGGGGAGCCGCGCCGGCGGCGCGCGTTTGGTCCTGAGTACGGTACGGCGACGCCCGCCCAGGCCCCGGGTCGGCGGCCACTCCCTGCGCCGCCCCGTGCCGACCGGCAACCCCCGGCCCAGCGACCCCGGACCGGCAACCCCGGCCCCGCGACCCCGGTGGGCGCCCCGCCCCGTGCCGAATTCAGGATGAGCGGCGTGGCCTAAGCCGCCGCGCCGCGGAATTCCGGGGCAGCCACGCCGGCGGCGCGCATTCGGTCCTGAGTACGGTACGGCGGCCGGCCGTAAACTCGGCGGGTGCCCCGCATCCGACCCTTCCAGCACGGCGACGAGCCGGCGCTCGCCGAGATCTGCCTGAAGACCGCGGACGACGGCCGCGACGCCACCGGAGTCCTCGACGACGACCGGATCTGGGCCGAGATCTTCGTGCTGCCGTACGTCGCGCGGCACCCCGATCTCGCCTTCGTCGTCGAGACCGACGACACGCGCGTCGCCGGCTACATCGTCTGCGCCCCCGACACGCGGTCGTTCGAGGACTGGTTCGCGGCCGAGTGGTGGCCGCGCTTCGCTGAGCGCTGGCCCGAGCCGGCGGCCGAGGTCTCGCGCCAGGACGGCATCCTGCGGTACGCGTACGGCCGTCGCGCGGGCGCAGAGCCCTACGGCGACGACTACCCCGCGCACCTGCACATCGACCTGCTGCCCGAGCTGCAGGGGCAGGGCTGGGGCCGCCGCCTCATCGACACGCTCGTCGAGGCGCTCCGCGCGCGCCGCGTCACCGGCCTGCACCTCGGGGCCTCGGTCGGCAACGCCGGCGCGCTCGCCTTCTACCCGCGCCTCGGCTTCGCGCCCCTGCCCTCCCACGAGGGCGTGCAGGCGTTCGGCCTCGACCTCTAGCTGTCCACGAGTTCGCGCACGCTTCGCCGCTCCACGAGCGGCGGCGTCTCGGCTCCGCCAACGAGCCGATCGTCGAGTTTGGTCGCGCCGTCGTCGATCCAGCCGTGACGACGGTAGAAGGATGCCGCGCGCTCGTTGCCGTCGAGATACCAGAGGTGGGCGCGGCGGAACCCCGCGCTGCGCAGGAACCGTTCAGCCTCGACCAGGAGGGCGTGGCCCACGCCCGTCGACCAGTGCGCCGGCAGCGCGTAAAGGGCGTAGACCTCGCCCCAGCCGTCGGTCTCGGCATCCCGTGACGGCCCCACGGCGGCCCACCCGACCTGCTCGCCGTCGACGTCGGCGATGAGTTCGGCGCTCTGCGGGTCGGCGTGCCGCGCATCCCAGTGCACGGTGCGGCGCTCGGTCTCGCGGTCGACGTCGAACCGGTCCATCACGTCGTCCGGAATGAGCCCGCGATACGCGGCACGCCAGGTCTGGATGCGGATCGTCGCGATCGCCCGGGCATCCTCGATCTTCGCGGGACGCACGACGACACCGTTCATGCCACGACGCTACCCGCGTCAGCGCGCGATCCGGCCGCCGTCCAGGCGCACGACGCGATCGACGAGCGCGTCCGGCACCGCGATGTGCGAGATGAGCACGACCGCCTGGTCGGGGCCGACTGCCGAGAGCAGGTCGGTCAGCAGGGCATCGGATGCCTCGGGGTCGACCCCCGCCGTGGGCTCGTCGAGCACCAGCACCGGGAAGCCGCGCAGCAGCGCCCGGGCCAGCGCGATGCGCTGCGCCTGGCCGCCCGAGACGAGGGCGCCGCGCTCGCCGACGCGGGCGTCGAGGCCGCCGCGCTCGCGCAGCCACGGACCGAGGCCGACGCGCTCGAGTGCCGCTTGGAGTTCGGCGTCGGTCGCGGTGTCACGGGCGAAGAGGAGGTTCTGCCGGATGTCCTCGTCGAAGAGCATCGGATGCTGTTCGCACAGGCCGACCGCGAGGCGCACATCGTCGCCCGCGAGGTCGTGCACCGATCGGCCTCCGATCGTGTAGCCGCCGTCGACCTCGAGGAACCGCACGAGCGCGTGCGCGAGCGTCGTCTTGCCCGCGCCGCTCGACCCGACCACGAGAAGGCGCTCGCCGGGTCGCACGTCCAGGTCGATGTCGGCGAGCGACGCGGCGGAGGTCCCGGGCCACCGCGCCGAGACGCCGCGGAGCCGCAGGCCCTCGCCGAGCGCCGGGGGCTCGCCCGTCGCGGGCACCGTCTCGTCGACGAGGCCGCCGGGCAGCTCGGCGGGAAGCGCTCCCGCGATACGATCCGCCGACGCCCGCACCTGGCGCCACGACGAGGCGGCCATGGGCACCGCGGCGAAGACCTCGAAGACGGCCATCGGCACGAGCACGGCGACGCCGAGCGCCGGCGCCGACAGGCCGCCGCCGAAGAGCCCTGGGGCCGACACGGCGACCGCGGCGATCGACGCCGCGCCGGCGAGGAGCGAGACGACGGCCGCCGTCGCCGCCTGCGCACCGCTTCGGCGGACGACGGCGCGGCGGAGCGCGGCATCCGCCGTCTGTATCCGCCCGCGGCTCTCGGCCTCGGCGCCGTAGGCCAGGAGCACGTCGAGGCTTCCGAGATGGTCGACGATCGCGTCGGCGAGGCGCGAGCGCAGCGGAGCGACGGAGCGCTCCGCCCGGGCGCCCGCGGCCCAGCCCCAGCCGATCGCGGCGACCGCGGCGACCGCGAGGCACCCGAGGAGGGTCAGCGCCGCCGGCCACCACACGAAGGCGACGAGCACGACGGCGCCGATCGCGACGGCCGCCGAGGCGAGGAGGGGCTGGACGACGCGGAGGGGGAGGTTCTGCAGGTCGTCGACGTCGTCGACGAGCGCGGCGAGCACCGAGCCGCGGCGCGACCGTGTCAGCCCGTCGGGGGCGAGCGGGATCAGCCGCCGGACGAGCGTCGTGCGGGTCGCCGCGAGTTGGCGCAGCGCCGCGTCGTGGCTCGTCAGCCGATCGGTGTACCGGAAGACCGCGCGCGTGATGGCGAACAGTCGCACGCCCACGACTGCGGCCGTGATGTACATCACGAGCGGCTGCTCGGCGGCACGAACGATGAGCCACGCGCTCACGGCGAGGAGCGCGACGGCGGACGCCTCGGAGAGGAAGGCGGATGCCGCGCCCGGCCAGAACCGCGCGGCCGGAGGCATCGCGCCGCGCAGCACCTCTCCGGGGCTCGCGGCGGGCGGGGTCGTCGTCTCGAGGGGCGTCGTCATGCCGGCACCTCGCTCGGCTCGAGGCGGACGATGCCGTCTGCGATCTCCCGCGCCGACACCCGGTGCGACACGAGGAGCACCGTGGCGCCGGCGTCGGCGAGCGCGCGGACCGACCCCCAGAGGCGCCTTTCCGTCACGCCGTCCAGGGCGGAGCTCGGCTCGTCGAGGACGATGACGGGAGCCCGGCCGCGCAGGTGGCGGTAGAACGCGCGGGCGACCGCGACCCGTTGCGCCTGCCCGCCGGAGAGGCCGGCGCCCTGCACGCCGAGCTCCGCATCCGGGTCGAGGCCACCCGCGCAGGCGAGTTCGAGGGCCCGGCGGATCGTCGGCCGGTCGGGTTCGGCGTCGCCGAGTGAGATGTTCGCGCCGATCGTCCCCGCGACCAGCCCGGGCTGCTGCCCCGCCCACGCGAGCCACGCCGAGGGAGGAAGGTCGCGGATGTCGCGGCCGCCGTAGGTCGCGGTGCCGGCGTACTCGGCCGCGCCGCGGAGCGCGGCGAACACGCTGGTCTTGCCGGCACCGCTCGGCCCTTCCAGCAGCACGACCTCGCCGTGGCGGGCGACGAGGTGGACGGGCGGCAGGAGGGTTTCGCCTCGCCGCACCCGCACGCTGTCGAGGGTCAGCGGGCCGGCGTCGGGCGACGGCCCTGCTCCGGTCCCCGAGCGAGCGGAGCGGGAGGAGGGCACGACCTCGGGCCCCCGGGCGCGTCGCGCCGCGGCATCCAGCACCGCGAACACGTCATCGGTCGCCGCGATCCCCTCGGCCGCCGCGTGGAACTGCACGCCGACCTGTCGCATCGGCAGATAGGCCTCGGGCGCCAGGAGCAGCACGAACAGACCCACCATCAGCGCGAGCGATCCGTCGAGCAGTCGGAAGCCGATCGAGACGGCGACGATCGCGACCGAGATGGAGGCGAGGAACTCCAGCGCGAAGCCCGAGAGGAACGAGACGCGCAGCACCTTCATCGTCTCCTCGCGATAGCGCTCGGTGACGGCGGTGATGGATGCCGCGGCGCGGTGCTGCCGTCCGAAGACCTTGAGGGTCGAAAGCCCCTGCACGGTGTCGGAGAAACGTGCGGCGAGATGGTGGAGGGTCTTCCACTGCCGCTGCTGGACGCTGCGCGTCGCGAGGCCGATGAGCACCATGAAGAGCGGGATGAGGGGGAGGGTCAGAAGCACGGTGAGGCCCGAGATCCAGTCCTGCCCCCACATGACGGCGATGAGGACCGGCGTCGCGATGACCGTCTGCACGAGCTGCGGGAGGTAGCGGCCGAAGTACGCCTCGAGCGCCGCGAGCCCGCGCCCCGCCGTGACCGCGAGCTGCGCCGAGTTGTGGCGGCCGACCCACTCCGGCCCGAGGACCCCGACGGCTTCCACGAGGCTGTCGCGCAGCTGCGACTCCACGCGGGCCGCCGCTCGGGCCGCCACGCTCTCGCGGGCCCAGAGCAACAGGGCGCGTGCGGCCACGACGGCCCCGAGCAGCCCGAGCGTCGGTGCGAGGTCGGGCAGCGGCATCCCGTCCACTGCACCGACGATCGCGGAGGTGAGAAGCCACGCGAACGCGACGATCACCGCCGTCTGACCGACCGCGATGGCGGCGATCGCGGCGAAGAAGCCTCTCGACGCGCTCGCGTATCTCAGCAGCCGCGGGTCGACCGGTGGCGTGCGCGTGCGTGGGGATGCGGGCACGTGTCGTCAGTGCGCGACCGCGGCGGCGCGTTCGATGTGGCTGCGCGAGACGCGCTTGCGGAAGATCCAGTACGTCCAGCCCTGGTAGAGCAGGACGAGCGGAAGGAAGATGAGCGCCGCCCAGCTCATGATCGTGAGCGTGTAGTCGGTGCTCGAGGCGTTCTCGATCGTGAGGCTGTTCGCGGGGTCGGTCGCCACGATGACGTTCGGGAAAAGCGCGAACCACAGCGCCAGCACGGCCGTCACGATGGTCGCGGCGCCGAGGCCGAAGGCCCAGCCTTCCCGATCACGCGCATTCGCGGCGATCGATGCGATGAGCGCCACGGCCGCGACGGCCGACAGCAGCACGACGAGCCACACCGCGGGGGCGCCGGCCGAGAAGGCGTTGAGGATCGTCCACACGAGGAAGACGGCAGCCACGACGACAGTCAGGATGCCGCTGCGCCGCGCCAGCACGCGGGCATCGGCGTGCACCTGCCCATCGGTCTTCAGCGCGACGAAGTACACACCGTGCGTGAAGAACAGCAGGAGCGTCGTGAGCCCGCCGATGAGCGCGTACGGGTTGAGGAGCGTCAGCAGCGACCCCATGAACTCGTGGTCGGCGTCCAGCGGCACGCCGTGCACGATGTTGGCGACGGCGACGCCCCACAGGAAGGCCGGCGCGGCGGAGCCGATCACGATCATGCGGTCGAAGCCGCGCTTCCACCGCAGGCTGTCGCGCTGGTGGCGGTACTCGAACGACACGCCGCGCAGGATGAGCGCCAGCAGGATCAGCAGCAGCGCGAGGTAGAAGCCGCTGAAGAGCGTCGCATACCACTCCGGGAATGCGGCGAACAGGCACGCGCCGGCGACGATGATCCACGTCTCGTTGAGGTCCCACACGGGGCCGATCGTGTTGATGATCTGGCGGCGGCTGACGTCGTCCTTGCCGAGGAAGGGGAGCGACATGCCGACGCCGAAGTCGAAGCCGTCGAGCACGAAGTAGCCGACGAAGAGGAAGCCGACGATGAAGAACCAGAGGTATGCGAGATCCATGGCGGGCTCCTCCTAATACACCGTGGTCGGCGTCTCGTGGAGCGCCAGTTCGGATGGATGGGGGTCGTCGGGGCCGGGCAGGGGATCGGGCCCCTTCTTCGCGGTCTTGATGATGAGTCCGATCTCGACGACCGCGAGGGCCGCGTAGATGAGGGTGAACGAGACGAGCGAGATGAGCACGGTCCACCCGGGCACGCTCGGTGAGACGCCGTCCTGCGTGAGCATGAGGCCGAACACGATCCACGGCTGACGGCCCATCTCGGTGAAGACCCAGCCCACGAGGATGGCGAAGAGCGAGGCGGGCCACGCCCAGATCGCGAGCTTCCACGCCCACTGCGGCACGTCGCGCTTGGCGCGCTTGCGGGTGAGCCACAGGCCGACGACGGCGGTCAGCGCCGCGATGCCCCCGAGCCCGATCATCCAGCGGAACGACCAGTACGTGACCCACAGGACGGGGGCGAAGCTTCCGCCCACCTGGTCGGCGAACTGCGGGAACATCTGCGTCGTGTAGTCGGCGTTGAGGTCGTTGATCCCCTCGACGCAGCCGTCGAGCGAGTGGGTCGACAGGAGCGCGAGAAGGTACGGCACGCGGATCGAGAACAGTTCGCTCGTGCCGTCGGGAGTGCCGAGTGTGAAGATCGAGAACGAGGCATCCGCCCCGCACGCGCTGTTGAACATCGCCTCGGCGGCCGCCATCTTCATCGGCTGCGTCGAGACCATGACGAGTCCGAGCTGATCGCCCGACAGCGCGACGCCGGCGAACGCGACGATCATGCCCCACAGGCCGTACTTGAGAGACGACCGCATCATCTCGACGTTCTGCCGACGCGCCAGCTGCCATGCCGAGATCGAGATGATGACCCCCGCCGTCATCATGAAGGCCGCGAAGAGCGTGTGCGGGAGGGCCGCGAGTGCGACGGGGTTGGTCAGGACGGCGAAGAAGTCCGTCATCTCGGCACGCGTGCCGTCCTGCGACATCTGGTACCCGACCGGGTTCTGCATGAACGCGTTCGCCGCGAGGATGAAGTAGGCCGAGAACCACGCGCCGATCGTCGCGATCCAGATGCTGGCGAGGTGGAGACCCTTGGGGAGCTTGTCCCACCCGAAGATCCACAGGCCGATGAAGGTCGCCTCGAAGAAGAACGCCATGAGGCCCTCGAAGGCCAGCGGCGCCCCGAAGACATCGCCGACGAAGCGGGAGTACGACGACCAGTTCATCCCGAACTGGAACTCCTGCACGATGCCCGTCACGACGCCCATCGCGAAGTTGATGAGGAAGATCTTGCCGAAGAAGCGCGTGAGGTGGAGCCACTTCACGTTGCCCGTGCGGAACCACGCCGTCTGGAAGATCGAGACGGTCAGCGCCATCCCCAGAGTGAGGGGGACGAACAGGAAGTGGTACAGGGTCGTGAGGCCGAACTGCCAGCGGGCGAGCAGCAGCGGATCGAGCCAATCCATGGGATTTCCTCCAGGTCACGGGCGACTTGCGGCCCACGGTACACAGGAAAGACGCCGCCCGCCGGGTCGGAGGGCCCGAATAGTTCGACGTCGAGACATGTGGTCTGACCATACGGGCCTGCCACACGCGACTAACCTGGGGAAGACGACGGGAGGTGCCCGGTGACGACGATTCCGGTGACCATCGGTCTGTCGCGCCCGCGTGACATCGCCGACGCCGCTGCGCTCGGTCGCCCGGGCGATCCGCTGGTCGATCGATACGGGCGTGTCCACCGCGATCTGCGCATCTCGCTCACCGACCGGTGCTCACTGCGCTGCACGTACTGCATGCCCGAGCAGGGCAACGAGTGGCTGGCCAAGTCGAGCCTGCTCACGCTCGACGAGATCGTCCGCATCGCCCGCGTGGCCGCCGCCGACGGCGTCACGACGTTCCGCCTCACGGGCGGCGAGCCGCTCCTGCGTCCCGACATCGTCGAGGTCGTCCGACGACTGGGTGAGATCGAGGGGCCCGACGGGCGACCGGTCGAGCTCGCGATGACGACGAACGGGATCCGCCTGCCCGAGTTCCTCCCCGGCCTTGCGGCGGCGGGCCTCCGGCGGCTCAACATCTCGATCGACACTCTGCGGCGCGACCGCTTCCGCGACCTGACCCGGCGGGACCGCCTCGACGACGTGCTCTCCGGGATCGCGGCGGCCGCGGCATCCGGTCTTCGTCCTCTCAAGCTCAATGCGGTCGCGATGCGCGACGTCAACGACGACGAGCTCGTCGACCTCGTCGAGTTCGCCGTCGCGCACGACGCGGAGCTGCGCTTCATCGAGCAGATGCCGCTGGACGCGGGGCACACGTGGGATCGCTCGCGCATGGTGACGCGCGACGAGATCCTCTCGACGCTCTCGTCGAGGTGGGAGCTCACCCCCGTGCCCGGTCGCGGCGGAGCTCCCGCCGAGCGCTGGCTGCTCGACGGCGGTCCGCGGACCGTGGGCGTCATCGCCTCGGTCACGGCCCCGTTCTGCGGCGATTGCGACCGCCTTCGCCTCACCGCCGACGGGCAGCTGCGCAACTGCCTCTTCTCGACGACGGAGTACGACCTGCTGCCGATCATGCGGGCCGGTGGCGACGGGGTCGATGACGGCATCGATCGGATGCTGCGGTCCTGCGTCGACGGCAAGCTCCCCGGTCACGCGATCAACGACCCCGGGTTCCTCCAGCCCGCCCGCGGCATGAACGCCATCGGGGGCTGAGGGCGCGAGCTGGGAGCGCGGCGCGCTGTGCTCGGCGCCACGGCGCGGTGCTGCGGCGTCGCGCCTGCGCACCGCGGTCAGCGGCCCCGCTTCTGAACAACGGAACGCCGGGCCCCGGGCTCCGGGCGGGGCATACCCTGGAAGTCATGGGACGGATCACGGCGCGCAAGCCGGTCGTGAAGATCACGATCGGCGTCGGCCAGACGCGCCGGCCCGACACGCTCGCGGTCGAGGAGCCCCTCGAGATCCGCGTCGCCGGCACGCCGCTGGTCGTGACGATGCGCACGCCGGGCCACGATGTCGAGCTCGCGGCGGGCTTCCTCGTGTCGGAGGGCGTCATCTCGTCGGGCGAGCACTTCCGCTCCGCGATCCACTGCGGCGGCCCCGGAACGGGCGGACCGCTGGCCGGCACCACCGAGAACACGTACAACGTTCTCGACGTCGCGCTCGCCGCGGGCGTGCCGCTGCCCTCGCCGGATCTCGCCCGCAACTTCTACACGACGAGCTCGTGCGGGCTGTGCGGCAAAGCCTCCATCGAGGCCGTCGAGACGGTGTCGGTGTACGACGTCGCCGCGGACGAAACGGCGATCGACGCCGAGGCCCTCGCCCGTCTCCCCGATCTCCTGCGGGCTCGGCAGGAGGTCTTCGACAAGACCGGCGGACTCCACGCCGCGGCGCTGTTCGATGCCGTCACCGGCGAGCTGCTCGTGCTCCGGGAGGATGTCGGACGCCACAACGCGGTCGACAAGGTCATCGGCTGGGCCGTGCTCGAGAACCGGCTGCCGCTGCGCGGCACGGTGCTCCAGGTTTCGGGGCGCGCGAGCTTCGAACTCGTCCAGAAGGCCGTCATGGCGGGCATCCCGATCCTCGCGGCCGTGTCGGCGCCGTCGTCCCTCGCGGTCGACCTCGCCGAGGCATCCGGGCTCACCCTCGTCGGGTTCCTCCGCGGCGCCTCGATGAACGTCTACTCGCGCGCCGACCGCGTGCGCGTGCCGGCCCCCGTCACGGCCTGATCCGCGCGCGCGAGGCTGCCCGCCGGACGGGCGCCGCAGACGCGCGTCGGGTCAGAAGACGAAGGTCTGGCCGACGATGAGGATCGCGATGACGAAGACGCCGATGATGCCGCCGACGATCGCGAGCGTGCGACCCGAGAGCTTCGCGACCGAGAAGCCGACGAGGAACGGCAGCGCCACGAGCATGAGCGTCACGAGCCACCAGAAGGCGACGTAGCCGCCCTGCGACGCGTCCGACAGGCGCCCCGCGAACAGCTGCTGCGTGTTCGGGTGGGTCGCGAACGAGAACGCGGCCGACAGCGGGATCGCGATGAACGCGGCGACGATGATGCCCGACAGGTACCCCCACAGGACGGTCTTGCTCCCGAGGTCGTCGTCTTCGGCCATCGTCGTGGCGGGGCGGCGGTTGCTCTTGGTGGCCATGAGCATGACTCTAGCGATGCCCACGAGACCGCAATGGCTCCGTTTCGTCCTGCGCGGGTGAGCAGACGGCGACGGATGCCGCGGCATCCGTCGCCCGCACGGGGGTGGGCAACGGGTTCCGTCCGGCCCGACCGTGTCCTCGCTCGCTCCGGCCCCTCGCTCCCTCTGGCCCTCGCTCCGCGCCCCGCTCCCGCTCTCCCGCCTGCCGCCCCGGACCCAATGCAGGATGAGAGCCGCGCGTGCGCGGAAAAGCCCGGCGTGTCGGCGCGTCGACGACCGCTCATCCTGCGTTCGGTACGCGGCGGCGGGTTGCCCGGCGGGTGAGCAGCGGGTGAGCAGGCGGTGACGGATGCCGCGGCATCCGTCACCCTCCCCGACGCGTGCATCCGCGGGGCCGGAGATTCGGCCCTGCCCGCCGGTGCGCGAGGCCGGCCGCACCCGCAATCGGGGACGCGGGTGGCTGGATCGGGCCCGACTTGGCAGCCATACGCGTCCCCGAAGTGGGGGCGCTGGAGATCGGGGACGCGGGTGGCGGGATCGGGCCCGGTTCGGCAGCCACAGGCGTCCCCGAAGTGCCCCACACGGCCCGGCCGGGGTTGTCGCGGTCGGTGGGTTCACGGGCATGGATGTTGTCGTGAACGACCAATTCGCGTGAATCGATACAGGACTACCGTCGAGAGCGGATCGCGTCGAGGGCGTGTGCGCCTATGCGGAGTCCGAAGGGGATGGGGAGATGTTCGAGTGCACGACGTGCGGCCGTGAGTACGCGTCGCGCCTGGAAGCGGCCCTGTGCGCCGATGCGGACACGTGGGAGTCGGAAGATCGTCTCGTCGGCGTCATCGTCCGGTCGATCGACTGATCCGCGCCTAGACGAACGGGAGCCGACGGCACCCCGTGCGGTGTCGTCGGCTCCGGTCCGGCGATCCGTCCGCCGTACGCATCTGAAAGAGCGTGTGCGTCATCCCGCGCGGTTCCTCAAGTGGTCGCCACGGCGGCGGACGGATCGAAGCGTGTGGTGTCAGAGATCCTCGGGCGCGAGATCGCCCTGGCCCTCCTCGCCGAGTTCGGCGTAGATGGGATCCTGACCCTGCGTGTCGGGCATGTACTCGTCCTCGCCCTGCACGCGCGGGACGCTGCCCATGTGCGGCTGGTCGGAGTACTCGTCGGGGTCGGGGTCGACCACGACGGGCTCGGACGCATCGGCCGCGAAGCCGTCGGGCGTCTCCGCCTCGTCGGGGGTGTCCGCGTCGTCGGTGGTCTCCGCGTCGGCGAGGTCTTCCTCGTCGACACCGAGCGAGTCGGTGCGTGAAGTGGCCTCGAAGTCCGGGGTGGACATGTCGTTCCCTTCGTGTCGTGGTTCGGGGTTGCGTCGGTCGGGTCGTCAGCTGAGCTGCTCGGTGATGAGCACGAACAGCAGCAGCAGCGTCGACGAGACCGACATGGCCCCCAGGAGCCAGGTGAAGGCGAGGTTGCGGTCCTTGACACTGCCGACGGTCATGGCGCACACGAGCATGGCGCCGTAGAAGGCGGCGGTCAGGATGATGCCGGTCAATCCGAGGGCCGGATTGAGGCTGGTCGTGAGCGCGAAGATCGCGATCGCGACGCCGGCGAGGACGCCGGCGGGGACGAGCCAGTAGCGACGTCGTTCGATCTCGAGCGGCGTGTGCTCGCTGACCCGGGTGGGACCGGCGTGGAGCGGAGCGAGGGGGTTCATGCGCGGATCAGCTCCACGGGGCGCGCGGCGCCGGGAGACGTGATGTCGATCGCGAGGGTCATCGGCGCTCCTTTCACTGTTCTGCTGCTCCTGAAGATAGGGAGGGTTGCGGCCCCGGGGATGGCCCTTGACACGGCGCGCATTTCGGGCGTATGCGCGGACGCGGCGTCCGACCTGCCGACCAGCCCGCGGCGGCGCCGAACGTAGGCTGAAGGCGTGACGTTCGAACCGAAGCCCCCCGTCAAGCCGCGCCCCGCGACGAAGTGGATCGTCGGAGCGTTCGTGCTCGACGCGGTGCTCGTCGTCGTGTTCGCCGCGATCGGGCGCGCGAGTCACGGCGAAGACGCCCTCGGCGGCCTCTTCACGACCGCCTGGCCGTTCCTCGTCGGCGTCGTCGTCGGCTGGCTCGTGCAGGGCGCATGGCGCGACCCGCTCCCTCCCGTGAGGACCGGTCTCGGCGTCTGGGGTGCGACGCTCGTGGTCGGGATGCTGCTGCGGGCCCTCTCGGGTCAGGGCATCGCGATCCCGTTCGTCATCGTCGCGGCGATCGTGCTCTTCGCCTTCCTCGTCGGCTGGCGCGCGCTCGTGCTGCTCGTCACGCGTCGGCGCCGGCGCCGCACAGACTCATAGCGCGGCGACAGCGCCGCGCCGACGCCCAGCGCCAGCGCCGGCGCCGGCTCCGCAGCGCCACGAACTGACCGAGACGGATGCCGCGGCATCCGTCGTCAGGCCCTCGTGCTCTCCCAGCCCAGCGCCGGGGCGACGTACTTCGCGAACGACTCGACGATCCGCAGGTTGAACTCGACGCCGAGCTGGCTGGGGATCGTGAGCATGAGCGTGTCGGCGTTCGCGATCGCGGCGTCCGCCTTGAGCTGCTCGACGAGCACGTCGGGGGCGGCGGCGTACGTCTTGCCGAACGTGGAGCGCATGCCGTCGATGTAGCCGACACCCTCGCCGTCCTGGCGTCCGCCGAAGTAGAGCTCGTCCTCGGCCGTCGTGAGGGGGAAGATCGACCGGCTCACCGAGACGCGCGGCTCGCCCGCATGCCCGGCCTCGCGCCACGCGGCGCGGAACGCATCGATCTGCTCGGCCTGCAGCAGGTCGAACGGCAGGCCGCGATCCTCCGTCAGCAGCGTCGACGACATGAGGTTGACCCCTGTGCGCCCCGCCCACTCGGCAGAGTCGCGGTTGCCGGCGCCCCACCACACGCGCGAGCGCAGGCCGGGGGAGTGCGGCTCGATGCGCTGCATCCCCGCGCCGCCGCCGAAGGGGCTCTGCGCGTCGCGCTCGGCGAGGCCCTCGCCCTCGATCGCGCGCAGGAACAGCGCGAAGTGCTCGCGGGCGATGTCGGCCCCTCGCGGGTCCTCCGAGCCGGTGTAGCCGAACGCCTCGTACCCGCGCACGACGGTCTCGGGTGAGCCGCGGCTCACACCGAGGGCGAGTCGCCCGCCGCTGATGAGGTCGACGGATGCCGCCTCCTCGGCGAGGTAGAGCGGGTTCTCGTAGCGCATGTCGATGACGCCGGTGCCCACTTCGATGTGCTCGGTGCGCGCCGCGATCGCGGCGAGGAGAGGCATCGGCGAGGACTGCTGCCTGGCGAAGTGGTGGACGCGGAAGTACGCGCCGTTGACGCCGAGATCGTCCATGCCCTGCGCGAGGTCGATCGCCTGCAGCATCGAGTCTCCGGCGCTGAGCTGATGCCCGCCGCCGAGGGGTCCGTAGTGTCCGAACGAGAGGGTTCCGAAGCGCTTCACAGTGACTGCAACGGTACGCCCGAGGCATCCATTCCGGTGAATGAAGATCGCGAGGGGGATGGATGCCGCGGCCTCCCGCGCCCGTGCCGGGATGCCTACGATGGTCTTGGGCTTGCGTCACGGAAGGGGGCGACATGGTCCAGGTTCGCGTAGCCGGTGTCGCGCTCGACGCGACGCAGCAGCATGTCATCCTGCTGAAGCCGATCGACGAGCTTCCCGGCTCCGGCCGGATCCTGCCGATCTGGATCGGTCAGCAGGAGGCGACCTCGATCCTCATCGCGATCGAGGGTGCCGAGGTTCCGCGTCCGCTGGCGCACGACCTCATGCGCAGCATGATCGAGACGCTCGGCGCCGCGGTCACGCGCGTCGAGGTCGCGCGCATCGACGACGGGACGTTCTATGCGGACGTGACGCTCGCGACGCCCGTCGGCGAGAGGGTGGTCGACGCTCGACCGTCGGATGCCGTGGCCCTCGCGTCGCGCGTCGGTGCGCCCATCTGGGTCGCCGACGCCGTGATGGAGGAGGCCGGGATGCCCGACAACGTCACCGAGGCGGGTGACGGCGAGGAGCCCGACGGCGAGGGCGACCTCAGCGAGCGCCTCGAGGAGTTCCAGAAGTTCATCGAGGACGTCGACCCGGAGGACTTCCGGTAGGGGCCTCGGGGAGGCAGCTCGAAGGGCTTCCCCGCAGCGGATCGCGATCGGCGGCCTCTTTCCTGATCCGGCGGCGCGTCGTAGGTTCGGGGACGTGGCGGATCGTGCGGTGCCCAACCTTCCTTCCCGGTCGTTCGAGGCGACGACCGCGTTCTACGGCGGCTTCGGCTTCGAGACCGCGTACCACGACGGCGGATGGCTCATCCTTCGTCGCGGCACGGTGGTGCTCGAGTTCTTCCTCGCCCCCGAGCACGACCCGTACGAGAGCTGGTTCATGGCGAGCATCCGCGTCGCCGATCTCGACGAGCTCTTCGCCGCCGTGCGCGCGAGCGGCGTGCCCGAGGTCGTGACCGGCATCCCGCGGCTCATCCCGATCGCGCTGCAGGAGTGGGGGCAGCGCGCCGGCTACCTCATCGATCTCGACGGCACCCAGCTGCATCTCATCGAAGACGCCGGCTGACGTGTCATATCCCATCCCCTCGGCGGGCGAGGTCGGCGGCCCGGACGGCTACTCGTACGGCGCCGTCCTGGCGCGGGTCGACACCGACGGCCTCGCGCGGATCGAGAACCTCCTCCGCGTCATCCGCTTCACCGGATGGATCGCCCCGCCGCAGGGGGAATGGATCGTCGTGCTCGGCGATCCTGGCGCGGGAGTGGTCGCCGCCGAGCGTCGCGGGATCATCGAGGTCGGCGGGCTCATCGCTCAGCACACCGGCGCACCGGTCTTCGCCCTGCGGGTGCGCCGGGACCGCCAGCTCGCCGTCGTCGCGTGGAGCGACGGCGAGGAGGTCGGCCGGTACTCGAGCGACCCGTCGCAAGAGCCGGGCGATCAGGACGACGTCGTCGCCGAGCCCGTGGGCGTCGAATCGGCCGTCGCGTTCGCGCGGCTGGCCGGACGGGAGGATGCCGGGGAAGACGTCGAGGAGCTCCTCGGCGAGGAGCTCGACCCCGACAGCGTCTACGAATCGGAGCGCCTGCGGCAGCTGCTCCGGCTGCTCGGGATGCCGGTGTGGATCGTCGCCGTCGGCGCGCTGCCGCGCGACATCCCGACCGGTCCGCGAGCGGCCGACCTGCAGCGCCTGCGCGCGGGGGGCAGCGGATTCCCGGGGTGGGCCCGGCACGCCTTCGTCCGTCGCATGCGCCGTCGCCGGACGGCCCCCGCGGCCATCGCCGATCCGCCACGGCAGAGTCCGGGCATGGGCGGCATGGAGCCGTGGATGTTCTGAGCGTGTCCCGCTTTCGATCTGCCGGGGAGGGAGAGGATGCCGGGGGCAAGCCCCGCCCCGTCGGCCGACGGCGTGCCTAGACTGCGACGGTGGGCTGTGCCCTCGCGGTCCGATCGGAGAAGGAGCAGGAATGCAACTGGGAATGGTGGGACTCGGCCGGATGGGCGCCAACATCGTGCGGCGCCTCATGCGCGACGGGCACGAGTGCGTCGTATTCGACGTCAACCCCGACGCCGTCGCGACCTTGACGGGCGAAGGTGCGACCGGCGCCGAGAGCCTCGCCGACTTCGCCGCGAAGCTCGAGGCGCCGCGCGCAGTGTGGCTGATGATCCCGGCGGGGCTGACCGGCAAGGTCGTCGACCAGATCGCCGAGGTGCTCGAGCCCGGCGACATCATCATCGACGGCGGCAACTCCAACTACAGAGACGACGTCCGCCGGGCGGCGAAGCTCAAAGACACCGGCATCCACTACGTCGACGTCGGCACGAGCGGCGGCGTCTTCGGACTCGACCGCGGCTACTGCCTCATGGTCGGTGGTCCTGACGAGGCCTTCCAGCGCATCGAGCCGGTGCTCAAGACGATCGCGCCGGGGCGCGGCGATGTGGAGCGCACTCCGGGGCGCGAGGGCGACTTCACGCCCGAGGAGCTCGGCTACCTGCACTGCGGGCCGTCGGGGGCCGGGCACTTCGTCAAGATGGTGCACAACGGCATCGAGTACGGCGTCATGGCAGCCCTCGCCGAGGGCCTCAACATCCTCGAGCACGCCGATGCGGGGGTGCACGAGGCGGAGCATTCCGCCGAGATCGCACCGCTGGAGGAGCCGGAGTTCTACCAGTTCACGATCGACACGGCGAAGGTCTCGGAACTCTGGCGTCGCGGCTCGGTCATCTCGTCGTGGCTGCTCGACCTCACGGCGGCAGCGCTCGCTCAGAACCCCACGCTCGACGGGCTCGCGGGTCGCGTCTCGGACTCCGGCGAAGGCCGGTGGACCGTCAAGGCCGCTGTCGACACCGGCGTCCCGGCTCCCGTGCTCGCGGCATCCCTCTTCGAGCGGTTCGCCTCGCGCGGCGAGGACCACTTCGCCAACCAGGTGCTCTCCGCCATGCGGCTGCAGTTCGGCGGCCACCAGGAGCTGCCCGCCGGCGACGTGCTCGAAGCCGGCGGCCGCAAATCCGAGTCGTCGTCGGACGGGCCGCAGGGGGAGAGTCCCTCGCAGGGGTCATGACCGCGGCATCCGCTGCCCATTCCCTGACCCGCGATCAGGCGCGGCGGATGATCGTGCGCGCGCAGCTGCTCGACGCCCGGCGACCCGGAGACGTCGTCGAGGTCGCCGAGCAGCTGGGCTACATCAAGATCGACCCGACGGCGACCATCGCGCCGTGCGAGCACACGATGCTCTGGTCGCGGATCGGCTGGTCGTACGAGGCAGGTCAGCTGCAGAAGGCCGTCGAGATCGATCGGCTGCTGTTCGAGCTGGACGGAACCTTCCGGCCGATGAGCCTCCTGCCGCTGCTCCTGCCCGCCATGCGACAGCATCCACGGCGCGAGAGCAGCCGGCAGTGGCTCGAAGCGAACGCGAAGTTCCGTCGGGATGTGCTCGCGCGCCTGCGTGCCGAGGGCCCGCTCACGGCGAGCGAGATCCCCGACACGGCCGCTGTCGCACGCAAGGACGACGGCTGGTACGGGCCCAACCAGGTGCCGCAGATGCTCGAGATGCTCTCGCGCCGCGGCGAGGTCGCGGTCGTGCGGCGGGAGGGGCGGCATCGCGTGTGGGACCTGGCCGAGCGCGTCTTCCCGCAGGACCTCCCCGAGTACAGCCTCGAAGAGGCGGAGCGGCTGCTCGCCGAGCGGCGTCTGCAGGCGGCCGGGATCGCGAAGCAGAAGGGGCCCTGCACCCCGGTCGGCATGGCGGGCGAACCCGCGACGGTCGAAGGCAGCAAATGGCGGTTCCGGGTCGACCCCGAGGCTCTCGCCACGCTCGACGACGAAGACGAAGGCGGCCGGGTCGCCTTTCTCAACCCCTACGACTCGCTGCTGTTCGACCGGCCGCGGCTGGAGGAGGTCTTCGAGTTCCGCTACGTGCTCGAGCAGTTCAAGCCCAAGAGCCAGCGGGTCTACGGGTACTTCGCCCACCCGATCCTGCTGGGCGATCGCTTCGCCGGGATGCTGGATGCCGAGGTCGACCGCAAGCGCGAAGTGCTCGAGGTCACCGCGATCCACGAGTTCGCGGACTTCGAGCCCGAGGAGATGGAGATGGTGCGGGCCGAGATCGCCGACCTCGCCGAGTGGCTCGGCGTCGCCGTCGAGGAGGCTCGCTGACGACGGCTGCCGGCGAGGCTCGCTGACGACAACTGGGCACGCGGCACGCCCGACGGATGGGCACGCGGCGCGGCGAGGGCTCCCGGTCAGCGGGACGCGGCATCCGTCATCGCGCGGCATTCTCGGAATAGGCCGCACCGACCGTCGTTTGCACCTCGTATGACGCGTATCGGAACAAGCGACCTCGACATCTTCCCCCTCTCGCTCGGCGGCAACGTCTTCGGCTGGACCGCCGACCGCGAGACCTCGTTCGCGATCCTCGACGAGTTCGCGGCGGGCGGCGGCGACTTCATCGACACCGCCGATTCGTACAGCGCGTGGGTGCCGGGCAACACCGGCGGCGACAGCGAGCGGATCATCGGCGAGTGGCTCGCCTCGCGGCGCCCCGAGGGCGTCGTCGTCGCGACGAAGGTCAGCCAGCACCCCGACTTCACGGGCCTGTCCGCCGCCAACGTGCGCGCGGCGGCCGAGGCATCGCTCACGCGCCTGGGCGTCGACGCGATCGATCTCTACTACGCGCACTTCGACGACGAGTCGGTGCCGCTCGCCGAGACCGTCGGCGCCTTCGGCGCCCTCGTGAAGGACGGCCTCGTGAAGAACGTCGCGGTCTCGAACTACAGCGCCGACCGCATCCGCGAGTGGATCGGCCACGCGAAGGACCAGGGTGTGGCCCTCCCCGTCGCGATCCAGCCGCACTACAACCTCGTGCACCGCAACGACATCGAAGAGAACATCGTGCCGGTCGCGCAGGAGTTCGACCTGAGCCTCGTGCCCTACTTCGCTCTTGCGAAGGGATTCCTCACGGGCAAGTACCGGTCGACGGATGCCTCGTCCCACACCTCGCCGCGTGCGGACGCCGCATCGAAGTACGCGACCGGTCAGGGACTCGAGATCATCGACACGCTCGAGACGATCGGCCGTGCGCACGACGTGTCGATCGCCGCGACGGCGCTCGCGTGGCTGCGCGCGCAGCCGACCGTCGCCGCCCCGATCGCGAGCGCCTCGCGCGTCGAGCAGGTCAAGGACCTCCTCGACGGCGGTCGCGTGGAGCTCACCGCCGACGAGATCGCCGAGCTCACGCGCGTCTCGGACTGGACGCCGGCGAACGTCTGAGGCTCGTGTCGGCGATGCTGGAGGGGTGACCACGCGGCTCCTCCTCATCTCCGACACGCACATCCCGGGGCGTGCGCGGCGGCTGCCCGCAGCGGTGCTGCGCGAGGCGGATGCCGCGGATCTCATCGTGCACGCGGGCGACTGGGTCGCGGCATCCGTCCTCGAAGAGCTCTCGCAGCACGGCGAGGTGCTCGGCGTCTACGGCAACAACGACGGCGCCGACCTCCGCGCGCTCCTGCCGGAGGTCGCACGGCAGACGATCGAGGGGCTGCGGTTCGCCGTCATCCACGAGACGGGCGACGCGAAGTCGCGCGAGCGGCGCATGGACGCGGCGTTCCCCGACGTGGACGTGCTCGTCTTCGGGCACAGCCACATCCCGTGGGACACCGTGACGCCACGGGGCCTGCGCCTCCTCAATCCCGGGTCGCCCACCGACCGCCGCCGGCAGCCGCGGCACACGATGATGATCGCCACGGTCGAGGCCGACGGGCGTGTCGACGTCGAACTGGTCCCCGTCGAGTGACGGCCGGCACCTGCGAGAGTGGGGGAGTGGACGAGATCACGCGGATGCCGGGGCGCGCCCTCGCGGCGAGCGTCCGGGCTCGGGAGCTGTCCGCCGTCGAGGTCGTCGAGGCTCACCTCCGTCGGATCGAGGCGGACAATCCGCGGCTCAACGCGCTGACGGTGACGTTCGCCGACCTGGCGCGCGCGGCGGCCGCCGACCTCGATCGCACGATCGCCGCCGGGGAGGATCCCGGCCCGCTCGCGGGGGTGCCGTTCTCGGTCAAGGAGAGCATCGACCTCACCTGGTCGGCGACGACGCAGGGCTGGCACGGCCTGGCGGACGCCGTCCCGTCGTCGGACGCGACGGTCGTGCGACGAATGCGCGAGGCGGGGGCCATTCCGATCGGGCGCGGCAACATGTCCGACTTCGGCATGCGGTGGGACACCGACAACGACCTCTTCGGGCGCACCCTGAACCCCTTCGACGACTCCCGCTCGGTCTACGGCTCGAGCGGCGGCGACGCCGTGGCCGTCGCGACCGGCATGTCGGCGATGGGGCTGGGCAACGACTTCGGCGGCTCGATCCGCCTCCCGGCCTCGGCGGTCGGCATCGCGGGACTCCGGCCCTCGTTCGGGCGCATACCGCGCGCCGCGGTGCGGGATGCGCCGGTCGCCCTGACGCTCCAGCAATTCTCGGTGAACGGACCCCTCGCGCGCACCGTCGACGACCTTGCGCTCGCCTTCGAGGTGCTCCAGGGCGAGGATCCCGCTGATCCCGTTTCGCTCGCGGTGGCACCGTTCGCGACGGATGCCGCGCCCCGCCGCATCGGCGTCACCCGCGACCCGCTCGGCTGGGGCGTCGTCGACGACGTCCGCGCCGGCGTCGATCGTGCGGCCGACGCGCTCACCAAAGCGGGCTGGGAGCTGGTCGAGGTCGACCCGCCGCTCCTCGAAGAGGCGGCCGTGCTGTGGCGGCGGCTCGCGTGCACCGACATGCTGCTGAGCCTCGACCCGGCGCTGCTGCCCGAGCCGCTCGGCCGGTCCGCGACATCCTTCCTCCGCGACAGCACGGCAGCCGCACAGCCCTTCGCGACCGCGGCCGACTACGCCGCCGCGTGGGGCCGGCGCGCCGTCATCGCGGCGGCGTGGCGTCGGCTTCACGCCGAAGTGCCGCTGATCCTCGGCCCCGTCTCGACCCGTCGGGTGCCCGAGCCCGACTTCGACCTCGGCGGGCAGGAGGCGGCCGACGCGGCCTGGCGCGATCTGCGGCTCGTGGTCGCGGTCAACTTCCTCGGTCTTCCGGCGGTGACCGTGCCCGCCGGCCGGGACCGCGACGGGCTGCCGGTGGGCGTGCAGCTCATCGCGCCGCTGCACGCCGACGAGCTCGCGCTCGCCGCCGCGCGCGACGTCGAGTCCGGTCTCTGAGTCGATCCTGCCCCGCGCCTGCGCCCGCGCACCTGCGCGCCGGAGCGGCCCGGCTGCTCACGACGACGAGCCCGCCACCCGCACGACCGCGTGGACGGGCAGGTGGTCCGAGGGCCATGCTCCGTCGATGCGCGCGGGATTGATGGCGGCGCTTCGCACGTCGAGCTGCGCGGTGACGACGATCCAGTCGATGCGCTTCTCGCCCACGCGCGGCGGGCGGTAGTCCTCGAAGGTGCCCCACTCGGGGGTGAGGTGAACGGATGCCGCGGCCCACGAATCCCGCAGCACCCCGTCGCGCAGCAGCTCCTTCACCGCCGGCGATCGCTCGCCGGCGTTGAGGTCGCCCATCACGATGGCCGGGTGCTTCTCCGCCGCCACGCGGCGCCGCACGACGTGGGCGCTCTCCCGCCGCGCGCGTCCGGAGAGATGGTCGAAGTGGGTGTTGATGACGAACAGGGTGGCCGCCGTCGCCCGATCGCGGAACGTCGCCGTCACGAGAACACGAGGGGCGAGGTTTCCCCAGGACCGGGAGCCGGGCTCATCGGGCCGTTCCGAGAGGGCCTCCTGGCTCCAGGTGAGCAGCTCGAGGCGCGAGTCGTCGTAGAAGAGCGGGTTGCCCTCTCCGCCGCCGTCGGCGTTGCGCCCCCGCCCGATGAGGCGATAGTCCGCTCCGAGCGCCTCGCGCAGCGCGACGGCCTGGTCGGGCCGCACTTCCTGGAGTCCGAGAAGCGTCGGCCGCTCGGCGCGGACGAGAGCCTCGACGAGAGGGCGCCGATGAGTCCACCGGTCGGCGCGCCGCACGCTCGGGCGGTCGAGGCGGCGCCGGATGTTGTACGACATGACGTGGATGTCGGGCGGCTCGATGTGTCCGACGAGAGCATCGGTCATCGGGGGAGCTCGCCGTCGCCGCGGTCCACCTGCAGGCCCAGCCCGGCCCTGCGCAGTCCGAGGCGCACCCAGCGGACCGGCGGAAAGTCGTGGGGCCAGTGCACGAGCACCGTGCGGACGCCCATCCCGACCCGTTGCGGAAACCCGCTCGGATCGGTGAACGGCCGCATCGACATCTCCATGCGCGCGCCGTGCAGGCGCTCGATGCGCCAGCGCTCGCCCAGATGGAACGAGAGGTCGAAGTCGTCGTGCACGCGGGCGTCCCGATGCACGCGAGGACGGATGCCGCGCCACGCCGCACGCCGGATCGCCATGTTGGAGCCGAACAGCGGCAGATGGCCGAGTGCCAGACCGGCCATGACCGCGTAGGCGCCGAGGTAGACCGCCTCGAGCGGCCCGCGCAGGGCCTTCGGTCCGTCGCGGAACCGGGCGCCCCCGGTCACCCCGCCGACCTCCGGCCTGCGCGCGAACGCCTCGGCGACCGCGTCGACCCATCCCGGATCGGGAACGCAGTCGGCATCCAGCCGCAGCAGCAGGTCGCCGGTCGCCCGGTCGTAGCCGTGTGCGCTCGCCGCGGGGATGCCGGGCTCCGCGCAATGCTCGACCCGCGCGCCGGCGGCGCGGGCGACGGATGCCGAGGCATCCGTCGATCCGTTGTCGACCACGATGACCTCGTCCGGCGCGCGCGTCTGCGCGGCGAGGGCGGCGAGACACCGTGCGAGCTCGGTGTCGTCGTCCTTGACCGGGATCACGACCGAGACGGTCGTCGGGTCGTCGGCGGGTCGCGCGGCCACGGCGTCTCCTCCTGGCTTGAAGCGCAACCGTAACCCCGCGGCCGGGAGACGGCGGGACCGTTGACACCCGGTCGCGCGGCGGGTAGTCGCCGGTCGCAAGAGTGGAGCCGAGTCGGAGGCCGCCCCTACCCTGGAGGCGCCGGCTTCGAGCAGGGGTTCGAGGCGCCGGGTCCGGCACCGGGAGGAGATCGCATGTCCAAGGCCGACCTCAAGAAGGAGATCGCGGTGTACTCGGCGCCGCGCGGCCGGTTCGAGGTCGTCGATGTGCCGCCGCTGCGCTACCTCATGATCGATGGGCACGGCGATCCCAACTCCTCGCCCGAGTACGCCGCCGCGGTCTCGACGCTCTTCGCCGTCGCCTACCGGCTGAAGTTCTTCAGCAAGCGCGAACTCGACCGCGACTACGTCGTCATGCCGCTCGAGGGGTTGTGGTGGTCCGACGTCATGGCGACGTTCACGATCTCGCGCGACAAGAGCAGGTGGAGCTGGACGCTCCTCAACCTCGTGCCCGAGTGGATCACCGACGAGCAGGTGGAGGGTGTTCGTCAGGCGATCGAGGCCGGGGGCGAGTCATCCGCTCTCCCGAAGCTGCGGCTCGACGAGCTGGCTGAGGGCCGCTCCGTGCAGACGCTGCACGTCGGCTCGTACGACGGCGAGGGGCCCGTGCTCGCCGAGATGCACTCAGAGTTCATTCCCGGCGCGGGTCTTCGGATGACGGGGCGGCACCACGAGATCTATCTGAGCGACCCGCGGCGCACGTCGCCGGAGAAGCTCAAGACGATCCTGCGTCAGCCGGTCGCCGAGGCGTAGCCGCTGGACTGTCAAGTCCCTCCTGACGTTCACATCGGCGGCCTACACTCGCCGAATCGTGGCAGAGCGCACCTCCATCGGGACCGATACCTCGGGCTTCCGCCCTGACATCCAGGGTCTGCGAGCCGTCGCCGTGGGTGCCGTCGTGCTGTACCACGCGGGTGTGCCGTTCCTCCCAGGCGGCTACGTCGGCGTCGACATCTTCTTCGCGATCTCGGGCTTCCTCATCACGACGCACCTCCTGGGCAGCCTCGCCCGCGAGGGACGCATCCGGTTCGGCTCGTTCTATGCGCGCCGGGCCCGCCGCATCCTCCCCGCGTCCTTCCTCGTGCTCGTGCTCTCGGTCGTCGCGGCGCTCATCTGGTACCCGCCGCTGCTCATGGAGAAGGTGTGGCGCGGCGCCGTCGCGACGGCGCTGTACGTGCCGAACTACCTCTTCGCGATGGATCAAACCGACTACCTCGCGCAGTCCACGAACCCGTCGCTGTTCCAGCACTACTGGTCGCTCGGGGTCGAGGAGCAGTTCTACCTCGTCTGGCCGGCTCTGCTCGGGCTCGCGTGGGTGGTCGTGAAGTCGCGCCGAGCCCTGTTCTGGGTGCTCGTCACGGTGGTCGCGGCATCCTTCATCGCGTGCGTCTGGTACACGTTCCAGTCGCAGCCGATCGCCTTCTTCTGGCTCCCGACACGGGCGTGGGAGCTGGGGATCGGCGGCCTCGTGGCCTACCTGCTGCTGCGCCGGGAGCAGGTGGTGCCGGCGCGACTCGCACCCGTGCTCGGATGGATGGGCATCGCGGCGATCGTCGCTTCTGTCGGCCTGTTCTCGTCGACGATCCTCTTCCCCGGTGCCTGGGCGGCGCTTCCCGTCGTCGGCACGGCGCTCGTCATCGCGGCGGGCGCGACACCGCACCGCCTCGGGCCGGGACG
Source organism: Microbacterium sp. F51-2R (assembly GCF_052180235.1). Taxonomy (GTDB): domain Bacteria; phylum Actinomycetota; class Actinomycetes; order Actinomycetales; family Microbacteriaceae; genus Microbacterium. Next base: position 1,343,889 of record NZ_CP197470.1, on the reverse strand, counting down.
GATGCTGTCGGTGCGCGGCATGGTGCTCGTCGGCACGATCTCGTACTCGCTGTACCTGGTGCACTGGCCGGCCCTCGTGATCCCCGAGGCTGTCGTGCGCGACGGCCTGCCGCTGTGGGCGACGCTCCTCATCGCCCTCGCGTGTGTGCCGGTCGCCTGGGCGATGTATCGCTTCGTCGAGGATCCGATGCGCCGGGCGCCGTGGCTCACGCGTGCGCGCACGCGCCGCACACTGATCGGCGCCGCGATCGGATCGGTCGCCTGCCTCGTCGTCGCGACCGGCGCCTACGCCGTCTCGGATACGCGATCGCTCAACGTGCCGGAGGTCGCCGCGACGCCGGCGATCCAGGATCCGCCGCAGGCGACCGACTTCGTGCCCGAGAACCTGCGCCCGTCGCTCCGCGACGCCGACGCGAGTCTTCCGCAGGTGTACGCCGACAAGTGCGTGCGCGGGATCGCCGCGACGGATGCCGGAGACTGCCTGTACGGCGACGCGTCGGCGCCGCGCATCGTGCTGTTCGGCGACTCGCACGCGGCGCACTGGTTCCCCGCGCTCGAGGCCTTCGCGCTGTCGGCCGGGTACGCCGTCGAGGTGCACACGAAGAGCTCCTGCCCCTACGCGACGATCGAGTCGACCCGGCGCGGGACGCCCTATCCGCAGTGCGCGCAGTGGCGGGAAGAGGTCATCAAGGCGATCAACGCCTCGAACCCAGTGATCGTGCTCCTGGCGGGATACAGCGATCCCGACCTCGCGCCGGGAGTGAAGGACGACCTCGCGACGTGGCGGACCGCGTACGGTACGACGCTCGACGCCATCACCGCGCCGAAGGCCGTGATCGCCGACACCCCCGACATCCGCGAGGATCCCGCGCCATGCCTCTCGGCCCACCTCTCCGACGCCGAGGCGTGCGGTCAGCCCCGCTCGGTCGCGCTCGGCGACGCGTCGCGCGAGGCCGCCGCGAAGGCCGCGACGAGCCGCGCCGTGCCGGTGCTCGACTTCAACGACTACCTCTGCAGCGCCGACTGGTGTCCGCCGATCATCGGCGACACCCTCGTCTACCGGGATTCGCACCACATGACCGCGGCCTTCAGTGCTCTCCTCGGCGGTGTGATGGGCGAGAAGCTGCGCCCTCTCCTGCCCGCCGTGCCGCCCGCGGGGGAGTGAGACGCCCGGAGTCACGAGCCGCGCGAGCTCGACAAGGCCCCACCGCCGTCGTCGTCTGGGGCATACGCTGACCGCATGACAATGCTCGTGCTCACCGTCGTCGGAGACGACCGCGCCGGACTCGTCGCCGCGGTCGCCGAGGTCATCGACTCGCACGGCGGCAACTGGGAGAGCAGCCAGCTCGCCGAGCTCTCGGGAGCCTTCGCCGGCATCATCGAGGTGTCGGTCGCCCCGGATCGGGCCGACGCCCTGCGCGCCGCGCTCTCGGCGGTCGAGGGGCTCGTCACCGTGGCGGTTCCCGCTCGCGAAGAGACGACGGATGCCGCGCCCCACCGCCTCTTCACGTTCGAGGTGCTCGGCAACGACCGTCCGGGCATCGTCCGCGAGCTGAGCTCGACTCTCAGCGCCAACGGCGTCAGCATCGAACGGATGACGAGCGAGACCCGCGACGCCGCGATGGCGGGTGGCCGACTCTTCGAAGCGACGATCTCGGCCGTGGTCCCGGCATCCGTCGACGTCGACGCGCTGGTCGACGAGCTCGAGCGACTCGCCCACGAGCTGCAGGTCGACGTCACGCGTCGCGACTGAGGTTCGCCGGAGGAGAGCGAGCGGTCAGCGCACGCGGGCGGCGCCGGCGGACGATGTATCGGCCGCGACCGCCGCGAGCTCGGCCAGGTACGCCTCGCGCAGCTCCGCGAACACCGACCGCGCTCCCTCGGGGCGCGGCGTGCCGAGGTGCTGCTCGCGCAGCTCGTCCATGAAGGCGTCCCACATAGCGGGTCCGCCGCGCTCGAGCAGCTCGGCACGGATCGACAGCTCTCGCGAGACGGGGAGGTGCCGCCGGCCCCACGACCCGAGGGCGACGAGCACCGGCACGAGCTGGATCGCCGGCTCGGTGAGGCTGTAGACGACCTTCTGCTTGTGCGTCGGGTCGGCCGCGCGAGAGATGAGGCCCTCGTTGACGAGGCGCTGCAGGCGGTCGGAGAGGATGTTCGACGCGATGCCCTCTTCGGAGCCGAGGAGCAGCTCGCGGAAGTGGCGGCGATTGCCGAACATCATGTCGCGGATGACGAGCAGCGACCACTTGTCGCCGATCACCTCGAGAGAGAGATTGATCGGGCACCCGGACCTCTGCGACTCCGTCATACTGCTTGCACTCTACAACCAGTTCGGCGTAGTGTGCGGAACCAGTTGCAGAACGCAATCAGTTGGAGGATGACATGCAACCGGTGATCGCGACCATGTCGATCTCGCTCGACGGGATCGGCTCGGGCCATAACCAGACCGAGGAGCGTCCGTTCGGTGACGCGCCCAATGAACTGCTGCATCAATGGATGTTCGAGACACCCGACGAGAACCGCGCCGAGATCGACGCCATCGTCGACGCGGGGGCGTTCATCATGGGCCGCAACATGTTCGGTCCGGTCCGCGGCGAGTGGCACGGGGACTGGCGCGGCTGGTGGGGCGATGACCCGCCCTACCACGCGCCCGTGTACGTCCTCACGCACTACCCGCGCGAGCCTCTCGAGATGGCGGGCGGCACGACGTTCTTCTTCGTGACCGACGGCATCGAGGCGGCCCTCGCGCAGGCACGCGCGGTCGCGGGCGATCGTCCGATCCACATCGCGGGCGGGGTGAGCACGATCAATCAGTACCTCGCGGCAGGGCTCATCGACGAGCTCATGCTGCAGATCTCGCCGACGATCATCGGTGGGGGCCTCCGGCTCTTCGAGGGCGTCGGACCGGTCGGTCTCGAGCTCATCGGCTCGCGCGGCACCTCGAACGTCACGCACGTGCGCTACCGCGTGCACCGCCTGGGGGAGACGTCGTCGTGATCGGCGAGCCGACGCCGCAGACGGCCGGCGGCAAGGCCCTGTGGCACTTCACGATGTCGCTCGACGGGTTCGTCGCCGGCCCCGGCCACACGATGGACTGGATGGCGGGGCTCACCTCCGGTCGCCCCGATCTCATCGACCAATACGTCGCGACGACGGGCGCGGTGCTCGGCGGGCGCGACGGCTTCGACGCGTTCCCCGACACGGCGGCCATCTACGGCGGGCAGTGGAGCGGCCCCGTCTTCGTCCTCACGCATCATCCCGACGACGCGCCCGAGAGCGAGGGCGCGACCTTCCTCAGCTGCGACGTGGCGGAAGCCCTGGCGATCGCGAAGCAGGCCGCAGGCGGCAAGAACGTCGAGATCTTCTCGGCGTCGATCGGTCGGCAGCTTCTCGACCTCGGGCTGCTCGACGAGATCGATCTGCACATCGCGCCGGTGCTGCTGGGGGAAGGCGTCCGTCTGTACGACAATCCGGGCGCGGCACCGGTGCCCCTCGCCTTCACGATGACAGACGAGCCGCGCCACGAGGTCAACGTGCGCGCACGCCCTCTCCGGTGACGGACGCCGCGGCGGGGGCTGAACGCGGACTGTGAGTTCGCGGCATCCTCTTCGCTTCTGGCCCAGTTAGCGATATATCGGTATGTATCGTCCACTATCGGACGGACCATCGCTAGGAGGTCACCATGAACGGTACTTACGACGACGATCGCTACGGAAACCGTCACCGCGGGCCGGCGGGAATGCCCGGCGCCGGACTGTCCAGCGGACTGTGGGACGCCCTCGACCAGCTGCGGGATGCCTTCGAGCAGCGCGTCGGCGGTGTCGTCTCGGGCAGCACCGGCGGACGGATGTCGCGCGGCGACGTGCGCGCGGCGGTTCTCGCCCTGCTCGCCGAGCAGCCGATGCACGGCTACCAGATCATCCACGAGATCGAGGAGCGCAGCAACGGCGCGTGGAAGCCGAGCCCCGGCTCTGTCTACCCGACCCTTCAGCTCCTGGCCGACGAGGGACTCATCGCCGCCGAGGAGGCGGCCGGCAAGAAGACCTACTCGCTGACCGACGCGGGTCGCGCCGAGGCCGAGGCCGCCGACGGCAAGCCGGCGCCGTGGAAGTCGTCGGGCTCGCAGGACGCCCGCATGGGCGCGCTGCCGAAGTCGGGCATGAAGCTCGCGCAGGCCGCGGCCCAGGTCGGACGCACCGGCACGCAGGAGCAGGTGCAGCAGGCGGTCGAGGTGCTCGACGAGGCCCGCCGCAAGCTCTACGCGATCCTCGCCGAGGGGTGAGCTCGCCGACGCCTGAACGCACACCCGAGCGCCGGGACCGGGGACGAGCGATGGCCGGCACCGGCGATACCCGCGCCCGCTATCGCCGCATCCTTCGTTTCGCCGCCCGGTACATGGTGCAGGCGTGGTGGTACGAGCTGTTCCTCCCGCGCATCGGGTTCGCCCGATTCGCGGCGCGGGGCCGCGCCGACCGGCTGACGAAGCTCGCCCGCAAGTTCCACGCGCTCGCCGTGTCGCTGGGCGGACTCATGATCAAGGTCGGACAGTTCCTCTCGTCGCGCCTCGACGTGCTGCCGCCCGAGATCACGACCGAGCTCGAGGGGCTGCAGGACGAGGTGCCGCCGGTCGACTTCGCCGCGATCCGGGCGCTGGCCGAGGCGGAGCTGGGCATGCCGCTCGAGCGCGCGTTCGCGTGGGTGGATCCGGTGCCGCTGGCAGCGGCATCCCTCGGGCAGGCGCATCGGGGGCAGCTGCGACCGGAGGACGCCGTCGACACGGGCTTCGCGGGGGTCGTCGTGAAGATCCAGCGTCCGGGCATCGACGAGATCGTCGACGTCGACCTCGCGGCGCTGCGCAAGGTCGCGGGATGGCTCAGCCGTGTACGGATCGTCGCCGATCGGGTCGATCTGCCCACGCTCCTGGACGAGTTCGCGGCGACGAGCCTCGAGGAGATCGACTACCTCCACGAAGCGGCGAACGCCGAGCGGTTCTCGGCGCGCTTCGCCGGCGATCCGCGCGTCGCCGTGCCCGAGATCGCGTGGGAGCGCACGACCCGGCGCGTCCTGACGCTGTCGGATGTCACGGCGATCAAGATCAACGACGTGGCGGCGCTGCGCGCGGCCGGCATCGATCCGACAGAGGTCGCCCACGAGTTCGCGACGGTCATGTTCGACCAGCTGTTCCGTGACGGCTACTTCCACGCCGATCCTCACCCCGGCAACATCTTCGTGACCCCCATCGCGGCAGCTCCGGGGGAGCGCGCGTGGAAGCTCACCTTCATCGACTTCGGCATGATGGGCGAGGTTCCCGAGCAGCTGCGCAAAGGCCTGCAGCGGCTCATCATCGCGGTCGCGTCGCGCAACGGGCGGCAGATGGTGGAGAGCATCCGCGACGTCGGCGTGCTGCTGCCGTCGGCGGACACGACGGAGCTGGAGCGGGCGATGACCGCCCTCTTCGCGCGCTTCGGCGGCATGGGCTTCGCGGAGCTGCAGGAGGTCGACCCGCGGGAGTTCCGTGACTTCGCCACGCAGTTCGGCGACGTCGTGCGGTCGCTGCCGTTCCAGCTCCCCGAGAACTTCCTCCTCATCGTGCGGGCGATCTCGCTGACGTCCGGGATGTGCAGCTCGCTGGACCCGGCATTCAACATCTGGGATGCCGTCGAGCCGTATGCGGCGCAGCTGCTGCGCGACGAGCGGGGCGGTTTCGTGCAGGCGATCGGTCGGGAGGCCGTCGATCTCGCAGGGATCGCCGCGCGCCTGCCCCGACGCCTCGACGACGCCGTCACGCGGATGGAGGAAGGCCGACTCGCCGTGCAGACGCCACGTGTCGAGCAGCGCCTGCGGTCGCTCGAGCGCACCGGCCGTCGCATCGTGTCGGCGGTTATGTTCGCAGCGCTCTTCCTCGGCGCTCTGCTCCTTCGTGAAGATGCCCCGGTGTGGAGTGTCATCCTGCTCGTGGCGTCCCTGCCGGCAGCCCTGCACGCCGTGTTCGCGAGCTGGGCGAGCGGCCGCGGTCCTCGCTAGCAGGGCGCGCGCGAGAACACGCCCGACCCGGGGCCTCCGGCTGGGTGCCTCAGGCGCCCGACGGCGTCGACAGCCGGCGCTCCCGCATCGCGAGGAAGAGCGGGAAGGTGAACGCGAAGGCGGTCACGAGCGAGAGCGCGATGTAGAGCCACGCGCGACGCATCCCGAGCCTTCGCGCTTCGACGACGATGAACGTCGCGCCCGCGATCGCCACGACGAGCAGGTCGACCCCGAGCGATCCGACGGCGGGCCCGCCGCCGAAGATGTCGCCGAAGTAGTTCCGCGCCTCGACGACAGTCCACGCGTTGAGGACGAACGTCCCGATGAGCCCCGCCAGCGAGAGGCACAGATAGGCGACGGCCAGCGGCGTCCAACGCGGTGTCATGGGGGCTCCTCGTACGGCTGCGGCATGCGGTTCCGCAGAGCGGGCGGGCGACGGATGCCTCGGCATCCCGATCCCGCATCGACGTGTCCATCATGCCGTCGTCTCCGGGTACCCGGATCGTCGCAACGGCGCCCGGCGCCACGGCCCTCGGCCCTCCCGCGCGCGTTTACGCTGAGGCCATGTCTCGTCCTGTCCCCGATCCGCCCGCACCCGGCCAGGAGTCGGTGTGGGACTACCCGCGTCCGCCGCGCGCCGAGGCTCGCGACGTCCGTGTCGTGATCCGCTTCGGCGGGGCCGTCATCGTCGACACGACCGACGTCGTGCGGGTGCTCGAGACGAGCCATCCGCCTGTCTACTACCTTCCGACGTCGGCTTTCCGTGCCGGGGCCCTCGTGCCGGCGGCGGGCTCGTCGTTCTGCGAGTTCAAGGGACAGGCGAGCTACCTCGATGTCGTCGGAGGGGCTGGGGTCCGGGCTTCTCGAGCCGCCTGGACATACCCCTCGCCGAGCCGCGGATTCGAGTCGCTCGTCGGCCGCGTCGCCGTGTATGCCGGCCCGATGGACGAGGTGACGGTGGACGGCGAGGTCGTCGTCCCGCAGCCCGGCGGCTTCTACGGCGGCTGGATCACCTCGGGCGTCGCCGGTCCGTTCAAGGGCGTGCCGGGCTCGCGGGGCTGGTGATCAGGCCGGTGTCGAGCCGATAGCGTTTCCCTCACGAGGCAGGGGGGTTCGCGGGTGGTCGTCGCCGTCATCGTTCGCATCGTCGATCTGCTGGTGCAGCTCGCGCTCATCGTCCTCGGCGCCGTGCTCATCTTCTTCACGGAGGACGACTCGGCCACCATCGGGGTGCTGGCGATCTGGTGCGCCGTCGGCACGCTCTACTGGCTCGCCGCGGTGATCGCCGTCGGAATCACCCTGCGGCGTCCCCTCGAGCGCACGCCGCCATTGCTGCAGCACGTCGATGTCCATCCGCTCGCGGGGCTGATCTCGACGATCGGCACCTTCGCCGCGAGCCTCGTCGGCCTCGTCGCGGCCACCGAGATCCTGCTGCTGCGCAACGATCCCGACTGGGCCGGCTGGGTCGAGCCCGTCGCCGTGTGGGCCATGCTGCTGTCGTGGGCCCTGTTCCACTGGGGCTACGCGCGCATCTACGACCGCCGCTACCGGCTGTCGGCGGCGACGCCGCCGCTCGTTTTCCCCGGCACCCCGACGCCGCGCCTCGTCGACTTCGTGTACTTCTCCTTCACCAACGCCACGACGTTCTCGGTCTCGGACGTGCTCGTGCAATCCAGTCGCATGCGGTGGACGGTCGTGTGGCACACGACGTTCAGCTTCTTCCTCAACGCGCTCATCATCGTGCTGGCCTTCAGCACGATCATCAACGCCTGACGACGGATGCCGCGGCCCGTACCCGGGCCGCACCGCCGCCGCAACCCCTCCCGGCCGAGCGTCGCCTCGACATAGCGTGAGCAGACCCATCGGCCCGAGGAGGCTTGGCGATGCCCGAGAACAATGCACACCACGAGGTCCTCGTCGTCGGCGGCGGCAACGGCGGCATCTCGGTGGCGGCGCGACTGCGACGACGAGGCGTGAGCGACATCGCGCTCATCGAGCCCCGCGAGCATCACCTCTACCAGCCGCTCTTCTCGCACGTCGCCGGGGGCACGGCGCGAGCGAGCATCACGGTCCGCCCCCAGCGCGACGTCATGCCGAGAGGCGTCGAATGGATCCGGGGGCGCGCGGCGTCGATCGACCCCGACGCGAGTGCCGTGACCCTCGAGGACGGCCGACGCATCACGTACGAGCACGTCATCCTCTCTCCGGGCATCCAGCACGACTGGAGCGCGGTGCCGGGTCTCGTCGAGGCGCTCGACACACCCGCCGTCGCCTCGCACTATGAGCACGACCTCGCGGCCAAGGCGTCGCTCCTCCTGCGCGACCTCACGAGCGGGACCGTGATCTTCACCGAGCCGTCCGGGCCCGCGTCCTGCGCGGGGGCCTCGCAGAAGCCGATGTACCAGGCGTGCGACTACTGGCGCGCGAAGGGCGTGCTCGATGCCATCCGCGTGATCATGGTCGTGCCGACGCACTCGATCTTCGGCATTCCCGCGTTCGACCGTGAGCTCGAACGCACCATCGCGAAGTACGGCATCGAGGTGCGCACCGACAGCGAGCTGGCGGAAGTGGATGCCGCGGCATCCGAGGTCGTGCTCATCGGGCCGGAGGGCGCCGAGCGCATCCGCTACGACGTCCTCAACGTCGTGCCGCCGCAGTCGGCGCCCGACTGGCTGGCCGACTCGCCCCTCGTGGGACACGACGACCCGGGCGGCTTCGTCGAGGTCGACACGCGCACACTGCGGCATCCGCGCTACGGCAATGTCTGGACGCTGGGGGATGCCGCGGCCACCACGAACTCGAAATGCGGCGGAGCTCTGCGCAAGCAGACGGATGTGCTCGCGAGGAACCTCGCCGCGGTGCGCAAGGGCGAGGAGGCGAAGTGGCAGTACGACGGGTACGCCGTCTGCCCGCTGACCGTCTCGCGATCGACCGTCGTGTGGGCGGAGTTCGACGCGGAGGGGCAGCTCGCGCCCACCATCCCGTTCTGGAGGAGCATGTACCGCGAGAACCGCCTCGCGTGGATCGCCGATCGTCACGTGCTGCCGTGGGTCTACTGGAACCTGATCCTCAAGGGGCTCGTCTGACATGAGGCGACGGACGCCGCGGCCCGAGGGGTCGCGGCATCCGTCGTCATCGAAGGTCAGCCCAGGTTGTTGGCGGCGAGCCAGTCCTTCGCGATGTCCTTCGCGGAGCGCTGGTCGTCGGTCGACTCCACGTTGAGGGCGACGAGGCCCTCGGGGGTCAGCGCGGCGCTGACCGGGTTGATGACCTCGGCGATCTTGTCGGCGACGTCGGCGTTCACGAGGGGGACGACGTTCGAGGCGAGGAACAGCCCCTTCGGGTCGGCGAGCGTCACGAGGTCGTTCGTCTTGATGCGCGGATCGGCGCTGTAGACGTTGGCGACCTGGATGTTGCCGGCGACGAGCTCGGCGACCGTCGTGTCGGCCGTGGGGTTGAAGGTGACGTCGACGCCGTACAGCTCCTTGAGGCCCGAGGGGCCGTAGGGGCGCGTCTCGAGCTCCGGCGCGCCGCCGAGGACGAGGCCGGGAAGGCCTGCGAGGTCTTCGATCGAGCTGAGGCTGTTCTCCTTCGCGAACGCGGCGGTCACGTTGTACGAGTCCTGGTCGGTCGCGGGGGACTGGTCGAGCACAGTGAGCCCCTCGGGCAGCGCGTCCTTCAGGGCCGCGTAGACGTCGTCGGAGGTCGTGGCCTTCGCGTCGGGCACGTAGTACTGCAGCAGGTTGCCGGTGTACTCGGGGAAGAGGTCGATCGATCCGTCCTCGAGCGAGGGCAGGTAGGCGTCGCGCTGGCCGATGTTGAACTGGCGCTCGACGGTGAACCCGGCGCCCTCGAGCGCCTGGGCGTAGATCTCGGCGATGATCTCGTTCGAGTAGTACGCCTGCGATCCGATGACGATCGAGGACGAGTCGCCCGTCGCGTCGCCGCCGGCGCTGCCGCCGTCGAGCGGATCGGCGCTGGAGGCGCAGCCGGCGAGGGCGAGGGCCGCCGTCGAGACGGCCACGAGGGCCAGCGCGAGGCGAGTGCGTGTGTTCTTCATGTGATTCTCCGGTGTGGTGGGCAGGGACTCAGGCGATGGAGCCCGCGACGTTCGTCGCCACGGGCGGAGCGGGGGAGCGTCGCGAGCGCCGCGCCTCGGTGCGGGGCACGACGAGGCGGGCGAGGAGGACGAAGAGGCCGTCGAGGATGAGGGCGAGCGCGATGATGACGAGGGATGCCCCGAGGATCTGCGTGAAGTCGCGGTTGGCGAGTCCCTGCATGATGTAGAAGCCGAGGCCGCCGAGACCGAAGTAGGCGGCGATCGTCACGGTCGCCACCACCTGCAGCGTCGCCGAGCGCAGGCCGTTGATGAGCAGTGCGAGGCCGAGCGGGATCTCGATGCGCACGAGGATCTGCCACTGCGTCATGCCGATGGCCCGCCCCGCGCCGATGACAGCGCGGTCGATGGCCTCGAACCCGGAGTAGGCCCCGGCGAGGATCGATGGGATCGCGAGCAGGACGAACGCGACGACGGCGGCGAAGGTCTTGTACGAGACGGGGATGAGCTCGAGAAGGAGCGCGACGACACCGAGCGCCGGCAGGGCGCGCGCAGCGCCCGAGATGAAGACGGCGGTCTCGCGCCCGCGGCCGGTGTGGCCGATGCTCCAGCCGATCGGGATCGCGATCAGCGCCGCGATCAGGACCGAGCCGAAGGTGAAGGCGAGCTGCTGCGCGATCGCGGTCGGCAGCGGCACCGCGCCGGTGAGCCGGGCGGGCGCGAAGATCCACGCGAAGGCGTCGACGAGGAGGTTCATGCGAGTGCCGTCTTCACTCCGCGGCCGCCCGCGGCACGTGAGCCGCGCGCCCAGGGCATGAGGAAGCGACCGGCCACGACGAGCAGCAGGTCGATGATGAGGGCGATGACGACCACGGCGATGACGCCGGCGAGGATCTCGGCGACGATGTGGCGCTGCGAGCCGTTGGTGAAGAGGTAGCCGAGGTTCTGCACGCCGATGAGAGCGCCGACCGTCGCGAGCGAGATCGTCGACACGGCGGTGACGCGCAGTCCGGCCAGGATGACGGGACCCGCGAGCGGGAAGTCGACCTTCCAGAAGCGCGCCCACGCGCCGAACCCGACGGCGATCGCGGCGCCCCGGGTCGTGGCGTCGACCGAGTCGAGACCGTCGGTGACGGAGCGCGTCATGATCGCGACCGCGTAGATCGTCAGCGCCACGACGAGGTTGGCCTCGGAGAGGTAGGGCACGCCGAACAGGGCGAGGATCGCGAACAGCGCGAAGGACGGGATCGTGTAGAGCAGGCCGACGGTCGTGAGGACCGACCCCCGCAGGCGCGTGTAGCGGAAGGCGGCCCAGCCGATGGGGAGTGCGATCAGGAAGCCGAACACGATCGCGAGGGCGCTCTGCCGCAGATGCTGCACGGAGAGCTGCCAGATCAGGTCGAGATTGGCCAGGACCCAGGTCACGTCATTCCCCGCGCGACCGGGGCCGCGGCATCCGTCATACCGGCGTCGTCGACCAGCACTCCCTGCGTGCGCCCGGCGGCGTCTCTGACCACCCGCCCGCGCGGCGTCTGCGCGATCGTGAACGCGCGAGCCCCCCGCTCGGTGCCGACGAACTCCGCCACGAAGTCGTCGGCGGGGTTCTCGATGATCTCGCTCGGACTGCCGACCTGGGCGATCCGCGCGCCCTTCTGGAGGATCACGACCTGGTCGCCGAGGAGGAAAGCCTCATCGATGTCGTGTGTCACGAAGACGACGGTCTTGGCCAGTTCGCGCTGCAGACGGATGACCTCTGCCTGCAGCTCTTTGCGCACGATGGGGTCGACCGCGCCGAACGGCTCGTCCATCAGGAGGATGTTCGGCTCGACCGCGAGGGCGCGCGCGACGCCGACTCTCTGCTGCTGACCGCCGGAGAGCTGGCTCGGATACCGATCGGCGAGCGATCGCTCGAGGCCCACGACATCCATGAACGTCAGGGCCTGCTCGCGCGCACGCGCGCGCGGGACGCCCGAGAGCACGGGAACCGTCGCGATGTTGTCGAGCACGGTGAAGTGGGGGAGGAGCCCGGCGTTCTGCAGGACGTACCCGATGCCTCGCCGCAGCGCGACCGGATCGCGCCCGGAGACCGGCTCGCCGTCGATGAGCACCTCGCCGCTCGTGGGGTCGATGAGCCGGTTCACCATGCGCAACAGGGTCGTCTTGCCGCAGCCCGAAGACCCGACGAGCACGGTGGTCTTGTGCGCGGGCAGCGTCAGGCTGAAGTCGTCGACAGCCACGGTGCCGTCGTCGAACCGCTTCGTCACGGAGCGGAACTCGATCGACATACGATCCTTTCGTCAACGGTGCTTCAAGAAAACCACGCTCTCACATGCTGGGGACATCGGATCCGCGCACTTGACGCGAAGCTGGTCCCTGTGCTTGTTCGGCGCCGAAAGCGCGGCGGATTGTCAAGCGCTGCTGTGTGTCGGCCCCAGACCGTAGCGTGGCGGGATGACCGCGCGAGAGTACGACCTGATCGTCATCGGGGCCGGCCCCGTCGGAGAGAACGTCGCCGACCGGGCCACGCAGGAGGGGCTGTCGGTCGTCGTCGTCGAAGGCGAGCTCGTCGGTGGCGAGTGCTCGTACTGGGCCTGCATGCCGTCGAAGGCTCTGCTTCGCAGCGGCGCCGTGCTGCGCGCGGCACGCGATGTCGACGGCGCCTCCCAGGCCGTGACCGGGTCGGTCGACGTCGCCGGCGCGCTGCGCCGCCGCGATGCGATCGTGCACGAGTGGAGCGACCTCTCTCAGGTCGAGTGGCTTCAGGGCGCAGGCATCGACCTCGTCCGCGGCCACGGGCGGCTCGACGGCGAGCGAAAGGTCGTGGTGACCGGCTCCGACGGCGACGAGACGACCCTCGTCGCGCGGCACGCGGTGGCCGTCTGCACCGGGTCGGCGGCGCTCCTTCCCGACATCCCGGGTCTGAAGGATGCCGCGCCGTGGACCAGTCGCGACGCCACCGGCGTGCAGGAGGTGCCGCCTTCGCTCGCGATCCTCGGCGGCGGGGTCGTCGGCAGCGAGATGGCGACGCTGTTCGCGTCGTTCGGGTGCGAGGTCACGGTGATCGCGCGGTCCGGGTTGCTGACTTCGCTCGAGCCCTTCGCCGGGGAGGCGGTCGTGGAGTCGCTGACGGAGGCCGGGGCCACCGTTCTGACAGACGCCGGCGTCGACCGGGTCGTCCGTGAAGACGGCGGCGACGTCGTGCTGACGCTCTCGGACGGGTCGGAGGTGCGCGCCGCGCAGCTCCTCGTCGCGACCGGCAGGGTTGCGCGCACCGGCGACCTCGGACTCGAGACGATCGGACTCGCGCCGGGGACGTGGCTCGATGTCGACGACACGATGCGCGTCCGCGGCGTCGACTGGCTCTACGCCGTCGGCGACGTCAATCACCGTGCGCTCCTCACGCACCAGGGCAAGTACCAGGCGCGGGCGGCGGGCGACGTCATCGCGGCGCGCGCGCTCGGCGGGGAGGTCGAGGACGCCCCCTGGGGCCGGCACGTCGCCACGGCGGATCACTCCACGGTGCCGCAGGTCGTCTTCACCGACCCCGAGGTCGCCTCGGTCGGACACACCGAGGCGTCCGCCCACGCGGCGGGGATCGGCATCCGCGTCCTCGATTACGACCTGTCGTGGGTGTCGGGCGCGTCGACCCACGCCGACCACTATCGGGGCCGGGCGCGTGCCGTCGTCGACGAGGAGCGCCGCGTGCTCGTGGGGGCGACGTTCGTCGGTCCCGACATCGCCGAACTGCTCCACTCCGCCACGATCGCGATCGTGGGCGAAGTGCCGATCGAGCGTCTGTGGCACGCGGTGCCGTCGTACCCGACCGTCAGCGAAGTGTGGCTGCGCTGGCTGGAGGCCTGGGGTCGCTGATCTCCCCGCCCACCGGCGCTGTCGGGCCCGCCCGTCGGGTTCGCCCCGCGGGCACGGCCCGCGGGGCGGCGCGGCGGGTCAGGGCGCGGGGTAGCGCTGCGCGGTGAGGAGCTTCGCGAGATGTGCGGCGTTCGCCGCGAGGGTCGCCGTCGTGCTCGCGACCTTCTCCGGAGTCTCGTCGAGGTCCTTGTAGTCGGTCGACTGCATCGCCTCGCCGTTCCAGTAGACGCCACCCTGCGCGGGCACCGTGAAGCCGACGTCGTTGAGCCCCTGGAAGGCGTCGGCGATGATCGCGTGCGCGCCGTCCTCGTTGCCGACGACGGCCACGACGGCGACCTTTCCGGTGAGGATCTGGCGGCCCTCGTCATCCGTCTCGGAGATGTCGGCATCGAGGCGCTCGAGCACGCGCTGCGCGATGCTCGACATGTGGCCCATCCACGTGGGCGTCGCGAAGACGAGGATGTCGGCCGCGAGGATCCGGTCGCGGATCGCCGGCCACTCGTCGCCGTCGCCCATGTCGTGCTCGACCCCGGGCTTCACGTCGAAGTCGGCGATCCGCACCTGGTCGCCCTCGAAGCCGTGGGGTTCGAGGGCATCGAGCACCTGCTGTGCGAGCAGGGCGGTGCTGGACGCCGACGGCGAGGGCTTGAGGGTGCAGTTGAGCACGAGAGCGGTGGGCATGCTGTTCCTTTCGATCGCGTCCTCGCAGGCTAGGCGCACGCGCGACACGGTCGGGAGGGGTTGACACCTCCCCGCGTCGGTCGTCAGCCGTACCGGTAGTGATCGGAGGAGGTGTTGATCCAGGCGGCGAACTGCCGCGCGCGTGTGACGTCGTGGGCAGCGACCGGCGCGAGCCACAGCTGCCCGCCGCCCTCCACCGCGAGCAGGATCGCCTGGCGGTCGATCCGGGTGAAGTCGCGAGGCGTCATCGGCCCCTGCGAAGTGAACAGCGTGTGCGTGCGCACCGCGTCGGAGAGCGACGAGCGCGCGCTGAGGTCACCAGCGGTGAGCACCACCGCGGCCAGACCACCGATCGGCTGACTTCGGTCGCCCATGTGGATCCACCGGCCGTCGACGACGATGCCGCCGAACGCGTCTTCGCCCCCGCTGAACCGCGTCTGCTGGGTCCACCGGCGACCGTCCCACCAGCGGATGCGCCCGCGCCCGTCGTCGTACCAGCCGGCCGGGACGGGCTCTCGCGAGGGCGGCACCGCGTCCGCGCGGATCTCCACGCCCCCACCGCCGAAGTCGGCGTACTCCTCGGTCCAGCGGACGCCGTCCCACCAGCGCAGCTTGCCGGTGCCGTCGTCGTACCAGCCGGGTTCGGCCACGGTGCCCATGGACCCGAGGCTACCCGCGCGGCGGGCGCCGCGGGTGAGCATACGTCCACGCAACATGCTCCGGGATGGACTGGACGGACCCGAATGAGAGGCTCCGCATGACCGCTCCCACCCCCGCCCGGCCCGCCACGGCGCTTCGGCCCTGGACCGTCGCGGCCGCGGCATCCGCCGTCGGCGTCGTCGCGGCGCTCACCCTCGCCCCGCGCACCGTCGTCGCGCCTGTGCGCGCGCTCTTCGAACGGATGACGGATGCCGCGGTCGAGGGGCTCTTCGGATGGGTTCCCTTCGCCGACCTCGACCGCGTGCTCAACACGCTGCTCTTCGTCCCGCTCGGAGCGACCCTGGCCGTGCTGGTCGGCCGGCGCCTCTGGCCCCTCGCGATGCTCGTCGGGTTCGCGATGTCGACCGCCGTCGAATATGCGCAGAGCGGGATACCCGGACGCGTGCCCGACCAGGAGGACGTGCTGTGGAACACGTGCGGCGCCGTGCTCGGCGCGCTCGCCGTCGGGCTCGTCTTCGCAGCCCTCCGACGCGCCCGTGCCGTGACGAGGGCCGTCAGGCGCTCGGGAGCGTGACCCGCACGACGAGCCCGCCGCCGTCGCGCGGCGCGATGTCGAGCGAGCCGTCATGCGCCTCGACGATCGCCGACACGATGGCCAGGCCCAGTCCCGACCCGGTCGGCCCGTCGGTGGGCCGCACGCGTCCCGCGTCGCGGACGAACGGCTCGGTGAGCGTCGCGACGGCGTCGCCGTCGAGCAGCGGACCGGTGTTCTCCACCCTCAGTTCGACACTCCCGGGACGCGCGTAGGTCGTGATCCAGACGCTCCCGACCTCGTCGCCGTGGACGACGGCGTTGTGCACGAGATTGGCCACGAGCCGTTCGACCAGGGTGGCATCGCCCGCGACGACGCCGGGCATCGTGGAGACATGAAGACGGATGCCGCGGGCCGAGGCATCCGTCCGCTCCTCCGCGACCACCCCGGCGACGAGAGCGGCGAGGTCGACCGCGCGACGCTCGATCGCGCCGCCTCGGCCGACTCGCGCGAGGACGAGGAGCGACGCGGTGAGGGCGATCGCGCGATCGTTGGTCTCGGCGATGCGTGCGAGCAGGCTGTCGACATCGCGATCGGGGTCGCGCTGGGCGACCTCGACCATCGTGCGGATGATCGTGTGGGGCGTCCGCAGCTCGTGCGAGGCGTTGGCGGCGAAGCGGCGCTCCTGGTCGAGCGTGTGCTGCACGCGCGCCAGCATGGCGTCGAAGGTGTCTGCCAGCTCGGTCAGCTCGTCGCGCGGGCCCGGGAGGGCGATGCGCTGGTCGAGCGACCCGTCGCGCACCCGACGAGCGACGTCGGTGATGCGGTCCAGCGGTCGCAGGACGAACCCCGCGAGCAGCCAGCCGCCGATCAGGCCGAGAGCGCCGAGGGCGGCCGTCGCCCACAGTGCGTAGCGCACGAAGACCTCGAGCAGGTTGGAGCGATTCGGCGCCCAGCCTCCGCCGTCGACGAAGAGGCTCCCGTCCGGCACGAAACGGAGGAGGAGGATGCCCACCGCGAACATCGCGACGCCGGCGACGAGCACGAGGCCCGCGTAGCTGAGGGTCAGCTTGACCCGCACGGACAGGCCCTGCGGGCGCGCGGCCTCAGTGGCCGGCACCATCGGCCGAGGCATCCGTCGCCTCCGACATGCGGTAGCCGACCCCCGGCACCGTCTCGATGACCCACGGCTCGCCGAGGCGCTTGCGCAGGGTCGAGATCGTGATGCGCACGGCGTTCGTGAACGGGTCGGCGTTGTCGTCCCACGCGCGCTCGAGCAGGTCCTCGGCGCTGATGACCCCGCCGCCGGCCGAGATGAGCACCTCGAGCACGGCGAACTGCTTGCGCGTGAGCGAGACGTACCGCCCATCGCGGTAGACCTCCCGCCGGAACGGATCGAGCCGGATGCCGGCGAACTCGACGATCGGCGGAGCGGCCTCGGCGGGCCGTCGCCCGAGGGCGCGGAGGCGCAGCACCAGCTCGCGCAGGGCGAAGGGCTTCGTGAGGTAGTCGTCGGCGCCGCTCTCGAACCCCGACGCCTTGTCGTCGAGGCGGTCGGCCGCGGTCAGCATGAGGATCCGCGGACTCGGCGGAGCGCTCACGGTGCGCCGTGCCACCTCGTCGCCGTTCGGGCCGGGGATGTCGCGATCGAGCACGACGACGTCGTACTGATTGATCGAGAGGAGCTCCAACGCGGTCTCGCCGTCGCCCGCGATATCGGACGCGATCGCCTCGAGCCGCAGACCGTCGCGGATCGCCTCGGCGAGGTAGGGCTCGTCCTCGACGATCAGCACGCGCATGACGCCAGCCTAGGTGGGGGCGCATATCGCCGGCATATGCGCCCGCGCTTACGCGGTGGCAACACGCGCGCGTGTGGGATCGACGGCATGACCGTGCTTCCCGCCCCCACCGACCCGTCCGCTCGGCGCGCACCCCTCGCGGCCTTCGTCGCCGCGGGTGCGGCCGGGGCGATCCTGCTGGCGATCGCGCTGTGGGCCGTCGTCTTCCTGCAGGCCGGCGCGCTCGCCGCGCCGTACGCGCCGCGCGTGGCGGACGGTTACCTCGAGCAGCCCGTCGCGCTCGACTCGGGCACACCCGCCATCGTGAACCTCGACCCCGCGCTGATCGCGGCGATCCGGCAGGCGGCGGATGCTGCGGCCGCCGACGGCGTGCGGTTCGAGGTCACGAGCGGCTGGCGCACCACGCAGTACCAGCAGTGGCTGCTCGAGGATGCCGTGCGGAAGTACGGCAGCGCCGAGGTCGCGCTGCAGTGGGTCGCGCCCCCGGACCGCTCGCACCATGTGACCGGCGACGCCGTCGACATCGGTCCGCTCGACGCCCAGTCGTGGCTCATCGCACACGGATCCGAGTGGGGCCTGTGTCAGATCTACGGGAACGAGCGCTGGCACTTCGAGCTCGCGACGACACCGGGCAGGCAGTGCCCGGCGCTCGTCGAGAACGCGGCCGGCTGACGCGTCGGCGGAGCAGAGACGACGGATGCGCGACCCGCCGGGCCGCGGCATCCATCCTCATTCAGACCTGCCCGAGCACCTCGCGCGCGAAGCCCGCGACGTTGGCGCGGAGCATCTCGATGCGGCGATCGCGCGCGGCCTCGCGGTCGAAGCCGAGGTACGCCGACGGCGGCAGGCGCCGGACGTTCTTCGAGCATTCGAAGTTCTCGCAGACAAGGGTGCCGACGGTGTCGCCTCGGCGTCCGGCATCGCCCGCGCGCTTGGACGTGTAGAGCACGACCTCGTTCGGCAGATGGATGTCGGAGCACCACGAGCACTGCGGGCGCGTGCGGGTGCGGGTGTCGGCCTGCCGGAGGAGGAGTCCCGTGGGTTCGCCGTCGAGGTCGACGACGACGTAGCCGACCTGCGGAAGACGCGGGTCGCGCCAACCGAGGAAGTCGAGGCGGTCCCAGTCGAGGGTCTCGAACTCGGCGGGCAGGGACAGGTTCTTGCGTTCGCTGCGCGAGGCGTTGACGAACGATGCCCGGATCCGGGCGTCGGTGAGGGGACGCATGAGCGTGCTTTCTGTGCGGTCGCCGGAACGGCGACGGATCGTGTGGGGAGGAACTCGGAGCGCGGGGAACGCTCAGACGAGAGATGCGGAGTCGAGCCTCAGGCTCTCTCCGCCGCCGACGCAGGGCGCGACGACGACCTCCTCACGCCCGCAGGCATCACACGGTTGAACACGAGGGAGATTCTACCGGGGCTCTCTGAATCCCCGCCTCCTGCCGCAACCGGGGACCTCCCGCGCGGCTCACGAAGGCAGGAGATCGCGCGGGCGTAGGACGCTTCGGCGCGGAAACGTCCGACTCCCGCGCGGACTCCTACGCCCGTAGGGGGCGGACCGCAGAGACGACGGATGCCGCGACCCGTCGGGGCCGCGGCATCCGTCGTCGAAAGTCCCTACGCCGTGGCGCCGGCCTCGCTGCGCTTGGGCAGCACCCACCCCGCGCGCGGGAAGTGGCAGGTGTAGCCGTTGGGGTACTTGATCAGGTAGTCCTGATGCTCGGGCTCCGCCTCCCAGAACGGTCCGGCCGGCTCGATCGTCGTGACCGCCTTGCCCGGCCAGAGGCCGGAGGCGTCGACGTCGGCGATCGTGTCGCGGGCGACCCGCTCCTGCTCGGGCGTGAGCGGGAAGATCGCCGAGCGGTAGCTCGATCCAATGTCGTTGCCCTGACGGTCGAGGGTCGACGGGTCGTGGATCTGGAAGAAGAACGCCAGGATGTCGCGGTACGACGTCTGGGTCGGGTCGAACTCGATCTCGACCGCCTCGGCGTGACCGGGGTGCCTGCGGTAGGTCGCGTGGTCGTTCTGGCCACCGGTGTAGCCGACGCGCGTGTGCAGCACGCCGGGCTGGCGGCGGATGAGGTCCTCCATGCCCCAGAAGCAGCCGCCGGCGAGGACCGCCGTCTCGGTGCCGGGGTTCTGGGTGATGATTCCGGAGTCGGTGGGTCCGCTGGTCATGATGCGTCCTCCTGAGTGTGGGTGTCTGTGGTGTCGAAGTGAGTGCGGTACTGGCCGTAGCCCTGCTCATCGAGCTCGGCGGCGGGGATGAACCGCAGCGACGCCGAGTTCATGCAGTATCTCAGGCCCCCGGCATCCCTGGGGCCGTCGTGGAACACATGCCCCAAGTGGCTGTCGGCTCCCGAGGAGCGCACCTCGGTGCGCGGGAGGAGGAGCTTCCAGTCGGTCTTCGTCGTGACGGCGTCGCGCTCGATCGGCCGCGTGAAGCTCGGCCATCCGGTGCCGCTGTCGTACTTGTCGTGCGACGAGAACAGCGGCTGGCCCGAGACGACATCGACGTAGATGCCGGGGTCGTGGTTGTTCCAGTAGGCGTTGCGGAACGCCGGCTCGGTGCCGTCCTCCTGCGTCACGCGGAACTGGGTGTCGGTGAGGCGGCTGAGCGCCTCGGGGGTCTTGCGGTAGTCGTGGTCTCCCACGTTCTCCTCCTTCGTCGGCGTCGCTGGCTGCGGCGTCACAGGAGAGAACGGATGCCTCGGCCGATTTGGTCCCGCGAAGCTGGGAGCGCGCCGTGAGTTCTCGTCTACGCGGATGAATGGCCCGGAGGGCAGTCCCGCTCGGGCGATGCACCCCGGTGTCACAGTTCGACGCTGCTCAGCACATCCGTCCCGGCGATCTTCAGCACTCCGTCCTCCTCGACGAAGCGGTAGGCCGTCACCTCCTGCATCACGCGTCCGTCGCTGAACCGGTAGGTCAGCGTCGCCTGCCCCCGATCGCCGCTGGACGCGGTGACATCGGCGACGGACACCTCCGTGACACCGGACCAGAACGCCTCGTAGCCTCCGCGACCGCCCGCGTGATTCTCCTGGTAGTCCGCCGTCATGAGCGGCCAGGCGCTGTCTCGCTGGTCTGGCATGAGGGCGTAGTAGCCGGTGATCGCGTCGACGACGCGCTGTTCCGGCGTCTGCGCCGGCGGGGCGGGCTCTGCCGGCCCGCCGTCGACCGTCGACGGGCTCGTGGCGGGCGTCGGCGAGTGCGTCGCGGGCGTCTCGGCGGCCGGCGACGACGTCGCGGCAGACGAGGGCTTCGGGTCGGCGCTGCCGACGGGGCTCTGGCGCAGCGGATCGGTCAGCACCCATGCCCCGACGCCGAGTGCCACCAGGAGGACAAGGATGCCGAGAACCACCCCGACGCGCCGGCGGCGCCCACGCGTGGCCGGCGCCGGGTCTCCGGTCGCGGGAGCCGGGCCGGGCGGTGCGCCGACAGCAGACGCGACCTCGGCGCGACGGCCCAGGACCTCCGTGTCAGCGGTGGCTGCCTCGTCCCTGGTGGGCTGATCCACGCGCAGCGTCTCGGCCGTCGGACCCGGCGAGACGGCGGTGGGCGCGGTGCGTGGCGTGAAGGCGACCGTGGCGGCCGCAGCGGGGGCGTCCGCCGGCCCATGCTGCATGCCGTTCAGCGACTCGACGACCTCAGCCATGGTCGGCCGCCGTTTCGGCTGGGTGGCGAGCATCCGCCGCAGCAGGGGAGTCAGGGGTCCCGCGTGCTTCGGCGCCGGATAGCCGCCGCGAGCGACCTTGTGCAGAAGGGCGATCGCGTTGTTCTCGGAGCCGAACGGGGGTTCGCCCTCGGTCATAGCGTAGAGCGTCGATCCGAGCGAGAAGACGTCGGACGCGAAGCTCATCGGCAGTCCCCGCGCAGCCTCCGGGGCGAGGTAGGCGGGCGTGCCGTGGACCAGGCCCGTCGCCGTGATCGCGGTGTCGCCGAGGGCGTGCGAGATGCCGAAGTCGCTGATCATCGCCGAGCCGTCGGCGCCGATGAGGATGTTCCCGGGTTTGACGTCGCGGTGGACGATCTTGAGCTTGTGCGCTGCCGCGAGGGCGGAGGCGACCTGAGCGCCGATGCGCGCGGTCTCGGAGGGGGTGAAGGTTCCGTGCTCGCGCAGCAGAGCCGACAGCGGGGTCGATTCGATCAGCTGCATCACGATGCACGGCTGACCGTCGTGCTCGACGACGTCGAACACCGTGACCGCGTGCGGGTGGTGCAGGCCTGCGGTGATCCGCGCCTCTCGCAGCGCGCGATCCGTCGCGGTCTGGCGCTCGGCGTCGGTGAGCTCCGGCTGCGTGCGGAGCATCTTGAGGGCCACAGTCCGGTGGAGTCGCTCGTCCCATGCCTCCCAGACGACCCCCATTCCGCCCGCGCCGAGCAGCCTGACCAGCCGATAGCGGTCAGCGACGAGGGAGGATGGCGTACTCATCAGGGGGTTCCGCTCCTTCGAGCTCCCACGATGTTCGCGTGCCCCGCCCGTCGGCGTGAGGGGGTTGCCACGCGGGTGCTCGTGTGGAAGGGAGCGGGCCACCCTCCCGCGGTCACCCGTCGCGGTCGCCGAACCTCTCGATCAGGCGAGCCGACGCATTCGTATGAGGACGTCCACTTCGCCGATCGGCGGCGCACGGCCACTGGCGTCAGGTCACGAGCGGGTGCTGATCACCGCAGGTCGCCCGCCACCTCGAGGACGGCGGGAAGGGCGGCCTCGATCATGTCCATCGTCGCCGTGAGCGAGACGCGGAAGTGATGCGGCTGATCGAAGAGCGTCCCCGGCATGAAATACACGCCCCGGGCCGCGAGCGCGTCGCAGAACGCCGCGCCGTCGCCGCCGGGGGCGCGGCCCCACAGGTAGAACGTCCCCTCCGGGAGCGTGACGTCGATGCCCGCCTCGGTCAGCGCGCCGTACATGCGATCCCGCTTGCGCGTCAGCTCGGCCATGTCGAGAGTCACCGTCTCGAGGGCGGGAACGGCGTACTGCATGATCGCGTCGGGGAAGCCCCAGCCGATCGCCAGCCCGAGCGGCATGAGGGCGGCCTGCAGCTCCGCCCGCTCCGCGGCGGGGAGAAGCGGCGAGAGCGCCAGGTAGCCCAGGCGCTGTCCGGGCGCGAGCATGACCTTGGCGTAGCTGTAGTCGACGACCGTCGACGCGTACGATCCGGCGGGGCTCGCGAACGCGACGTCGTCGAACCGGATGCGGCGGTAGGGCTCGTCGGAGAGCAGCCAGATCCGCCGGCCGTGGGACTGCGACGCCGCCTCGAGCACCTCGGCCAGCGCGTCCCACGCCGCCTTCGGATAGACCCGGCCCGTCGGGTTGGCCGGGGAATTGACGACGACGATCCGGGTGCGTGGAGTGATCGCGCGGGCGATCGCCTCGACGTCGAGTTCGAACGTGCCCTCGGCCAGCGCTGCGCGCACCGGCACGAGATCGGCAGCGCGGAGCATCGGCTCGTAGCAGAACCAGCCGGGGACGGGGATGACGACCTCGTCGCCGGCATCGGCGAGGAGGGCGAAGGCGAGCGAGATTGCGCCGAAGGCGCCCTGCGTCATGGCGATGTCTTCGGGCTGGAAGGGCAGGCCGAGCTCGCGGCGAAGACCGGAGGCCACGGCATCCTGAGCCTCTCGCTCGCTCGTCTTGTAGGCGAACCAGTCGACCGACCGCGGCTCGATCTGCGCCTTGATGGCCGCCGAAAGCCCCGGCAGCGGCAGCTCGTGCGGGTTGCCGAACGTGAAGTCGAGTGCCGCCGGATCGTCGGTCAGCGCCTGCACGCGCGCGAGGAAGTCGGTCACGACGTCGACCGACGCCATCGCCTGGGTCGCGCGCATCGACAGCACCATGGCATCACCCTCGTCCCAAGATTGCGAGCGATGCCGCCAGCATCCCAGCAGCACTCTCGGGCGTCAATGCCACCAGCGGTGTGCGACACCGACGAGCAGGCAGCACGAAGGGGTGCGTGTCCGGCGGCTTCAGCGGGCCGGTCACGCACCCCTCCGGGGCGGATCAGAAGGAGAAGACGATCCCGCCGGCGGTGAGCGAGTGAAGGATGCCGTCGCTGTTCACGCCGGAGCCGACGGAGAACGCCACGCCCTTGACCTGCGCGGCGGGGAAGCTCGACGACCACTGCGAGATCGTGCCGTGCCATGCAGAGCCGTTGCCTCCCGTCGTCGACGGGGCGCCGTCTTTCACGAACTGCGCCGAGCCGTTAGTCAGCCAGAGGTCCTGCCCGTAGACGGTCTCGTAGACGAGCGTTCCGTCGATCGACCCGTTGCCGTCGAAGTCGACGAACAGGTTGATCCCGGGCGCGGTCCCGGTGCCGGTCCAGTCGATGTCGAGGACGCCGGTGCTCGCCAGCGGGAACGCCGCCGCCGTGCCGAACGACACCTTCGCCTGGCTCGAGTTGTCGACCGTCCACACGTGGAGGCCGGTGTCGACGCATTCGTAGCGTCCCGACGTGCGCGTGTCGACGTCGACCCAGCCGTCGAGGCAGGCGAGCGGGTCGGGCGCGTCGCCCAGGAGCACGGAGTAGTGGCCGATGGCCTTGCCGGAGGAGTGGCTGAACGTGACCTCGGTCGCGTTCTCGGGTACGGAGACCGCCTCCGGACCGTTGCCCTGCTTGACGGACCCGGCCTTGACGCAGATCGCGAGAATGACCTGGCCCTCCGGTGCGGTGTAGGTGACTTCCGTCACGCCGTCAGCCGGGGTGATGCGCCCCGTGCTGTAGTCGGCGCAGACCTTCTCGGACGGCGGAGCGGCGCTCGCCGCCGTGACGGCGACCGGTGCGAGCACCAGCGCAGCAGCCAGGAGTGCTCCAGCGATGACCTTATGCTTCATGTGTGTTCTCCATTCCCCGGGGGTGTCAGCCCCAGAATCGCGGGCGTGGCGCGACGACGCGGCGTCGTTGCGCGAGCACCCATTTCCCCAATGGACACACCATCCCACAGGCATCCGACGCTCGACGGGTTTTCCACAGGGCGGGCACGCGGCCACGTGCGTGTGCAACGAGAAGGGGACGGATGCCGCGGCATCCGTCCCCGTGAAACTCGAAGCGGGAAGGCTCAGTACCAACCGGTCGACTGCGAGTGGCCCCACGCGCCGCACGGCGTGCCGTAACGGCCCTGGATGTAGCCGAGGCCCCAGAGGACCTGCGTCGCGGCGTTGGTCTGCCAGTCGGCGCCGGCCGAGCCCATCTTGCTGCCGGGGAGCGCCTGCGGGATGCCGTAGGCGCCGCTGCCGCGGTTGTAGGCCTGGTAGTTCCAGCCCGACTCCTTGTTCCACAGGGACACGAGGCATCCGAACTGGTCGTCGCCCCAGCCGCGGCCGGCGAACTGGGAGTGCGCGAAGGCCTGAGCGCCGGCGGGGCTGTTGTCGCCGTTGCCGTTGCCCGAGGGGATCGGCACGCTCGGCGCCGAGCCGGAGCGGCTCGACGAGCTCTTCGTCGACGAGCTCTTGGTCGCTGCTGCGGCGGCGGCCTTCGCCTCGGCCTCGGCCTTGGCTTTCGCCTCGGCCTCCTGGCGGGCCTTCTCTTCGGCCTGGCGCTGGGCCTCGGCGGCGATCGCCGCGTCGAGGCTTCCGCGCAGGCTCGCGACCTGCTGGTTGGTCGCCGTCACGAGGTCGGTGACGTTGTCGGTGACGTCGGGGAGGAGCGCGTCGGGGAGGTGATCGATGCCCGTCTCGAGGCGGTCGGCCGCCTGCTGCAGATCGGACGTTTCGACTGTCGTGTCGGCGACGCCGAGATCGAGGCCCGCGGCCGCGATGTCGGAGGTGAGGGCCTGCGCGGAGGTGACGGCGGCGGCTGCGGCGGTCACGGCCTCCTGCGCGTCGGTCGTGACGGCGTCGGTGCCCGTGACGGTCGCCTTCGGCGTCGCGTGCAGGGGCGTCGTGTACGAAGCGCGCACGAAGGCGGGGGATGTGCCGGAGGCATCGGCGAACGAGACCGGCACAGCGCCGGCGAATCCGACGATCGTGATGACGCCTGCGGCGACTCCTGTCGCGATGATCGCAGGACGGCGGCGGGTGCGGCGTTCGGTCAGTCGGCGAGTACGGCGGGCAGGAGTGGAGGACGTCTCAGAGCGCATAGAGTTCGGGTTTCGTGTCGGGAGTCCGCGCCGGCGTTTCGACGCATCGCGGCCGCTCTTGCGGACACAAAACCCTGATCCTGCACGCGTTTTCTGAGCGTTATCTGAACGTTACCTGGACGGGGTGCTCCCGGAGGCGCGATTTCGTGCGGGAGACGGATGCCTCGATCCCTTGCCACCACTGCGATCCGGCGCCTCTTGGCGCGGTCGGCTGCGCGGCCGGGAACCTGGCAGGAAGACGGATGCCTCGGCCCCTTCGCACCGCGTTCCGACGCGGCGCGCGGGGCGAGGCATCCGTCGCTCGTCCTGTGCTGATCAGCGCGCCGACGTGCGGCTCGGCGCTTCGTCCGAACCGCTCGCGCGGGTGCGGATCAGCGGACCGGAGTGCGGTTCTCGGCGCTCACCATCCAGGCGAGCTGCTCGAGGGCCTCGAGGATCGCGTGAAGGATGTCGGCCGACGTCGGGTCTTCCTCGTCGACGTCGTCGTGCACCTCTCGGCACGTGCCGATCGTCGCCTCGAGCCGCTCGGTGACGAGGTCGACGACCTCGGCCGTGTCGATCTCGCCCTGCGGGAACTCGGGGAGGGTCGTCGTCTCGGCGACGGTGTCGCTTCGTCCGTCGGGAAGGGCGTGAAGGGCGCGCATGCGCTCGGCGACCGTGTCGCTGAAGTTGCGGGCGGCCTCGATGATCTCGTCGAGCTGGAGGTGCGTGTCGCGGAAGTTCTTGCCGACGACGTTCCAGTGCGCCTGCTTGCCCTGGCTCGCGAGCTCGATGAGGTCGACGAGCACGCGCTGCAGGTTGTCGCTCAGCTTCTCGGATGCCCGGAAGCCGTTCTCGGCATTCTGCTCGTTCGTCAGCATCGCGCCGTTCTTGGCGGGGCGCCGTCGGTTCTTCGTGGTCGTCGCGGTCGAGCTCTTCTTCGTCGCAGTGTCAGCCATCGCTTCGCCTTTCTGCCTGTGGCCGGGTGGCCGTATGGCCGTGTGGTCCTCTCCGACGCTAGAGCGACGCGCCCGGACGGGCGCGGGGATTGTGGAGGCCTGACGACCGTGCTACCGGCGGTGCCGGCGGGGGGGCGGGGGTGGGCGGGGGTGGGCGGCGTCGGGGTGTCTCGCCGTGTCGGCCTGGACGAGGGGAGGGGCTGGTGGGAAGGGAGGGCGGTTTGGGGCCGAGGCATCCTCCCGTCCCGCGACGACCTCCCCCGCGCGGGAGGAGACCGTCCGCGCCACCACCCGACCCCGAGCCTTGTTGTCCGACGGGCGGCGTAGCCTGATCGGGTGCGTGCCGATCTCCCCTCGCCGAGCGCCCGGGCGCAGCTCGCGGCGCTCGCCGAAGCGGCGGCGGCGGGCGACGAGCGCGGATCGCGCTGGGTGGCGAACCTTCCGCCCGTGACGGATGCCCGGTCCGCGGCCGTGCTCATCCTCTTCGGCGTGCTCGACGCGACGCCCAGCGACCACCATGCCCAGACCCGGGCGGTCTCGCGCGACCTCGATCTCCTGCTCCTCGCGCGGGCGACGACCCTGCGCTCGCACCCCGGTCAGGTCGCCTTCCCCGGTGGGAGGGTCGATCCCGGCGACGACGGACCCGTCGCGACGGCGCTGCGCGAAGCCCGTGAAGAGACGGGGCTCGATCCGGAGGGCGTCGACGTGCTCGGCACTCTCGAGAGGGTCCCGCTGGCCTATTCGCAGCACCTCGTGACCCCCGTGCTCGGGTGGTGGCGGCATCCGTCACCTGTCCGCGTGGTCGATGTCGCGGAGTCCGCCGACGTCTTCCGGGCGCCAGTCGCCGATCTGCTCTCTCCGGCGAACCGCGGGGTGACCGTCATCCGCCGTGGCGGGCAGGAGTGGCGCGGTCCCGGATTCCTCGTCGAGCAAGAGGGCCGCGAGCACCTGGTGTGGGGATTCACGGGGATGCTGCTCGACGGCCTGTTCGACCGGCTCGGCTGGACCGAGCCCTGGGACGAAGAACGCGAACTGCCTCTCGCGGTGCCCGACTGACCGGACGGACGCACGGCGCCCTCTCGCCTCGAGCACGCCCCGCGCGGCGGCCTCTCTGCCTCGTGCATGCCGGCCGGGGAGGCGCCTCGCCATCCCAGGATTCTGGGGGTTCGAAAATCCCTCCTCGTCTGGGATGGAGCGGATGCCTGGCCCCGGCCAGACTCGGATCCGACACGATCCCGAATCCGACGAACGGAAACCCCATGTCTGTCTCCGATGCGACCGCCGAAGCGGCCGACACTCGCGCCGAGCACACTCGCGCCGAGAACGCCCGCGCCGAGAACGCCCCGGCCGAAAATGTCCGGGCCGAGGACGCCGACCCCCGGTTCCGCCACACCGAGAACGTCCATGATCCCCGCGCCGCAGCGCTGCGCGAGGCGCTCGGCGCGGGCGTGGCGCTCCCGGGTGAGGCCACGTACGAGGCGCTGCGCATGCCCTGGAACCTCGCCGTGGCACAGCGTCCCTCCGCCGTGACGAAGCCCACGACGGCCGAAGAGGTCATCGCGATCGTCCGCGCGGCGACGGCGGCGGGTCTGCGCGTCGCGCCCCAGTCGACCGGGCACAACGCGGCGGCCCTGGCCCACACAGACCTCTCGGACGTCGTGCTCGTGAACCTCGCGGGGCTCCGCGGCGTGACGGTGAACCCGCAGACGCAGACGGCGATCGTGCTCGGCGGGTCGCTGTGGAACGACGTGCTCGAAGCCGCCGCGCCGCACGGCCTCACCGCGGCCCATGGGAGTGCCGGAGACGTCTCGGCGGTCGGCTACTCGCTGAGCGGCGGCATCTCGTTCTACGCCCGCACCCACGGGCTGGCCGTCAACCACGTCCGGGCGGTGCACGTCGTCACGGCGGACGGCTCGCTCGTCCGGGCCGGCGCCGACGAGAATCCCGATCTCTTCTGGGCGGTGCGTGGTGGATCGGGCAACTTCGGCGTGGTCGTCTCGATCGAGCTCGACCTCCTGCCGTACGCCGACGTCTTCGCCGGAATGCTCCTGTGGGACGCCGCGCACGCGCCCGCCGTCACGCACGCGTGGGCGCAGTGGACCGCCGCGGCGCCCGAGAGCGCCACGACGACCCTGCGCATCATGCACTTCCCGCCGATGCCCGAACTGCCGCCCTTCCTGTCGGGCCGCTCGGTCGTGGTCGTCGACGGGGCGATCCTCGAGACGGATGCCGCGGCATCCGCTCTTCTCGAGCCTCTGCGTGCGCTGGACCCCGAGATCGACACGTTCGCGCGCATCCCCGCGGCGGCACTCATCGGCGTGCACATGGACCCGCCTGCGCCGACTCCGGCGGTCTCGGCCCACTCGATCCTGGACGCGTTGCCCGCCGAGGCGGTCGACGCGTTCCTCACCACCGCGGCGGAGCCCGGCCTCTTCTTCATGGAGCTGCGCCACCTCGGCGGAGCGCTCGGACGGCCGGTCGAGCACGGCGGCGCCGTCTCGGCGCTCGCCGGGGAGTACCTCGCGCACGCGATCGCGCTGGCGCCCGTTCAGGCGCCGAGTCCGGGGGAGGATGCCGTCGTCTCCGGCGCGATTGCGAAACTCGCGCCGTGGGCGACCGACGCCCTCGCCCTGACGTTCATCGACAGTGCGGGCGTCGACCGTGCGCCGGGATTCGGGGGATCCCTCGCGCGGCTGCGGGAGCTGAAGGCCGAGTGGGACCCGCGAAGTGTGTTCGCGGCCGCTCAGCCCGTGTAGGCTCTCAGCCCCGGAGTCCGCACGGCCGGGGGGTTCGTGCGGGCTCCGGCTCTGCGTTCCGGCCGGCCGTCATCGCTCAGGAGACCGCAGTGGTGGACCGCATCAATCCCGCGGTCGGCGTCGTGGAATCCGTCTCCGGGGCCCACCCCGACGAGGTGAATCCGCGGTGACAACGCTGGACCCCGGCGTCGTGCGCGACACCCACCCGGCGGACCGGCCGCTCGTCCGCGATGCCGACCTAGGGTGGAAGGATGACTGATTTCCTGGCGATCACCGGTGGCCGCGTCGTTCCCGTCAGCGCAGACCCGATCGAGAACGGAACCGTGGTCGTCGCCGACGGCGTCATCACCGCGGTGGGCGGCGCCGACACGCCCGTGCCGGAGGGGGCGCGCGTCGTCGACGCCTCGGGGAGCTGGGTGCTTCCCGGCTTCGTCGAGGCCCACGGTCACCTCGGCGTGCACGAAGACGGCGAGGGCTGGTCGGGCAACGACACCAACGAGATGACAGATCCCAACGGTGCGCGCTTCCGCGCGCTCGACGGCATCGACATCGAGGAGGTCGGCTTCCGCGATGCCCTCCGCGGAGGCGTCACGACCGCGGTGATCAAGCCCGGATCGGGCAACCCGATCGGCGGCCGCACCGTCGCGATCAAGACCTGGGGAGGTCGCACCGTCGACGAGCAGGTGCTGGCGCTCGACGTGTCGGTGAAGTCCGCGCTCGGCGAGAACCCCAAGCGCGTCTACGGAGACAAGAAGCAGACGCCGTCGACCCGCCTCGGCGTCGCCGCTGTGCTGCGCGAGGCCTTCGTCAGTGCACGCAGCTACGCCGAGAAGCGCGCGTCGGCGGCGGTCAAGGGCGAGCCTTTCGAACGCAACCTGACCGACGAGACGCTCGCCGCCGTGCTCGACGGCGACCTGGTGTGGGACCAGCACTGCCATCGGCACGACGACATCGCCACGGCGATCCGCATCGCCGAGGAATTCGGCTACACCCTCGTGGTGAACCACGGCACCGAGGGCCACAAGATCGCCGACGTGCTCGCCGAGAAAGGCATTCCCGTGATCTTCGGTCCGCTCCTCACGTCGCGCTCCAAGGTCGAACTGCGCGATCGGGCGATAGGCAACCTCGCGCTCATCGCGCAGGCCGGCGTGACGGTCGCCATCACCACCGATCACCCCGTCGTGCCGATCGACCAGTTGCGGCTTCAGGCGATCCTGGCCGTCCGCGAAGGCCTGCCCGCACAGACGGCGCTCGAAGCGCTGACGGTGAACCCGGCATCCATCCTTCGGCTCGATTCGCGTGTGGGGGCGCTGGAGGAGGGGCGAGATGCCGACATCGTCGTGTGGTCGGGCGACCCGCTGTCGATCGAGTCCGAGGTGGAGCAGGTCTTCATCAACGGTCGGGCTGTCGTCGAACCCATGGAGGCCGGTGAGCCGCGCGTCGTCGAGCGCTGGGAGCGGTTCGGCCGCAGTTCCTGGAAGGGCTGAGCGGAACGCCCCTGCCTGCGGCTGCGCGTCGTCCGGCGCGGGCGAAGGTCGGGACCGTCCGGCGCGGAGCGGGGCCCTCAGGCGAGGGTCATGAAGAGCTTCTCGAGCTCCGGCAGTGACACCTGACCGTTCGAATCCTCGGGGTTCTCCGGATCGACCAGGCAGTCCCGCATGGCGGTCGCGATGATCTGGAAGCCGGCCTTGTCGAGGGCGGACGAGACGGCGGCGAGCTGAGTCACGACGGCCCGGCAGTCGCTGCCGCGCTCCATCGCCGCGATGACGGCCGTCAGCTGTCCCTGGGCGCGCTTGAGCCGGTTGACGATCTTGCGCTGCGTCTCGTCGTCTGTGGTCGCCATTGGGGCCCCCTCGGGATGTTGATATCACCGAGGATACCCCACAGGGTATGTCGGAGGGGCTCAGGGACGGTTCTTGCGGGCCTGCTTGGCCGCTTCCCGAGCGGCCTTGTCGGCCGCCCGCTGGTCGGCCGCCGCCTGCTTCTCTGCGGCCCGTGCGTCGGCCTCCTGCTGCTTCTGCGCCTCGCGAGCCGCCTTCGCCGCGTCTTTGTCGGCGCTCGGCGAGTCGGCCGTCTCGGCCGAGGCGGTGTCAGCCTCGTGGGGTGCGTCGGATGTCGGGGCGTCCGCCGTATCGATCGTCAGGGACTCCTCGGCGGTGGCGGCCGCGCCGACGCCCGGAAGCGTGCCGCGGACCATCTGCACGGACGAGCCCTGCTCCGGGAGTGCGCCGTTCGCCGGGAATGCCAGACCCGTCAGCATCGCGGAGGCGCACACGACGCCCGCCGCGGCCACCGAGGCGGTCAGCACGAGCGGCCGCGACATCCGGCGCCCGCGGCGATGGCCGGCGGCACGCCGCCGAAGCGTCTGCGAGGCGGCCGGCGTGGCGGCAGCCTCGTCGGGCACCGGCGGGAGCGGGGTCACGGCGGTGGGAGCCGCGGCGCGAGCGCTTGTCGCACCCGCGAGGGTGTGGATGATGTCGAGGGCGCTGGGACGCTCGGAGGGGTCGGTAGCGGTCATCGAGCGGAGCAGATCGGACCACTCGGGGCTCAGACCGGCGGGGATCGCAGGCGACTCCACGAGTCGTGCGATCACGGCGCCGATGCCCGAGGCGTCGGGGAAGGCGCGCTCGCCGGAGATCGCCTCCAGCAGCACGAGGCCGAAGGCGTAGATGTCGGCGGCCGGACCGCAGGCTTCGCCTCGCACCTGCTCGGGGGAGAGGTAGGCGGCTGTTCCGAGCACGAGTCCGGGCGTCGTGGCCGAAGCGGCGTCGGTGAGCTGGGCCAGACCGAAGTCGGCGAGCTTCACGTGGAACTCCGCCGCGGGCATCGGCGCGGGTGCCAGGAGGATGTTCGAGGGCTTGATGTCACGGTGCACGAAACCTGCGCTGTGCACCGCGTGCAGTCCGCCGGCGAGTTCGAGCGCGAGGCGCCGCACCTGCGGCATCGGCAGGGCGCCCTCGTGGAGGCGCTGGGCGAGAGTGGGGCCGTCGACGAACTCCATGACGAGGTAGCGAGGCGCGTCGGGGCCGATCTTCGCCTCGAAGAGCGTGACCAGTGAGGGATCGGTGACGCTGGTGAGGGCGCTCACTTCGCGCTGAGCGCGGACGGGTGCTGCCAGCACGTCGGCGTCCGCGCGCATGAGCTTGATCGCCACGGTGCGGCCGAGCAGTGCGTCTTCGGCGCGGAAGACCTCGGCCATTCCGCCGATGCCCACACGCTCGTGCAACTGGTAGCGGCCGTCCAGAAGGGCACTGGTCTCGAGTTGTCCGATGTCTCGGGTCACGCTGCTGTCCTCTCCGCCCCAAGTGCGGCAGTACGGTGACTGGTCTCGCTCACGCTAACCCGGCAAGGAATCCGGGAAGACGGACTTGACAATCGGGCGGGCATCGTGCGGGGCCCTTTCTCGCGCTGTGCCGCGTGGTCACATGGAGATACCCCAGGGGGTATACTGATCACAGTGCGACCTACCGAGAGGATCGATTCATGTGCAGTCGAGTGACCTGCGAAATGTGCGGCAAGGCGACGTGGGAAGGCTGCGGCCAGCACGTCGAGGAGGCCCTGCGCGGCATCTCCGATGACGAGCGGTGCCAGGGGCACGGCGCGACGGCGGCATGACTCGGTCGCGGCGCGCCGGCAACGGCTGCGCCATGGCCTGACCCATCGAACAGCCGGGCAGAACCCTGTCCGAAATAATACCCCGGGGGGTAATCAACCCATGACGACCACAGAGATCACCGAGGCCGGTCTGGCCGCGGTCATCGAAGGCAACGACATCGTCTTCCTCGACTTCTGGGCAGCCTGGTGCGGCCCGTGCCGCGCGTTCGCGCCGGTGTTCGAGCACGCTTCGCACGTCCACCCCGACATCGTGTTCGGCAAGGTCGACACCGAGAGCGAGCAGAGCCTTGCTGCCGCATTCCAGATCCGATCCATCCCGACCCTCATGATCTTCCGTGAGGGGATCCTCGTGTTCTCGCAGGCGGGGGCGCTCGCCGCTTCCCAGCTGGATCAGCTCATCGACGCGGTTCGGACTCTCGACATGGATGCCGTTCGCGCTGAGGTCGATCGCATCGATCAGGAAGCGGAGGTCGCGCGATGAGGATCGTCATCGTCGGCGGCGTCGCCGGAGGAATGAGCTGCGCGGCGCGCGCCCGTCGCCTCGATGAATCCGCGGAGATCATCGTCCTCGAGCGAGGCGCCCATGTCTCGTTCGCCAACTGCGGACTGCCCTACTTCGTCGGCGGCGAGATCGCCGACTCCCGCGCGCTGCTCGTCCAGACGCCTGAGTCGCTGCGCGCGGCGCTCGCCCTCGATGTGAGACCGGGCAACGAAGTGATCGCCGTCGACGCACACGCCCGAACCGTCACCGTCCGGTCCGCGGAAGGCCTCGAGCAGCTGGCCTACGACGCTCTCGTCCTGTCGCCGGGTGCCTCGGCCTTCGTGCCGCCGATCCCCGGGGTCGGCTCGCCACGCGTGCGCACTTTGCGCACCGTCGAAGATGCCATCGCCCTTCGCGACAAGGTCGACTCGGGGGCCCGCCGTGCCGTCGTCCTCGGTGCCGGGTTCATCGGCATCGAAGCGGCGGAAGCGCTGGCGGCGCAAGGCCTCGACGTCTCCGTCGTGGAGCTCGCCCCGCAGCCGCTGCCGCCCGTCGAGCCCGAGCTGGCTTGGCTCGTCGCCCAGGAGCTGCGCGCACTCGGCATCGACCTGCGCGTCGGTATGGCCGCGACCTCGATCCATCAGGGAACGGATGCCGACACCGTCGTGCTGGCGGACGGCACCGAGCTCGAGGCCGACCTCATCGTCATGTCGGTGGGCGTGCGCCCCGACACGGCCGTCTTCGAGGAGGCCGGCGTCGCGTGCGAGCGCGGCGCGATGATCGTGGACGGTCACGGTCGCACGAGCGTCCCGGGCATCTGGGCGGTGGGCGACGCGACGCTGAGCGTCGACGCGGTGACCGGCGCGCGCCGGCCCGTTGCTCTCGCGGGTCCCGCGAACCGCGCTGGACGACTCGTCGCCGACGACATCCTCCGGCCCGAGACCGCGCGCGAGATTCCGCAGCCCATCGGGACCGCGATCGTGCGTGTCGGGTCGCTGACGGCGGCCCTGACCGGCGCGAACCGGATGGCTCTGGATGCCGCGGGCAGCGGATTCCGCACGCTCCACCTCCACGCGAACCAGCACGCCGGGTACTTCCCCGGCGCGAGCCAGATCCACCTTGTCGTGCACATCGATCCCGAGTCGGGCCTGCTGCTCGGTGCGCAGGCCGTCGGCACGGAGGGCGTGGACAAGCGCATCGACGTGCTGGCCACTGCTATCCGCGCCGGCATGACCGTCGATGAGCTCATCGACCTGGACCTCGCCTACTCGCCGCCCTACGGACAGGCGAAGGATGCCGTGAACCTCACCGGCATGGTCGGCGAGAACGTCCTGAACGGCACCCTGAGGCTCTGGTACGCCGAGGACCTCGACGACGTGGTCGACGAGGCGCTCGTCCTCGATGTGCGCCGAAGCGACGAATGGATCACAGGGCACGTGCCCGGCGCGCTGCACATCCCCCACACCGAGCTTCGAGCGCGCCTCGACGAGGTGCGCGCACACGCGGCCGGCCGGCCGGTGCGCGTGATGTGCGCCTCGGGTGTTCGCTCGGCGATCGCCCACCGCCTGCTGACGCAGGCAGGCTTCGATTCCGCGTCGCTGTCCGGAGGCATCCTGACCCTGCGCGCCACCCTCGGCGCGCGAGCCGCCGACGTGCTCGAGACCGAAGACGCGCTGCAGGGTGTGTGACGCGCAGAAGCCGAATCCCGACGAGACCCGAAGAGGAGCCAGCCCGTGTGCTACGCGGTGACATGCAAGAAGTGCGGAAAGACGACCTGGTCGGGGTGCGGTCAGCATGTCGATCAGGTGATGGGCCGGGTTCCCCGGTCTCAGCGGTGCGAGGGTCACGCCCACGAGCCGTCCAGCGGATTCTTCGCTCGCCTGTTCGGCCGCTGACCGGGCGCGGCGAGCCGTCGGGGCTCGCCGCGCCATGCCGCGGCCTCGCCGTGCCGATCCGCAGCCCCGGTCACCAGGTCGTGACGTACTCTGATCGGCGTACCAGGGCGGCCTGTTCCACCAGCGGCAGTGCGCTGTCGACCGACTGCTCCGTTCGGCGGATGATGTCGGGGGACGTCAGCTCATGGTCGGTGAAGTCGCCGTCCGAGGCGTAGACCCCCCGGGGCAGGGTGAGCGCCTGGAAGAATCCGAACAGCGGTCGCAGCTGGTGATCGATGATGAGCGCGTGGCGCTCGCCTCCTCCGGTCGCAGCCAGGAGCACCGGTGTGCCGATCAGGGCGTACTGGCCGACGAAGTCGAACAGGTGCTTGAACAGTCCCGTGAACGACGCGCGGTAGACCGGGCTAGCCACCACGAGAAGGTCGGCTGCCTCGATTGCGCGAAGTGCGGTCTCCACGGCCGGTGCGACGTCCGCCCGGTTGAGGACGCCGGCGAAGCCGGCCCCGAGCGCAGCCACTTCGACCAGCTCCGTCTCGGCGGTGACGCGCTCCTCGACGGCGGAGAGGATCGCCCGCACGAGCGCTGTCGTGCGGCTCGGCGCGTGCAGCGAGCCTGAGACCCCGACGACGCGCAGGGGTGGCGAGGTCCGCGTGGTCCTCGCGTCACCGTCCGCTGAGGACGCGATCGGGGCGATGAGCGGATCGATGCGTTCGCCGATCGCCGTCACAGCTGCTCATCCGGAGCGGCGACCGGACGGCCGATCGTCAGCATGAGCCGGTTGGCCCAGTTGAAGAACGCCGCCGAGTGCACGACATCG
Organism: Microbacterium sp. F51-2R; assembly: GCF_052180235.1. Lineage (GTDB taxonomy): Bacteria > Actinomycetota > Actinomycetes > Actinomycetales > Microbacteriaceae > Microbacterium. The sequence continues at coordinate 1,307,688 of NZ_CP197470.1, read as the reverse complement.
GCGATCTCCAGCTCGGAGAGGCCGGCCTCGCGAAGGCGCCGCACGTGCGGGAGATCGAAGGCCGGGGGAGTGGCGGTCAGCGCCGCCGCGGCGTCGACGATCGCATCCCATCGGCTTCCCAGCTCGGCGTCGATGCCCTCGTCGAGCAGACCGTCGATGAGATCGGGCGCCTTGGAGTAGTGGGCCGCGAATCGAGCGTGCACCGATGCGCAGAACACGCACCCGTTGACCCTCGACGCGGCCGTCGCGGCCAGTTCCCGCTCTGCCCGGGGGAGTCCCTGCGACGTGTTGTAGAAGATGTCCTTGTCGACGAGGGTGCGTGCCCGCAGGATCTCGGGGTCGCGGGCCAGGAGGCGGAAGTAGTCGCTGGTTGCGCGGGCGCGATCGACCAGGCCGTCGTAGTGGCGTTCGGAGAGCTCGTCGACGGCGAGCGGCTCGAGCCAGGGCAGCCAGCCGACCTCCCCGCGCGTGAAGGCGTGCGGATAGGGCTGCTCGTGGACGAGGACGGCGGCGGGAGCGGTGATGTCGGTCATGCGGGGTTCTCCTGACTGGCCGCGAGGACGCGGAGCCCGGCCGCGACGCGCTGCTGGAATGCGAGGAAGGAAACGAGCTGCGAGAGCGTCACCACGCCGTCCGGAGTCCAGCCGGCGTCGAGCAGCCGCGCGTGATCCGCAGCACACGCCTCGCGAGGGCGGAATGTGAGCAGATGCGCGTGCACGAGCGCCGCGGCGAGCGGCTCGCCGAGCTCGTCGCGCACGGCGATGGCCGGCTCATAACGCCGACCGTCCGTGCTCTCCTGACGGAGGCCGTCTTCGCGGTAGGCGCCGAACGGGCCGGCGGTGGCGGCGTCGGATGCCTCGGCCAGGACGACGGCGGTACGGGCGGCGTCGACCGCCCGCGCGGCGTCCGCATAGAAGCGCGCGGCGGCGTCGTCGGCGGTCACGCGCGTTGCGAAGGCGGCGACGAGGAGCCGCTGCGCGAGGGGGAAGGCCCCGTCGTCCAGCGGCGCGAACAGCGCCTCGTAGCTCCCCTGGAGCTGATCGCGCGTCACGGGTCGCTCGCGCCGGAGCCGGTCCACTTCCCCGCCGGGATCGACGGCGCCGAGGATGTCGACGATGTCGATGCTCTGGATGGTCATGCAGTCTCCTTTCCGAGACGGTCGTAGCTGTGGAGCGAGAACGCCGGCGCGCCCCAGCCGAGGGCGGGAGCGACCTCGGTCGCGAACAGCTCGATGGAGCGCAGCACGAAGTCGTGCGGGGCATCCACCGAGTGCACCTGGAAGGCGACCTCCGTGGCTCGCGTCAGCGTCGGGTCGTTCGCGAGCGATGCGGCGACCTCCTCGGCCGTGCCGAGGTGGCTGTCGGTCGCTGCGATCAGTTCGTCGAGCGTGTCGCCCGGGATGTGCTGTCCTGCCCGGCGGAAGCCCTCGGCGGCGCGCCGCAGGCCGACCTCCGCGAAGCGGTGCGCGTCCGCGCGATCATCAGCGACGAAGACGGTGCGGGATGCCGTGATCCGCGGCGGGGCGTCGGCAGGAAGCGCATCGAGATAGCGGTCGATGATGGGATTCTGGATGTCGCCGAGCGACGCCTCGCGCGCATCCGCCGGGCGCGGCTGGGTGCGGGACAGCAAGAGACCATGACTGTGGCGTCCCGCGCGAGCGCCACCGGCTGCCGAGAACGTCGCCTGCCACACGCGGGACGCGAGGGACGGGGCATCCGTCTGCTCCCAAGGCTGCGGATACAGTCTGTTGCCGCCCCCCACCTCGCGCCCGCAGAGCGCGTCGAGCAGCACCGCCAGCTTCTCGTCGTACACGGCGGCCTTGGCCGCCGCGTCCTGCCCGAAGGGGAGGAACGACGAGGGTGTTCCGCCGCTGCCGAGGCCGAGGTCGATGCGCCCGCCGGAGAGCAGGTCGGCGACGGCCGCGTCCTCGGCGACCCGGACGGGATCCTCGAGCGGAAGGGTGACGACCCCGGTGCCGAGGCGGATCTCGCTCGTCGCCGCAGCGGCATGAGCGAGGAAGACGAAGGGCGCGGGGAGGCCTCCCTCCGCAGCGCGGAAGTGGTGCTGCGCCACCCAGGCTCGTGCGATTCCGAAACGCTCGGCGTGCCGGATCTGATCGGTGGCCAGGCGATAGCGCTGTGCGGCAGGGACGTCGTCGAGCAGACGGGTGAAGAAGGCCAGAGTGGGGGCGGTCATGCGGCGATCTCCGATCGTCCGGGCACGGCTCCCAGCAGCTCGCGCGTGTATTCGTGCGTGGGAGCGGTGAAGATGTCGGCGGTGGTGCCCGACTCCACGACCCGGCCGTGTCGCATGACCGAGATCGTGTGGCTGATCCGGCGCACGACGGCGAGATCGTGGGAGATGAAGAGGTAGCTCAGCTCGAGTTCCTGCTGGAGCGACTCGAGCAGCTCGAGGATGCGCGCCTGCACCGTGACGTCGAGTGCCGACACGGCTTCGTCGAGCACCACGAGGTCGGGGCGGATCGCGAGGGCGCGGGCGATGGCGACGCGTTGGCGCTGCCCTCCCGACAGCTCCCGCGGCGAGCGCTCGAGGACCTCGGCCGGCAGGGCGACGCGGGCGATGAGCTCCGCGACGCGCGCCCGCCGCTGCGCCCGCGTTCCCTCCCCGAAGTTGTCGAGCGGCTCGGCCACGATCTGCGCGACGCTCTGGCGCGGGTCCAGCGACGAGAAGGGGTTCTGGTACACCAGCTGCACCCGTCGCCGCAGCTGCCGCAGGTCGTTCTTGTCGAGGCCGGCGATGTCGGTTCCGTCGAGCTCGATGCGCCCCGCGTCGGGCCGGAGGAAGCGGGTCACCAGCCGTGCCGTCGTCGTCTTGCCCGAGCCGGATTCGCCGACGAGCGCGTGGGTCGTTCCGCGCCGCACGGAGAAAGACACGCCGTCGACGGCACGGAACGCCTGGCCGCGGCGCCCCGCCGCTCCGAACTCCTTCACCAGCCCCTCCGCGTGGATGGCGTAGGGGTTCTCCCCGGCAGCGGCCGCGGCGTCGCGCAGGAAGAGCGGCGCCGACGGCCGGCGGAACGCGACGTCCCCCAGCGCCGGCGCGTCGGCGAGGAGCTGCCGTGTGTACGGGTCTGCCGGAGAGGAGAGGATGTCGGAGCCCTCACCCTGTTCGACGACGAGGCCGTCGTTGAGAACCACCACGCGATGGGCGCGATCGGCGGCGACGCCGAGATCATGCGTGACGAGCAGCACCGCGGTGCCCTCTTCGCGCCGCAGCTCGTCGATGAGGTCGAGGATGCGCCGCTGCACTGTCGCGTCGAGGGCACTGGTGGGCTCGTCCGCGATGATCAGCCGCGGACGGAGGGCGATCGCCGTCGCGATGAGCACCCGCTGCCGCATGCCGCCGGAGAGCTCGTGCGGGTACTGCCGTGCGCGCAGACCCGGATCGTCGAGGCCCACCCGGTCGAGGAGGTCGAGCACCCGTCGGCGGCGGGCCGCGGCATCCCTCACCCCATGAAGACGCAGGATCTCTCCGACCTGGATGCCGATCGGCCGCACCGGGTCGAGAGAGGAGACGGGGTCCTGCGGGACGAGACCGACCTGACGGCCGCGGACGGCGCGCAGGCGCTTCTGACTCCAGCCGCTGATGTCGACATCGCCGAGGAGGATCGATCCGCCCTCGACGCGGCCGCCTTCAGGAAGGAGGCCGATGACGGCGTGGGCGGTGGTGGACTTGCCCGAGCCGGACTCGCCGACGAGCGCGACGACCTCGCTCTCTCCGACGGCGAAGTCGACGCCGTGGACGACCTCCCGCCTTCCCTGGCGCTGCGAGTACGACGCCCGGAGACCCTGTACTTCGAGGACGCTCATCGGGTCCCCCTTCCGATCGATTGGCTGATGCGGTTCGCGCTGAGCACCACCACGAGCACGACGAGCCCGGGCAGAGTCGTGAGCCACCACGCGGTAGCGACATAGTTGCGGCCCTCCGCGATGAGCAGGCCCCACTCGGGGGTGGGCGGCGGTGCGCCGTACCCCAGGAAGCCGAGGGTCGAGATCGCGAGGATCGCGGTTCCGAACTGCAGCGCGGCGAGACCGACGACCGTGGTGAGCGAATTGGGCAGCACATGCCGGCGCAGGACCGCGCCGAACGAGCCGCCGCTGCCGAACGCCGCTTCGACGTAGTCCGTGCGGCGCACGCGGACGACCTCGGAGCGCGAGAGTCGTGCGAACGCCGCCACGCTCACGACGCCGACGGCTATCGCCGCGTTGATCGTGCCGAAGCCCAGCAGGATGATGACCGACAGCATCAGGAGCAGACCCGGGATCGACAGCAGCACGTCGACGAGCCGCATGAGCACGTCGTCGAGCCATCCGCCCACCGAACCTGCGAGCACCCCGATCAGCGTGCCTGCCGCGAGCCCGACCGTGACCGCGATGAGGGCCCCCGAGAGGGAGTGGATCGCCCCGTAGACGACTCGCGCGTAGAGGTCGCGGCCTATCGCGTCTGTCCCGAACCAGTGCTCGGCACTCGGGGGCAGGAGCTTGTCGGCCGGCACGCCGTCGATCGGGTCGTACGACGTGAAGAGCCACGGTGCGAGCGTCCACAGGACCGCGATCGAGATCACGGCGATCGCGAGGACGAGTGACGACGACGGCCGCCGTCCGAGCGCGAACAGCCGCGCGGCCGACGTCCTGCGCTCCGGGAGCCCCGCGGGTGCGCCGGCGTCGCGTGCGACGGGGTCGATGACGGTTCCGGATGCCTCGTCCCGGCCGCTGTCGCCGGCCGAGGCATCCGCCCCCGCCGGAAGCGGGGGACTCTGTCGGATCTGGGTGCTCATGCGAGGGCCTCCTGCCGTGCCGGCGACGGCGTGCAGGCAGCGCGCCGAGGGGTGCGCAGCCGCGGGTCGAGTGCGGGGTAGAGCAGATCGACGACGAGGTTGACGGCGACGAACGTGAGGGCAGCGAGAACGACGATCCCCTGCAGCACGGGGATGTCCTGATTGGCGACAGCCTGTTCGGTCACCCGGCCGATGCCGGGCCGGCCGTATACCGTCTCGGTCACGACGGCGCCGCCGATCAGCTCCCCGAAGAGGACGCCCGCGATGGTGAGCGCCGGAAGGAGGGCGTTGCGCGCCACCGACCGCCACAGCACCCACGAGCGCGACGCCCCTTTCGCGCGCACGACGGTCACGAACGGCTGCAGGTTCACGTCGTCGATGCTGCGGACGAGGATCTGCGCCAACGGGGCCGAGATCGGCACCGCGAGGGTGATGACGGGAAGGATCAGGGCGACGAGGGGGTCGGCGCCGACGATCGGCACCCAGCCGAGTCCGAACGAGAAGACCTGGATGAGCAGGATTCCGAGCCAGAACACCGGCACCGCGACGAACACGCCCGGCAGAGCCTGAAGTCCGCGCCGGAGCCAGCCGAAAGGCGTGAGCGTCGACAGGAAGGCGATCGCGAAGGCGATCACGGCCGCGAGCGCGAATCCGAGCGTCGCGAGGGCCGCGGTCGGCGGAAGGGCCTCGCCGATGAGCTGCAGCACTCCCGTGCCGTACTGCGTGGAGTACCCGAAGTCGCCATGGGCGTAGCCGCTCAGTGTCGCCCAGTACTGCTCCCACCATGAGGAGTCGGCGCCGTACGCGACGCGGATGGCCTCGACCTGATCCGGCGTAAGCCCCAGCTCGGGGTTGTCGTACTTGATCAGGATCGCGTCCCCGGGCAGCAGCTGGAGGAGGATGAAGGTGGCCGTGAAGGCCGCGATCAGCACGATCGCGGCCTGCCCGGCGCGTCGGAGCGCATAGCTCATCGGCGGATTCCGCTTCTTACTTCTTGTCGAGCCACACGTCGTAGAAGAGCGGGCGCGCGACCGACTCGAACTCGACGCCGTGGACGTAGGGCGCGGCTCCGTACACCTGCGGCTCCTCGAACAGCGGGATCACGTACGCCTGCTCCGCGAGGTAGTCCTGAACGGCCTGCGAAGCCGCGATGCGCTTGTCAGGGTCCGGCGTCGAAGCGACGGCCTCCAGGAGCCGGTCGAGTTCGGCATCGTCGGACAGCAGCGTGTTGCGGTTCTTCGTGTAGTACTGGCTCTTGATGACGTCGAGATCCGCCCGCCCGACCATCGAGTGGTAGAGGGGCGTCTTGAGCGGGTCCTTGATGTCTTCCGCGTAACTGCCGGCGTCCGCCGACTTCACGTTGAGCTCCACGCCGATCTTCTTCAGCTGCTGCGAGACGAGCTCCAGCGTCTGCTTCGAGAGGGGCTGGGCCTTCGCCTCGTACACGTCGAGGGAGAGCCGCTGACCGTCCTTCGTGCGGATGCCGTCCGAGCCGGGCTTCCAGCCGGCCTCGTCCAGCAGGCTCTCCGCCTCGTCGGGGTCGTAGGCGTAGAAGTCGGACTCATCCTTGTATCCGAGCGCCGAGGAACTCAGTGCCGACGTCGCTCGCGGGTAGTGGGAGGTGAAGACGGTGTCGACGACCTCTTGACTGTCGACGCCGGCCACCAGCGCCCGGCGCACGCGGATGTCGCTCAGCAGCGGGTTGGTGAACCGCAGGCTCAGCGCGTTGTTCACACCGCGGGTCTGAGGAGCGAAGAGGTCGAAGCCGGATGACTCGACACGGGCCTCGTCGAAGGCCTGGACGTATCGGATGTAGTCGGCCTGCCCCGACAGCAGCGAACCGATCCGGACGCTGTCTTCAGGCGCCACGATGAGGTGGATCTCGTCGAGATAGGCGCGGCCCTGATGCTCGAACGCGGGCGGCGCCCAGTCATAATCGTCGCGGGCCTCGAGGGTCAGCTCGGTGCCGAGCTTCTCGTCGGTGACGACGAACGGACCGGAGCCCACGACAGCGGCGGCGTTTCCGGCGCCCAGGTCTTCGAGCGAACGGTCGAGAGTCGCGGGAGAGAGGAGCCCGGAGTTGATGGTCGAGGTCGCCTGGAGGAATCCGGGGGCCGGTGCCGAGAAGCGGAACGTCACGGTGTCGGCGTCGACGACTTCGCTCGAGGCGTAGTTGTTGATGGCCTCCGAGACGGTCAGGCCCAGCGCGGGGTTGCCGAGGCCATAGGTGTCGAAGTTCTTGGCGACGGCCGCGGCATCCACCGGCGTCCCGTCCGAGAAGGTGACGTCATCGCGAAGGTCGAAGGTGTACTCCGTCGCGTCCGCGTTCACCGTCCAGTCCGTCGCGACCCAGGGTTCGATCTCTAGGGTCTCGGGGTCCTGCCACGTCAGACGGGCCGTGATGTTGTTCACGAGGCCGCCGTTCGGGTAGAAGCCCGCCTGCGGCGGGTAGAGGTTCGTGTAGGGCTGGTATTCGAGGTAGGTGAGTGTGCCGCCGGTGACGGGGTCGGCCGCCGCGGCCGGCGACTCCTGAGAGGCGGGCTGCTGCGAGGCGCACGCCGTGAGGGATGCCGCGGCGACGAGCGCCACCAGGGATCCGGCGACGAGGCGCGATGCGGAGCGGGACATGGGTTCTCCTGTGGTGGTCGGTGAAGGTGATCGCAACGCTATGGATGACGCCGTCGGTGTCGCCCGCGGCCCCGTCACGGCCGTTCACCGTCCGCAAACCGACGTCACCGAGCTTCACGGGGCGTAACACGGGCGGGGCGCTTCCTCGGGGTGTGCATGAGGAAGCGCCCCGGACTGACGTCCGAGGCGCTTCTCACTCCGGCGGCCCTCCCTCCGACGGCGACCGCCGAGCGGTCGGCGTGCTGGAGTCGCGGCGCACCCAGAGAGAGGCGCTCGCGGAGCGTCGCCCCGCTCCTCCCGACGAGGCCGCGACGGCGCAGTTCGGGCACGACGAGAGCGGTGAAGGCTTCGAATTGCCCCGGCTGGAATGCCGAGAGCACATTGAAGCCGTCTGCCGCGCCGGCGTTGCGCCACGATTCGAGATGCCCGGCCACGGTCTGGGCATCTCCGACGACGGGATTCGCGGGCACGGCGTGGGCTGCGATGAGGTGCCGCCACGTCACCGGCTCGCGGCCTCCCGCGGTGCGGCCGGTCCATGCCGCGACCTGCTCGAGTGTCCGCGCGCCCTGCTCGGTGAACCCTGCGGCCACCTCGGCGGGCACCGCCTCATCGACCGCGGCAGCGACCGCCGGGTGGTGCGGGTCCACTCCGGCGGCAGCGGCGAAGGCGGCCAGCGACCGAGTCGCGGGAAACGCCGCGGGCAGTTCCCGGCCGTCGTCTATCGGTACGAGCTCCAGAAGGCGTGCGACGATCGCGCGGGCCCCGGCATCCGTCTCGGCGACCACCGGCAGGATCGGCACGATCACCTTGAGGTCGTCGGGATCGCGCCCGGAATCCGCGGCGAGGGCGCGCAGCTCCGCGCGGGTGGCTGCCGCCGCGGCAGGATCGGCGGCCGCGATGAGAGCGAGATCGGCCTCGGACGCCGCGAGGGCCCGTGAGCGGGGCGAGGTTCCGGCGTGGACGATCGGGGGATGCCCCTGCGGCGGTCGTGCCACATTGAGGGCGCCCTCGACCCGCACGTGGGCGCCCGCGAACCCCGCGCTTCGCAGGCCTGATGCGTCGATGAGCACCCCGCGGTCGGCGTCGGCCACCCACGCCTCGGCATCCCACGACTCCCAGAGCAGTCTGAGAGCCCGCACGAACTCCTCGGCCCGGTCGTAGCGCGTCTCGTTGTCGGCATGCGCCTCGCGTCCGTGATTGCCGGCGGCGCGGGGCTCCGCGCCCGTGACGAGGTTCACCCCGCCGCGGCCGCCGGTGAGGACGTCGAGGGATGCCGTGGCCCGCGCCGTCGCGTAGGGGTCGGCGTAGGTGGAGTTCACGGTGGCGATGAGACCGATGCGGTCGGTGATTCCGGCGAGGTACAGGACGGCGCTCAGCGGATCGATCCGGGCGAGGAGGTACGGGTCACGGAACTCCAGGTCCGGCCCGGTCGCGAGCCAATCGCCGAAGAAGAGGTAGTCGAGGTCGGCGTCCTCGGCCAGTCGGGCGATCCGGCGGAGGATCTGCGCATCGGTCTGCGGGCTGCGATGGGCACCGGGGTGGCGCCATCCGGAGGGATAGGCGCCGAGTGTGCGGACCATTGCGCCGACGATGAGCGGCTCGCTCATACCGGCACCACCTCCAGCGACGGCGCTGGGCCGACGGCGGCAAGACGGCCGCGCGAGCGCGACCACTGGCTCCACGAACCCGGGTAGACGACGACGTCGACACCCGCCAGCGCACCCGCGAGCGCGGTGTGGGTCGCGGCGATACCGCTGCCGCAGTAAGCGGCGACGGCGACGCCCTCGCGCACCCCGACCCGCGCGAACGACGCCCGGATCTCGTCCGGCGAGCGGAACCGGCCCGCCTCGATGTGCAGTGTCGTGGGGAGATTGACCGCGCCCGGGATATGGCCTCCCACGGGATCGAGCGGCTCGTTGTCGCCGCGGTAGCGATCGGGGGCGCGAACGTCGAGCAGAAGCCCGTGGTCAGGCCAGCTCTCAGTGACGTCGATGTCCGCGATGCCGTCGGCGATCTCCGTCAACACCACATCACCCGGTGGTCGCGGCAGGACGTCACCTGTCTCGAGCGGCAGCCTTGCAGCCAGCCACCCGCGAAGGCCGCCGTCCAGGACGCGGACATCCGCGACCCCGGACCTGCTGAGCACCCACCATGCGCGGGCAGCGGCAACCGACTGTACGTCGTCGTAGACGACGACGGTGTCGCCGGAACGGATGCCCCACCGGCGAGCGGCAGCCTGCAGCTGCTCGCGCGGCGGCAGCGGATGCCTCCCCTCGCGAGGGTCGCCCCTCCGCGCGAGCTCTCTTTCGAGGTCGACGTAGACGGCTCCCGGAAGGTGTCCTTCGAGATACGCGGGTCGCCCCTCCGGTTCGTCGAGCCGCCACCTCACGTCGAGGATCCGCGGTCGTGGGGCCGAGCTCAGAAGGCTGGAGAGTTCTGCAGGTGAGATGAGCGGTGAAGGCATGGTGTCATGCTCACCGGGCCCGGCGGGCACAGGAACCCACCCCCGAAACACAGCGCGACCGGACGACATCGGGCGTTACATTCGCTCACGAGTCCGATCTCGTCGCGCGTGGATCGGCGGCGGGGAGGGGCGGTGCGACGCCCCTCCCCGCCGTCGACCCGGCAACGTTGGAATACCCCCGCAGGGTATCTGGTTCTCCTCTTCCGGGCACCTCGCGAGGTGCACACGCACCGAGGAGGATGACCGTATGACCGAGCCACACGCGGAGCACGACATGGCCCTCGGCCACAGCGAGCACACCGTTCATACGCCGCACCATCACGAGGACAGCGGCCATGACCCCCACGCCGCCCACGACGGCCATGACCCCCACGCCGCCCACGACGGCCATTCCGGTCACGCCGGGCACGGTATGGATCACGCCGCCCAGTTCCGGCGGCTCTTCTGGATCAACCTGCTGATCGCGGTTCCGGTGGTCGGCTTCTCGAGCATGTTCGCGATGCTGCTCGGCTACCCGCTGCCCGAGTTCCCCGGGGTGCATCTCATCTCACCGGTCCTCGGCACCGTCATGTTCTTCTGGGGTGGGTGGCCGTTCCTCACCGGCGCGATCGGCGAGTTCCGTGCGCGCAAGCCCGGCATGATGCTGCTGATCGGCCTGGCCCTCACGGTGGCATTCGTCGCGTCGTGGGGTGCCAGCCTCGGGCTGCTCGACCACGAGCTGGAGTTCTGGTGGGAGCTCGCGCTGCTCATCGTCATCATGCTCCTCGGGCACTGGCTCGAGATGCGGTCACTGGCTCAGACGACGTCCGCCCTCGATTCGCTCGCCGCACTGCTGCCCGATGAGGCCGAGCGTGTCGAAGGTGACCAGGTCGTGATCGTCGCGCCGTCGGATCTGGGCATCGGCGATGTCGTCGTGGTGCGCCCGGGCGGCAGCATCCCCGCCGATGGGCGGATCGTCGACGGTCGTGCCGATATGGACGAGTCGATGGTCACGGGCGAGTCGCGTGCCGTGGCTCGAGGGGTCGGCGACCAGGTCACGGCGGGCACGGTCGCCACCGATTCCGGACTGCGCGTCGAGGTCACCGCGACAGGCGACGACACGACCCTCGCCGGCATCCAGCGGCTCGTGACCGAGGCGCAGAACTCCACCTCGCGCGCCCAGCGGATCGCCGACCGCGCCGCCGCCTGGCTGTTCTGGTTCGCACTCGGGTCCGCCGCGATCACCGCGATCGTGTGGACGCTGCTCGGAAACCCGGATGCGGCGGTGGTCCGCACCATCACGGTCCTGGTCATCGCGTGCCCGCACGCGCTCGGCCTCGCGATCCCGCTCGTGGTCGCGATCGCCACCGAACGTGCCGCGCGCGGCGGAGTTCTCATCAAAGACCGCCTCGCGCTGGAGAGTATGCGCGCGATCGATAGCGTCCTCTTCGACAAGACCGGCACCCTCACGAAGGGCGAGCCGACCGTCACCGACATCGCGCCCGTCGGCGACATCGACGCTGACACGGTCCTGGCGCTCGCCGCAGCCGCAGAAGCCGACAGCGAGCACCCTCTCGCGCGGGCCATCGTGCGCGCTGCAGCCGACCACGGACTCGCGGTCGCGGCATCCGTCGGCTTCTCCTCCTCGCCCGCGATCGGTGTCGTCGCGACGGTCGAGGGTCAGGAGATCCGCGTCGGCGGCCCGCGGCTGCTCGAACAGGCCGGGGTCGGCGAGGTGCCATCGGCCGCCGCGTGGCACGAAGACGGCGCGACCGTCCTTCACGTCCTCCGTGACGGCGTGGTGATCGGAGGGGTGAAGCTCGCCGACGAGGTGCGCCCCGAATCGCGTGAAGCCGTCGATGCCCTGCATGAGCTCGGCATCCAGGTCGTCATGATCACCGGCGATGCCGAAGCCGTCGCCCGATCGGTCGGTCGCGATCTCGGTGTGGACCGCGTGTTCGCCGGAGTGCGCCCCGAGGACAAGTCGGCGAAGGTCGCCGAACTCCAGCGCGAGGGCCGACGGGTCGCGATGGTCGGAGACGGCGTCAACGACGCACCCGCCCTCGCGCAGGCCGACGTCGGCATCGCGATCGGGGCGGGCACCGACGTCGCGATCGCGTCTGCCGGCGTCATCCTCGCCAGCGACGATCCGCGTTCCGTCCTGTCGGTCATCGAGCTGTCGCGCGCCGGCTACCGCAAGATGAAGCAGAACCTGTGGTGGGCGGCGGGCTACAACCTCATCGCGGTCCCCCTCGCGGCCGGTGTTCTCGCTCCGTTCGGATTCGTGCTCCCGATGTCGGTCGGCGCCCTCCTGATGTCGCTGTCCACGATCGTGGTCGCCGTCAACGCGCAGCTCCTCCGTCGCCTGGATCTTCGGCCGGAGGCGAGCGTCCGCGCGATCCTGGGCCGGCGGTCGTGAACGCCGGGCAGGACGTTCGGCCTGTTCGATTCCGTTCACGAGAGGGATGATCGACTCACCTGCCGGCGATCTGCCCGGCGGGGGAGAGGCGGGCAGCTCATGATGTACGGACACGGTTTCGGATGGGGCTGGATGTGGCTCGGCGGCATCCTTCTCCTGCTCATCCTGGCGGCCCTCATCATCCTGATCGTGCGGATGTCGACCTCAGGTCAATCCACGGGCGCCGGGCAGGCGCCGCGGGCGGCGCCGTCTTCGGCTCGCCAGATCGCGGAGGAGCGCCTTGCGCGTGGCGAGATCACCCCTGACGAGTTCCGGCAGATCGCCCGTGCCCTCGACGAGCATCCGTAGGGTTCCGGATGCCGCGGCCGGCGCCGCGCGACACGCAGCGTCGGCAGCGGCATCCTGTCGCCGCACAGGGACTGCGCATTACCCTGAAGCGTGACCACGTCCGATGTCCCGATCGAGGAAGCGGCTCCGGAGGAGCCCGCCACGATGACCTTCGCCGCCCTCGGATTGGGCGATCCGATGCTCGCGGGGCTGCGCGACGTCGGCTACGAGACGCCGTCGGCGATCCAGGCGGCGACCATCCCGACTCTTCTGGCCGGTCGCGATGTCGTGGGCCTCGCACAGACCGGCACCGGCAAGACGGCGGCGTTCGCCCTGCCGATCCTCGACCGACTCGATCTGTCGCAGAAGACGCCGCAGGCGCTCGTGCTCGCACCGACGCGCGAGCTCGCGCTGCAGGTGTGCGAGGCGTTCGAGAAGTACGCGTCGCACCTGCGCGGCGTGCACGTGCTCCCCGTCTACGGCGGCCAGGGTTATGGCGTGCAGCTGTCGGCCCTCCGCCGCGGCGTGCACATCATCGTGGGCACGCCGGGGCGCATCATGGATCACCTCGACAAAGGCACGCTCGACCTCACCGAGCTGAAGTTCCTCGTGCTCGACGAGGCCGACGAGATGCTCAAGATGGGCTTCGCCGAAGACGTCGAGACCATCCTCGCCGACACCCCCGACACGAAGCAGGTCGCGCTCTTCTCGGCGACGATGCCGGCAGCGATCCGGCGGATCTCGCAGCAGTATCTGCACGACCCTGAAGAGATCACCGTCAAGACCAAGACGACGACGTCGGCGACGATCACGCAGCGCTACCTCATCGTGTCGTTCCAGCAGAAGATGGACGCCCTCACGCGCATTCTCGAGACCGAGAACTTCGACGGCATGATCGTCTTCGGCCGCACGAAGAGCGTGACGGAAGAGATCGCCGAGAAGCTTCGCGCTCGCGGATACTCGGCCGCCGCGATCAACGGCGATGTCGCGCAGCCCGTGCGCGAGAAGACGATCAACCAGCTGAAGTCGGGAAAGCTCGACATCCTCGTGGCGACCGACGTGGCCGCGCGCGGCCTCGACGTCGAGCGCATCTCGCACGTCGTCAACTTCGACATCCCCACCGACACCGAGTCGTACGTGCACCGCATCGGCCGTACGGGTCGTGCAGGACGGGCCGGTGACGCCATCAGCTTCGTGACGCCGCGCGAGCGCGGTCTCGTACGGGCGATCGAGCGTGCCACGCGTCAGGAGCTCACCGAGATCCCGCTGCCGAGCGTCGACGAGGTCAACGTCACGCGTCTCGCGCGCTTCGACGACCGCATCACCGCGGCCCTCGGCGAGACGGAGCGCATCGACCGCTTCCGCGACATCGTCGCCCACTACGTGCGCAACCACGACATTCCCGAAGTGGATGTCGCGGCCGCCCTCGCCGTGGTCGCCCAGGGTGAGTCGCCGCTTCTGCTCGAGCCGGATCCGGAGCCGACGCACCGAGACCGCGGCGACCGCGACCGCGGGGACCGCGGCGACCGCGGCGACCGGCCCGGGCGCTTCGACCGCGATCGCGACGGGGGCGAGCGCCGGCCTCGCACACCCCGGGCGGGAATGGCGACGTACCGGATCGCCGTCGGCAAACGCCATCGCGTCGAGCCGCGCCAGATCGTCGGGGCGCTCGCCAACGAGGGCGGCCTCAAGCGCGACGACTTCGGGGCGATCCAGATCCGGCCGGACTTCTCGCTCGTCGAGCTCCCCGCTGACCTCCCGCGGGCGACGCTCGACCGGCTCGCCGACACCCGCATCTCGGGACGGCTCATCGAACTGCGTCTGGACACGGGTGGCCCCGGGCGCGGGGCGCGTCGCGACGACGACCGTCCTCACCGCAAGCCGCGCTACTGACGACCACCCGTAGACTGCATCAACCGTTGTACTGGTGGGAGTGAACATGAGCGGCGAATGGCACCGTAAGCACCTCGGAGACGACGTACCGGAGCAGGCTCCCGGCGAGGAGACCCTCTTGGGCGCCGCTGGAGACGAAGTTCCCCCGGGGGGAGTTGTCGCGGGCTCCTTCAGCCAGGAGTTTCCCGGCGCCGACCCCTACGCCGGCATACCGGCCGACGAGGTCGGCCTCCCGCCGCTGAGCGAGGCCGAGCAGGAGGCGGTGGCCCGCGAAGCGGATCGGCTCGCAGGCGACCCGGAGTCGAACCCCGACCTCTGAGATACCGTCGCGGCGCTGCCGGTCGCGGACTGCGCCGGCGCCGGGCCATCTCCCAGGTGGGCGCTGTACGCTGGTGGTGATAGGCGAACTTCTCATTCGTCTCGCCCCGGCTGTGTGGTAACAGTCGGGGCTTTTTCGTGCGCCCGCGGACGTGCAGGGCCGGCGAGCAAGCCTGGTCGGCGAGCGCCAAACCACAAAAAAGTCCTGAGTCGCGACTCGTTCGTGAACGGGGTCGCGACTCAGGACATGAGCGGAGGATAGGGGATTCGAACCCCTGAGGGCTTTCACCCAACACGCTTTCCAAGCGTGCGCCATAGGCCACTAGGCGAATCCTCCAGACCCCGGAGGGCCGTAGGCCATCCTACCCGCGCGCGAAGAGCGCGTCGAACCAGCCCCTGGGGTCGGGGTCGGGCCCTCGTCTCGCCGCGCCCGCCCGGGGGAGCGGGGGTCAGGAGCGGGAGCGGGAGCGGGCGCGGGCGCCGGCACCGGCGTACACCGAGCCGGGGCGGATCACCAGCGACCTCGGCACCATGACGGCCACGAGCCGTTGCGCCGAGGACGCGTTCTCGAAGAGGGCCGTCCGGACGGCGGTCGCGGCATCCGACAGAGGAGTCGACTCCCACAGCCGATGCTTGCCGCCCTGCGCGTAGCTCGCGCGCTCGATCGCGCGTACGAGCTGCGTCGTCTGCGCGAGCGGCGCGCCGCTCTCATCGATCAGGCGTCTGCCGAGCGAGCGCGGCGACTCGCTCGCGGGCACCGGGATGCCGAGGTCGATCGCGGCATCGACCACGACGAGCCACGCCGCGACGGCGTCGCCCTGCTCCGCTGCGCGCAGCAGCGAGCGCGTCTGCACCGCCCGGAGAACGGCAGGGATCGCGAGGAAGAGCAGGATGACGATCACGATGCCCACCGACGGAAGCGGGTTCATGCTGGTCGTCGTCGAGCTCGCATCGGTCGTGCCCGAGTCGCCCGTGTTGCGGTCGGACTCCGGAAGGTCGGGGGTCGCCGAGGTGGAGGGCTCGAGCGGCGAGTCCTGCGGATTGTCGGCCGATCCCTGCGACGTCGCCGCCGGCGCGAAGGTCGTCGGCACGCCGAGTCCCGTGGTCGGCTCGAAGGGAACCCAGCCGATCCCGTCGAAGTAGACCTCGGGCCACGAGTGGAGCATGCTGCTCGTCACCTCGTACACGGTCTCGCCGTCGACGGAGTCGTTGGTCGCGTTGCCCGGCAGGTAGCCGACGACGATTCGCGACGGCATCCCGAGCGTCCTCGCCATGAGGGCGAAGGCCGACGCGAAGTGCACGCAGTAGCCCTCCTTGACATCGAGGAACTTCGCCACGGCGTCGGCGCCGCTGCCATCGAAGCCGTCCTCGACGGGCGCGTCGAGGGAGTAGCGGAACGCGCCGCCGCGGAACCAGCGCTGCAGCTCGGCGAGAGCGTCGTAGTCGTTGGTGGCGTTGGCGGTCACCTCTTGCGCGGTGTCGCGGATGATCGTCGGCAGGTCGTCGGGGAGGGCGGTCGTGTCGTCGCGGATCTGCGGGCCGCCGGAGTTCGCAGCGCGCATCTGCTCGAGCGTGGGCCGCGGCTGATGCGACACGATCTCGTACACCTGCCCCGCGGTCGAGGTCGTGCGCGAGAGCACGGTGCGGTTGTACGGGACGGCCTCCCAGTCGCCCTGCAGCCCGTTGACGGCCACCGCGGGGAATGTGACGGGGAGCCACGGCGACACGAGATCGCGCACCTCGACGGTCGTCGTGTACTCGGCGACCCGCACGTCGGGCTCGACCGACACGTCGCTGAGCGCGAACTCGCTGCCGAGCGGGAGGGAGCGGGAGCGGTCGGGCTGCCACACCGACCCCGTGAACTCGGAGAGCGTCGCGGCGCGCAGATACGGCGCCGACGACATGTCGGTGTGCACGAGCAGCGACACCGTCTCGCGGGGGCGGCGGAGGTCGTCGCCCAGCTGCAGTGTCACGTCGATGCCGGGCCCTGCGCCGATCCCCGCCCCTCCGGGCTGGGCGGTCGGCTGGGGGAGAAGAGGCGCCGCGACGACCGCGACGACGACGGCGATCGCACCGATTCCGAGGGCGGTGGCCGGCACTCCCGCAGATCGGGATGCCTCGCGCTCACCCTGCGGCTCTCGAGACCGGGTGTCGGCCCGGATGAGGAAGAGGATGGCCCCCGCCAGCAGCACGAACGACCACACCTCGATGCCGCGCGGCACCGCGATCGAGGGGATGAGCGACACGGCGATCAGTCCGACCCCGGCGAGGAGAGGCATCCGCGCCGTCAGCACGACGTGGTCGATGATGATCGCCAGCAGCGCCGTCGCGCCGACGATGAGGAACGACAGCTCAGGGCCGGCTTGGAGGGGCGCCGCGCCGAGCGCGATGTCGTTGGAGGCCACCGCGATCGACTCGGGGATCGCGCGGAAGGTCTCGGGCGTCGGGATGAGCCAGAGGAGCGCCGTGTCGCGGAAGTACAGGAACGTCAGCGCGACGGCCCAGATCGAGACCTCGATGAGGCTCACCGCGACCGCCGGCAGGCGATAGCGTCGCGCGACGTAGCCGGCGCCGAGGATGAGGATGACGAGGAGGAGCGAGACGCCGAGCCACGGCCACGGCTTGACGACGCCGAGCACGGGCATGAGGGCCGCGAGGATCGCGACGAACACCCCGAGGGTCAGCGGTAGGTCGGCGGGCCGGCGCTGATCCCGGTCGTCGGGGCGCCGCGTGTCTTCGGGCCGGCGGACCACCCGCTCCGTCCGCCTCGAGCCACCCGCGCCAGGTGCCGCGGGACGCGCCTCAACGGAGGGCACGGCTCACCCCCCGTTCCACGACCCCCGCCCACGCACCGGCGATGTCGGCGTCGGGATCGATCCTCGAGACGTGCCAGCCGCAGTCGAGCGCGCGCTCGGTGGCCTCGCGCGCGGGCGCGACGGCGAACAGGATGGGAAGCGAGCTGTGGTGCACGACAGGCGCGATCGCATCGGCATCCTGCCTGTCGAATCGCCCCGTCACGAGCACGACAGGACCCGTCATGACGCCCTGGAAGATCTTGGGGAGCCGGTGCAGGTGGTCGTCCTTGCGGGCCGTGAGGGTGGCGAAGAACGTGCGCACGTCTTCGACCGCCGTCATGTCGCCGCCGTCGATGCGTTCGGTCAGCGCAGTGCCGTCGGAGTCGATGACGTCGACCGCGTAGCCGTCGTGCACGAGCCTCGTGATGACCGACACGGCAACCGAGACGGCCGACTCGAACCCGGGGTCGGCGCCTGTCGCGGCCATGGCCTCGCTCGTGTAGCGCAGCACTCCGCGATCGAGGACGACGACGGCGTCGGGCGTGGACTCCTGCTCCTCCTGCCGCACCATGAGGTCGCCGCGGTGCGCCGAGGCGCGCCAGTGGATGCGCCGCATCGAGTCGCCCGGCACGTAGGGCCGCGCGACGAGATTGTCGGCGCCCTGGCCGAGCTGATTGTTCTGCGTGTGCAGCGTGCCGCCCGCGTCGCCGAGCAGATTCGTGAGCGCCGACAGCTCGATGATCGCGGGCGCCATCGTGACGTTCGTGCGCTCGGCGAAGACGGTGCGCCGCCGGGTGAGTCCGAAGGGATCGGTCGAGGTCACCACGAGAGGACCGAGAGAGTGGATGCCTCGCCGCACGCCCGTGATCGTGTATTCGAGCTCGACGAGCTTGTCGACGCCGGCAAGACCCGAGCCGACGGCGGGGAAGGTGCCGTGCGAGAGCCCCGTGACGCCCTTGGGCAGCGTGTCCTCCCACGTGCCCGGGGCCGTGGGGAAGGGCGAGCGCACCCCGACGCGCGCCACGACGGTGGACGGTCGCCCGACCGTGCCGACATCGGGGGAGAGCGACCGCGTGATGCGGTCGGTCCGTCGCACGACGTGCAGAGAGATGAGGCACGCGGCGAGGATGCCGAGCAGGAGCACGCCGAAGTACAGCAGCTCGACGACTCCGAGTTCGTTCGCGGCGATGAAGCAGGCGACCGCGAGCAGGAGAGCTCCCGTCCCGCGGGCCGTGAACGGCCACAGCCGCTTCATCATGCGCACCTACTGCCTGGCCGCGATGGGGACGCGCACGCTCTGCGCGATGCGCTCGAGGATCGTCGTGATCGCGTCGGCACCGGAGCGGGCCCGCGATCCGCCTGCCGAACGCGTCGGGATCAGCCGGTGCGCGAAGACGGGGATGAGAAGGGCGGTGATGTCGTCGGGGATGACGAAGCCCCGGCCGTCGAGGGCCGCCCACACCTTGGCGGCGCGCACGAGCTGCAGCGTCGCGCGCGGGCTCGCGCCGAGGCGGAGGTCGGAGTGGCTGCGCGTGGCCTGCGAGAGCGCCACGGCGTAGTCCTCGATCGTGGGAGCGACATGCACGCCGCGCGCCCACGCGATGAGCTGTTCGATGTGCTCGGCCGAGACGACCGAGCGGATGGCGGAGAGCGGATTGACCGTGTCGCGCTGGCGCAGCATGAGTGCTTCGGACTTCGCGTCGGGGTAGCCCATCGAGATGCGGAACATGAACCGGTCGCGCTGCGCCTCGGGGAGGGCGTAGGTGCCCTCCATCTCGAGCGGGTTCTGCGTCGCGACGACGAGGAAGGGCTCGGGGAGGAGGTGCGAGCGTCCGTCCACCGTGACCTGCCGCTCCTCCATCGCCTCGAGGAGGGCGGACTGCGTCTTGGGCGACGACCGGTTGATCTCGTCGGCGATGACGATGTTCGCGAAGATGGCGCCGGGCTTGAATTCGAACTCGCGCTCGACCGGGTTGAAGACGCTGACCCCCGTCACGTCTCCCGGAAGGAGGTCGGGGGTGAACTGGATGCGACGTACGGTTGCGTCGACGGATGCCGCGAGCGCCCGTGCGAGCATCGTCTTCCCCACGCCCGGCACGTCCTCGATGAGGAGGTGCCCTTCGGCGAGAAGGCACACGAGCGCGGAGCGCACGGCGTCGGGCTTGCCGTCGATGACGCGCCCGACGGACGCGAGGATCTGATCGGTGGTGCGGCTGAACGTGCCGGCGTCCATGGCCCCCGGCTGCGAAGACGCGCTGATCGAGGCATCCGTCACCGTCGAATCCGCCACTGCGACCTCCCTGGTCCCGCGCCCCCGGGCCTCATTGCCCCTTCTGCAGATCCTAGACGCGCAGCGGGGCGCGTGGCCTGGGAGATCCCCGCGCACGGAGTCGGGACATTGGTCCCGGATGCCGCGCCCCCGGCCTGCCAGGATGTGCCCATGACGGAAGACGGTCGTCGATCCAGAATCCTCCTCGTCGCGCTGCTCGCCGGGGTCGGCGTCGTCATCGTGATCGCGGTCATCGCCGTGCTCACACGCGGGACGCCCGACATGCTTCCCGCCGGCACGCCGCAGGGCGTCGTGCAGCGCTATGCGCAGGCGGTGACCGACGGCGACCTCACGACCGCGCGGCGATACCTCGCGACGGAGACCGCCGACAGATGCGATCGCATCGACCCGGTGCAGGGCGACAGTCGCGTCGCCCTCGTCGCCACGAAAGAGACCGGCGACAGCGCCCGCGTCGACGTCGTCATCACGACGGTCACGGGTTCGGGCCCGTTCGGCGCGGATGAGTACGAGAGCGACGGATCGTTCACGCTCGTCCGCGAGGGCGGTGAGTGGCTCGTCGACACCGCGCCCTGGGAGTTCACGATCTGCGCCGGCGGGGTGCGCTGATGAGCGCGCCGGGGGAGGCGCCCGTCACGGGACCCGCGCAGGCGGCGGCTCCCGGCGCGGGCCGGGCGCAGAGCACGGTGCGCCGGATCATCGTCCTCGTCCTCCTGTTCGCCCTCGTCACGGTGGCCGCCATCGGACTGAGCGGTCTGCTCACCCGCGTCCTCGATCCGGGCAGCACGCTCGTGACCGACGACGCGGGCCTCGCGCGGGCGCTGGCCTTCACCTTCATCGCCGGTCCGCTCGCCGGCGTGCTGTGGTGGTGGGAGCACCGACGTCTGCGCGACCCCGCGGAGCGGGCCTCGCTCGTGTGGGCGCTGTACCTCGTGGCGATGAGCCTCGTGGCGCTCGTAACGGCGACGATCGGCGCCGCATCGGCCATCGCGGAAGGGCTCGACGGGCGGTGGGACGCATCGTCGGCGTGCGTCGCGCTGGTGTGGGGCGGAGTGTGGGTCTGGCACCGCTGGATGCGCCGCAGCGCCGCGACCGCGCCGACGCGACTCGTCGAGGTGACTCCTGCGATCGGCACCGTGTACGGACTGATCGTCGCGACGGTCGGCTCGATCGGGGCGCTGCGCGCCATCGTCTCGGCGGGCCTGGAGATCTTCCTCCCGGTCTTGGTGTCGACGCGACCGTGGCTGCTCGAAGTGGGGCAGGCGCTCACCTGGGCCGCAATCGGCGCCGCGGTGTGGTGGTGGCACTGGACGAGGGAGCGGGGACGCGAGGGACGCGGCGGCTTCGCGTCGGTCCTTCTCATCCTGACTGTGGGGGCTGCGGCGGCGCTGACGCTCTTCGCCGTCGGCACGCTGCTCTTCGTCGTGCTCCAGCTCGTCTTCGGCACGGACGCCGTCGCCGTCGTCCTGCGTCCGCTCGACACGGCCGTCGCCTCCGCGCTCGTCGGGGGAATCGTGTGGACGGCGCAGAGCCGCATCCTGTCCGCCCGTCCCGATTCGGTGCGCCGGTCGGGTCGCCTCCTCATCTCGGCGGTCGCGCTCGTCGGCGCCGCCAGCGGCCTGGGTGTCGTGGTCAACGCCCTCCTCGCCTCGATCGTGTCGCCGCTCGTCGACACCGACCCCCGCACGCTCCTCCTCGGCGGGCTGAGCGCGCTCGCGGTCGGCCTGCCGGTGTGGTGGATCGCGTGGAATCCCACGCGGTCCGTGCCGGCCGAGGAGGCCGCGCTCCCCGCGCGGCGGGTGTACCTCATCGCGATCTTCGGCGCGAGCGCGATCGTCGCCGTGGTCACGCTGCTGCTCATCGGCTTCCGTCTCTTCCAGTTCGTCCTCGGCCCCACCGAAGCCGGCGGGCTCGTCGAGCGCATCCGCGCCCCGTTCGGCCTCCTCATCGCGACGGCGGTCGTGTTCGCCTACCACTTCGCCGTGTGGCGTTCCGATCGCCGGATCGCGCGCGACGTCGTGCCGCGCCAGACGATCGGGCGCGTGCTGCTCGTCACGGGCGGCGATGCGTCGGGCCTCGTCGCGGCCGTCCGGTCCGAGACGGGGGCCCAGGTCACGACGATGCGGGCGAGCGTCCCCGACGAAGTGCTCGCACTCGGGGAGGAGGATGCGCCGGCCGTTCTCGACGCGCTCCGCGGCCTCACCGCGCGGCGGGTGCTCGTCGTCGCGACGGTGGAGGGCGGCATCCGCGCGGTTCCTCTCGAGGACTGATCTCGAGTCCGTTCGGGACCGGGTAGACTCGTCTCAGCTCTCCGCGAGGCGGCATCCAGGCCAACTCCCCCAGGACGGAAACGTAGCAAGGGTAACCAGGCTCTGCCGGGTTCGCGGAGAGTCTTAATTTTCCCGGCCGTCCGGCCCGGTCGCCGGCCTTGCGACGCGATCGGCGGGCGTCGGTCAGCGGGCGAAGGGGCCCTCGAGCACCGCCCAATGCAGCAGCATGATGGTCTTCGCGTCCTGGATGCGGCCATCGCGGATCCAGCCCAGCGCCTCGTCGATGCCGAGCTCGATCAGCTCGATGTCCTCGCCCTCCGCCTCGAGTCCGCCGCGATCGCTTCGCGGCGCGGATGCCTCGTACGGCGCCGCGAAGAAGTGGATGCGCTCCGTCACCGACCCCGGGCTCATGAAGACGTCATACACGTGCTCGACCTCGCCGATCCGGACGCCCGTCTCCTCCTGCGCCTCGCGCCGGATCGCCGTCTCGGGGTCGTCATCGTCGAGCAGCCCCGCCGCCGTCTCGATCAGCATGCCGTCGGGGTGGCCGTTGACGTAGACGGGGTAGCGGAACTGCCGCGTCAGCAGCACCGTGCGCTCGGCGGGGTCGTAGAGGAGCACCGTCGCGCCGTTGCCCCGGTCGTACGTCTCGCGCTGCTGCGTCGACCACGTCCCCGAGGCATCCCGGTACTCCAGCGTCGTCTTGCGCAGGACATGCCAGCCCGCGGCGAGGAGCTCGACATCCGTCACCCGCACGTCGGGGTTGCCGTCGAGATCGAGTCCGGTGCGGTCGAGGGCCGTCCGGCCGCGATGGTCGGGGATGTCGATGCCGGGGGTCGGAGACATGGGCGGGAGCCTACTCGCCCGGTCCGTCCCGACGCGGTCCGTGGCGTCGAGCCACTGCGAGCCCAGCCTCTCGCCCCCGAGACATCCATGGCCACGGCATCCGACCGGCCCATAGGCTGAGGCCGTGGCGCGGAGCATCTTCATCACGTCGGCAGAGGGTCACTCGGGCAAGTCCACGATCGCGCTCGGGGTGCTCGACGCGCTCAGCCATGCGACGCCGCGCGTGGGCGTGTTCCGGCCGATCGCGCGCTCGACCGCCGAGCGCGACTACGTGCTCGAGATGCTGCTCGCGCACGACGGCGTCGATCTGCCGTACGAGCTGTGCATCGGCGTCACCTACGACGACGTGCGCAAAGACCCGGAGCTCGCGCTGTCGACGATCGTCGAGCGCTACAAGGCCGTCGAGGCCCAGTGCGACGCCGTCGTCATCGTCGGCAGCGACTACACCGACGTCGGAAGCCCCGCCGAGCTCGGCTACAACGCGCGGATCGCGGCCAACCTCGGCGCTCCCGTGCTGCTCGTCCTCGGCGGACGGGCCGGGCAGGGCGAGCAGCTCGGCACGTCGCCCGCTCGCACGCCCGACGAGATGGGGCAGATCGCGTCGCTCGCGCTCGCCGAGCTCTCGCACGGCCGGGCGGGACTCCTCGCCGTCGTCGCCAACCGCGCCGACCCCGACCGGCTCGTCGAGATCGTCGAGACGATCCAGTCCGTCGTCGACGCGTCGCCGGCGCCCGAGCGGGCCGCGCCCGACCGCACGGTGTCGGTGTGGGCGCTCCCCGAAGACACCTTCCTCGTCGCGCCGTCCGTGCGCGGGGTCATGCGCGCCCTCGACGCCAAGCTCGTCAAGGGCGACCCCGAGCTCCTGACCCGCGAAGTGCTCGGGGTCGTGGTGGCCGCCATGTCGATGGTCAACGTCCTGCCGCGCCTCTTCGAGAGCGCGCTCGTGATCGTCCCGGCCGACCGCACCGAGGTGCTGCTCGCGGTGCTCCTCGCCCACCGGTCCGGCACGTTCCCGTCGCTGGCGGGCATCGTCCTCAACGGACCCTTCCCCCTGCCCGACGACATCGACCGGCTCATCGACGGTCTCGGCGCGACGATCCCGATCATCGCCACCGACTCCGGCACGTACCACACGGCGCTCACGGTCATGTCGACGCGCGGACGGCTCGCCGCCGACTCGCAGCGGCGTTACAACACGGCGCTGGCGATGTTCGAGACGCACGTCGACACCGAGGCGCTCGTGCGCTCGCTGGGGCTCGCCCGCGCGACGGTGGTCACGCCGCTGATGTTCGAGTACGGCCTCATGGAGCGGGCCCGCGCCGACCGCAAGCGCATCGTGCTGCCGGAAGGCGACGACGACCGGATCCTCCGCGCCGCGGCGACCGTCCTCTCGCGCGGCATCGCCGACATCACGATCCTCGGCGAGGAGATCGAGGTGCGAAACCGCGCGCTCGAGCTCGGCATCAACCTCCGCGGAGCCGAGATCCTCTCGCCCTTCGACGCCGTGCACGTCGACAAGTTCGCGCGCGAGTACGAGCGGCTGCGCGCGCACAAGGGCGTCACCTACGCCCAGGCCTCCGACACCGTGACGGATGTCTCGTACTTCGGCACGCTCATGGTGCACCTCGGCATGGCCGACGGCATGGTCTCGGGAGCGGTCCACACGACCGCGCACACCATCCGGCCCGCGTTCGAGATCATCAAGACGAAGCCCGGCGTCTCAGTCGTCTCGAGCGTCTTCCTGATGGCGCTCGCCGACCGGGTGCTGGTGTACGGCGACTGCGCCGTCATCCCCGATCCGACCGCCGAGCAGCTCGCCGACATCGCGATCTCGTCGGCGGCGACCGCGACCCGGTTCGGCATCGAGCCGCGCGTCGCGATGCTGTCGTACTCGACGGGCGAGTCGGGGTCGGGGGCCGACGTCGAGAAGGTGCGACTGGCCACGGCGCTCGTCCGGGAGCGCGCGCCGGAGCTGCCCGTCGAGGGCCCGATCCAGTACGACGCGGCGGCGGATGCGGCGGTCGCGAAGACGAAGATGCCGCAATCGGATGTCGCGGGTCGCGCGACAGTGTTCGTCTTCCCGGATCTCAACACGGGCAACAACACCTACAAGGCGGTACAGCGCTCCGCCGGCGCCGTCGCGATCGGCCCCGTGCTGCAGGGGCTCAACAAGCCCATCAACGACCTCTCGCGCGGCGCGCTCGTGGACGACATCGTCAACACGATCGCGATCACGGCGATCCAGGCACAGGATGAGGGAAGCCCCGCATGAGCGTCGTGCTGGTCGTCAACAGCGGTTCGTCCTCCTTCAAGTACCAGCTGATCGACATGGATGCCGAGGCCGTCCTCGCCGCGGGGCTCGTGGAGCGCATCGGGCAGGCCGTGGGGGAGTCGAGCCACACGGTGTACTTCCGCGGCGACGGCGCCGCGCCCGCCGTGACCGACGCGACGTACCGCCGGGAGCTGCCGATCCCCGATCACACCGCCGGCTTCCGCGTCATGCTCGACGCGTTCGCCGAGCACGGGCCGTCGCTCGCCGACCGGGCCCCCATCGCGGTCGGGCACCGCGTCGTGCACGGGGGCGCCCGGTTCTTCGAGCCGACCCTCGTCACGCCCCTCGTCGAGATCAACATCGACGAGCTCTCGGTGCTGGCGCCCCTCCACAACCCCGGCGCCCTGCAGGGCATCCGCGCGGCGAAGGCCGCGTTCCCCGACCTCCCTCACGTCGCCGTGTTCGACACGGCCTTCCACCAGACGCTGCCCCCCGCCGCGTACACCTACGCGATCGACCAGGAGCTCGCCACGGCGCACCGCATCCGCCGCTACGGCTTCCACGGCACCTCCCACAAATTCGTGTCGGAGGCTGCCGCAGCCTTCGTCGGCCGGCCCCTCGCCGAGACGAAGCAGATCGTGTTCCACCTCGGGAACGGGGCATCCGTCACCGCCGTCGACGGCGGACGATCGGTCGACACCTCCATGGGACTCACGCCGCTGCAGGGCCTGGTCATGGGTACGCGCTCGGGCGACATCGATCCCGCCGTCCTGTTCCACCTCGCGCGCCGGGCGGGCATGTCGATCGACGACCTCGACGAGCTCCTCAACAAGCGCAGCGGCCTGCTGGGCCTGGCGGGCGCGAGCGACATGCGCGACATCACGGCGGGCGTCGAGCGAGGGGATGCCGCGGCCACCCTCGCCTTCGAGGTCTACCTGCACCGGCTCCGCTCCTACGCCGGCTCCTATCTCGCCGTGCTCGGGGGTGCCGACATCATCTCCTTCACCGCCGGCGTCGGCGAGAACGCTCCCGCCGTGCGGGCCGGCGCCCTCTCCACCCTCGGCTTCGCGGGGATCGAGATCGACCCCGAGCGCAACGAGGAGCGGGGCCGCGGCATCCGTGTCATCTCGACGGATGCCTCGTCCGTCACAGTCCTCGTCGTCCCGACCGACGAGGAGATGGAGATCGCCCGTCAGACCCTCTCCGTCACGGTCTGAGCCGGCGGTCCCGGGCGGCCGCGGCATCCGTCGCCCATTCTTGATCGCGCGCCCGCCATCTGCCCGGTCGCGCCGACTACGCTGGCATGACGGCGCGACGAAGAGCCGGCTCATCTTCGATCCGCACCCTCGCCCTGGAGGTCCTGTGCCCGCTGACGCCCTGCCCGATCTGACGACGTTCGACGCAGTGCTCTTCGACCTCGACGGGGTGCTCACCCCGACGGCGGAAGTGCACATGCACGCGTGGCAGACGATGTTCGAGGAGCTCTTCTCCCAGTGGGGCATCCAGCCGCCCTACGAGGAGCGCGACTACTTCGAGTACCTCGACGGCAAGAAGCGGTACGACGGCGTGGCGAGCCTCCTGCGCAGCCGCGACATCGAGGTGGAGTGGGGCGACCCGTCCGATCCGCCCGCGGCCGACACCGTCTGCGGCATCGGCAACCGCAAGAACGAGGTCTTCGCGCGCGTGCTCCGCCGCGACGGCATCGCCGCATACCCCGGCTCGGTCGCGCTGCTCGACGTCCTGGCCGAGGCGGGCACGCCCGTCGCCGTCGTCTCGAGCTCGAAGAACGCCGAGGAGGTGCTCGCGGCCGCGGGACTCCGCGAGCGATTCGCCGTCGTCATGGACGGCGTCATCGCCGAGCGCGACCACCTGGCTTCCAAGCCCGCGCCTGATGTCTTCGTCGAGGCGGCACGGATGCTGGAGGTCGACCCGATCCGCTGCGCCGCCGTGGAAGACGCCCTGAGCGGGGTGCGCTCCGCCGCCGCGGGAGGGTTCGGGCTCGTGATCGGCGTGGACCGGGGCGTCGGCGCCGACGACCTGCACGCTGCCGGCGCCGACGTCGTCGTCCGAGACCTGGAGGAGCTCGTTCCGTGATCGATCGCGACCGTTTTCCCGTCGACCCCTGGAAGCTCGTCGAGACGAGCTTCGACCCCGCCACCGCGGGGGTGACCGAGACGCTGTTCGCCCTCGCGAACGGCTACCTCGGCATGCGGGGCAACATGCCCGAAGGGCGATACGCGCACGAGCACGGCACGTTCATCAACGGCTTCCACGAGACGTTCCCGATCCGCCATGCCGAGCAGGCCTACGGCTTCGCCGAGGTGGGGCAGACGATCATCAACGCGCCCGACGCCAAGGTCATGCGCGTCTACGTCGACGACGAGCCGCTCTCGTTCGACGTCGCCGATGTGCGCGAGTACGAGCGCGTGCTCGACATGCGCGACGGCGTGCTGCGCCGCCACCTCATCTGGGTCACGCCCTCCGGCAAGGAGGTGCGCATCGACTTCGAGCGCCTCGTGTCGTTCGAGGAGAAGCACCTGGCGATCATGAGCGTCGAGGTGACGGTGCTCAACGCCGATGCCCCCGTCACGATCAGCTGCCAGGTGATCAACCGGCAGGACGGCGAAGACGTCTACGGCGGCTCGCCCGCGCACGCGTCGAGGGCCGGGTTCGATCCCCGCAAGACCGAGAAGTTCCACGAGCGCGTGCTGCAGCCGCAGGAGTACTGGCAGGACGAGTCGCGCTGCGCGCTGTCGTACCGCGTCACGAACTCGGGGATGACGGTCGCGGTGCTCGCCGATCACCTCATCGAGACCGAGAACGAGTATTCGGCGCGGCGGCTGGTCGAGCCCGACATCGCCAAGAACGTCTTCCGGGTGCAGGCGAAGGCGGGCGTGCCGATCCGCGTCACGAAGCTCGTGAGCTACCACACGTCGCGCGGCGTGCCGGCGCGCGAGATCGTCGACCGCTGCCGCCGCACCCTCGACCGTGCGCTCATGGTCGGCGTCGAGGAGCACTTCACGCGCCAGCGAGCCTGGCTCGACGCGTTCTGGGAGCGCTCCGATGTGCGGATCGCGGGTCAGGACGAACTGCAGCAGGCGACGCGCTGGTGCCTCTTCCAGCTCGCGCAGGCCGCGGCGCGCGCCGACGGACAGGGTGTGCCGGCCAAGGGCATGACCGGCTCGGGGTACAGCGGCCACTACTTCTGGGACACCGAGATCTACGTCCTGCCGTTCCTGGCGTACACGACGCCGCAGTGGGCGCGCAATGCGCTGCGGATGCGCTACCTCATGCTCCCCGCGGGGCGCCGGCGGGCCTTCCAGCTCAACGAGGCGGGCGCTCTCTTCCCGTGGCGCACGATCAACGGCGAAGAGGCCTCGGCGTACTACGCCGCCGGGACGGCGCAGTACCACATCAACGCCGACGTGAGCTTCGCGCTCGCCAAGTACGTGCGGGCGACCGGCGACAACGAGTTCCTCTTCCGCGAAGGCGTCGACATCGCCGTCGAGACGGCGCGACTGTGGGCGACCCTCGGGTTCTGGCGCACGAGCGACGGGGATGTCGAGGTCGAGAGCTTCCACATCCACGGGGTCACGGGTCCCGACGAGTACACGACGGTCGTCAACGACAACCTCTTCACCAACGTCATGGCGCGGTTCAACCTCCGTTTCGCGGCGCACACCGTGCGGCTCATGGCCGACGTCGACCCCGAGGCCTATCGCGCGATGGCGGAGCGGCTCGACCTCGACCCCGACGAGCCCGAGACGTGGGAGCGCTCCGCCGAGGCGATGCACATCCCCTACAGCGCCGCGCTCGGCATCCACCCGCAGGACGAGGTGTTCCTCGAACGCGAGATCTGGGACCTCGACCACACTCCGCCCGACAAGCGG
Source organism: Microbacterium sp. F51-2R (assembly GCF_052180235.1). Taxonomy (GTDB): domain Bacteria; phylum Actinomycetota; class Actinomycetes; order Actinomycetales; family Microbacteriaceae; genus Microbacterium. The sequence continues at coordinate 1,278,502 of NZ_CP197470.1, read as the reverse complement.
CCGCTGCTGCTGCACTTCCACCCGCTCGTGATCTACCGGTACCAGGTGCTCAAGCAGGCCGACGTCGTGCTGGCGCTGTTCCTGCAGGGCAACCACTTCACGGCGGAGGAGAAGCTCGCCGACTTCGAGTACTACGACCCGCTGACGACGGGCGATTCGACGCTGTCGGCGGTCGTGCAGTCGATCCTCGCGGCGGAGGTGGGCTACCAGGACCTCGCGCTGCAGTACTTCGAGCAGTCGGTCTTCGTCGACCTCGGCGATCTGCACCACAACGCCTCCGACGGCGTGCACGTCGCGTCGGCGGGCGGCGTGTGGACGGCACTCGTCTCGGGCTTCGGCGGCATGCGCGATCACTTCGGCGAGCTGTCGTTCGACCCGCGGCTGCCGTCGTCCTGGAACGAGCTGGCCTACTCGCTGCACTGGCACGGCACGCGCCTGCAGATCGCGCTGACGCGCACCGAGATGCGGATCGCGGCGAGCGAGGGCGACCCGGTGACCTTCAGCGTCCGCGGCCGGCCGTTCACGCTGGCGGCCGGCGACGAGGTCGTCGTGCCGCTCGCCGATCAGGGCCCCGTGATCCCCGGGCGGCCCACGATCCACCAGTTCGAGGACGCGCGCCGAGAAGACGGCACGCTGCTCGTCGCCTCGATCCCGGCCCTCACCTCGGCGATCCCGATCATCACCGACACGGGTGTGATGGGCACGCTCGATGTGTCGTCCGAGCCGGGGCAGACGGTTCAGGCGTGACGTCGGGAGGGTGGCGGATGCCGCGTCCCGGCGTGCGATCGCCGCAGGACGCGATGTCGGAGCCACGCCGTAGGCTGGTGCCGTGACCACCGCGCTCTACCGCCGCTATCGACCTGAGTCCTTCGGCGAGATGATCGGCCAGTCGCAGGTCACCGAGCCGCTCATGACGGCGCTGCGCGGCGACCGCGTAGGGCACGCGTATCTCTTCTCGGGTCCGCGCGGCTGCGGCAAGACGACGTCGGCGCGCATCCTCGCCCGCTGCCTCAACTGCGCGAAGGGCCCGACCGACGTCCCGTGCGGCGAGTGCGAGAGCTGCATCGAGCTCGGCCGTGGCGGCGGCGGCTCGCTCGACGTCGTCGAGATCGACGCCGCGTCGCACAACGGCGTCGACGATGCGCGCGACCTGCGCGAGCGGGCGATCTTCGCCCCCGCGCGCGACCGCTTCAAGATCTTCATCCTCGACGAGGCGCACATGGTGACGCCGCAGGGCTTCAACGCCCTCCTCAAGCTCGTCGAAGAGCCGCCCGATCACGTCAAGTTCATCTTCGCGACGACCGAGCCCGAGAAGGTCATCGGCACGATCCGCTCGCGCACGCACCACTACCCGTTCCGCCTCGTTCCGCCGGCCGCGATGCTCGCGTACGTGCAGGAGCTCTGCGAGACCGAGAACGTGACGGTGCAGTCCGGCGTGCTGCCGCTCGTGGTGCGGGCGGGCGGCGGCTCACCGCGAGACACCCTCTCCCTCCTCGACCAGCTCATCGCCGGGTCGGAGGGCTCGGTCGTGTCGTACGAGCGGGCCGTGGCGCTCCTCGGCTACACGCACGGCGAGCTGCTCGACGAGGTCGTCGACGCCTTCGCGGCGACGGATGCCTCGGCCGCCTTCGCCGCGGTCGACCGCGTCGTGCAGACCGGCCAAGACCCGCGTCGTTTCGTCGACGACCTGCTCGAGCGCCTGCGCGACCTCATCGTCGTCGCCGCGACGGGTCAAGGTGCCGCGGCGGTCCTGCGCGGCGTCTCGACCGACGATCTGGCCCGCATGGAGCGTCAGGCCGCCGCCTTCGGCTCGGCGCGCCTCTCGCACACCGCCGACCTCGTGATCGCGACGCTCGACGACATGACCGGCGCCACGTCCCCGCGCCTGCAGCTCGAGCTCATGGTCGCGCGCGTTCTCGCCGCCACCGCCGGTGCCGCGTCCGCGTCCCCGGCTCCGGTCGCCCCGGTCGCCGCTGCCGCTCCGGCCGCCTCTGCCGCTGCGGTGCCCGCCGTCGTTCCCGCCGCGACCTCCTCGCCCGCCCCCGCCGCGGCTTCCCCGGAGCCCGACGCCGTTCCGCCCGCGGCTTCCCCGGCCCCCGACGCCGTTCCGGTCCCCGAGCGAGCGCAGCGAGACGAGGGGACGACCCCCAGCCTCCCGACACCGTCCGGCACCGCCGCACCATCCGGCACGGCCGCACCGTCCGTCCCGGCCCCCGTCGAGCCCGCCCCCTCGATCCCGGCCGGCCCCGTGACGCTTCAGCGCATGAAAGACGCGTGGCCCGAAGTGCTCGGGCGTCTCGAAGAGATCAGCCGTTCGTCATGGCTCCTCGCGTCGGCCGCCGCCGTCGTCGCACTGAAAGACGATGTCCTCACCCTGACCTTCCAGAGCCAGAGCGACGTCGCGAAGTTCAAGCACCTGTCGGCCGGCGCCGGCCCGAGCGAAGACCTGCGCGCGGCGATCATGGCGGTGCTCGGCATCCGTGTGAAATACATCGCGAAGCAAGACCCGGGTTCCGACGGCGGCGCACCCGACGATCGCGACCGTCCGAGCGGCGCGCCCGTGCCGCCTCCCGCCCCGTCGCGCGCCGAGCGCGCGGCCGAGCGCCCGGCGGCGCCGGCGCGTGCCGCGGCGGCGCCCGTGACCGAGTGGGCCGTCGCGCCGATTCCGGATGCCGCGCCGCCCGCCGATCCGTCGGGGTCGTTCGCGCCGGCCGGCTCGGCATCGGCGCTCGCGGCCGATCGGCCGTCGTCGCTCGCGACAGATCCGGCTCGGCCCGCGTCAGATCGCGCGCCGTCGGCCGGCGTCGCGCAGTTCGCGATCGACGAAGATCCCGAAGAGGCGGCGTCCGAGACGGCGCGGCTGCGCACCGCGACGCTGGCACCGGTCCGAGAAGGCGATGTGCTCCCGCAGGGCGACATCGAGCCGTCGATCCGGAGTGACGACGCCGACGAGGACGACCTCGAGATCGGCGCCTCCGCCGACGCTCCCGTTCCGCCCTCGATCGCTCCGCCGCTCACCGCGGCGCCGCCTCGCACGGCACAGCCTCAGGTGCGTGCGGCCCGGCCGGTCGCGCCCGGAGTGCAGCGCTACGGCGAGGCCGTCGTGCGGCAGATGCTCGGTGCGACGTTCATCCGTGAAGAGCCCTACGAGCCGCCGACGAGGTTCAGCTAGCCCATGTACGACGGCATCGTCCAAGACCTCATCGATGAGTTCGGGCGGCTACCGGGCATCGGCCCGAAGTCCGCGCAGCGCATCGCGTTCCACATCCTGCAGACCCCCAACTTCGACGTCTCGCATCTCGCGCAACTGCTCGCCGAGGTGCGCGAGAAGGTGCGCTTCTGCGAGGTCTGCGGCAACGTCACCGAGCAGGACCGCTGCTCGATCTGCCGCGACCCGCGCCGCAACCTCACGCTCATCTGCGTCGTCGAAGACGCGAAGGATGTCGCGGCCATCGAGCGCACGCGGGAGTTCCGCGGGCTCTACCACGTGCTCGGCGGCGCGATCAGCCCCATCGCGGGCATCGGCCCCGACGATCTGCGCATCACGCAGCTCATGCAGCGACTCGCCGACGGCACGGTGCAGGAGGTCATCCTCGCGACCAACCCCAACCTCGAGGGCGAGGCGACGGCGACCTACCTCAGCCGTCTGCTCCACACCCTCGAGATCACGGTGACGCGCCTGGCCTCGGGGCTCCCCGTCGGCGGCGACCTCGAGTACGCCGATGAGGTGACGCTCGGCCGCGCCTTCGAAGGGCGACGCACGCTGTGACCGGCACGCCCCTCGCCCCCGCGCCCGCGCGATTCAGCACCCGAGGGTGGCTGCTCTTCGCCGTCATGGCGATCGTGTGGGGCATGCCCTACCTCTTCATCAAAGAGGCCGTCGACTCGTATTCGCCCGCGGCCGTCGTCGCCGGTCGCACCCTCATCGGCGCCGTGATCCTCCTGCCCCTCGCGGTGCACCGCAGGGCGCTCCGCCCCGCGCTCAGACTATGGCCGTGGGTTCTCGCGTTCGGGACCATCGAGATGGCCGGTCCCTTCCTCCTTCTGGGGCACGCCGAGCAGACGCTTCCGTCGGGACTGACGGGACTCCTCGTCGCGACGGTCCCGCTCTTCGCCGCCGTCATCGCCGTCACCCGTGGTGACAGGGGAATGCTGCGCCCCGTCCGCGCCGGGGGCCTCATCGTGGGCTTCATCGGCGTCGGCATCATCGTCGCCGGTCCCGGCCTCGCCGTCGGCGGCACGACGAGCCTTCTCGCGGTCGGCGAGGTGCTGCTCGTCGCGGTCTGCTACGCCATCGCCCCGTTCATCGTCGCGACGAAGCTCAAGGACGTCCCGTCGCTCGGCACGATCACGCTGTCCCTGTTCGCCGTGGGCCTGTTCTACTTGCCGATCGGGCTCCTGACGCAGCACGAGGTGCCGACGGCGCGCAGCACGATCTCGCTCGTCGCCCTCGGGGTCGTCTGCACGGCGCTGGCCTTCATGGCGTTCTTCGCGCTCATCGCCGAGGTCGGGCCGGCGCGGGCACCTCTCTTCACCTACGTGAACCCCGTCGTCGCGATCATCCTCGGCACGATCATCCTGAACGAGGAGCTGAGCATCGGGCTCCTCATCGGCTTCCCGCTCGTCATCCTCGGATGCTGGCTCGCCGCGACCGGCGGCCTCGTCGCCCGGCGCGCGAGGCCCGGGCCGCCGCCGCTCGGCGACGCCGAGGCATCCTGAACCCGTCTGGCGACGCTCGCGGTCACCGCTCGCCGCGGTGACGGCGACCGGCGCGGGCCGGGCCCGCGCCGTGCCGTGCTGTGCAGCGCCGGTCAGACCTCGACCGGCACCTCGTAGACCTCGAGCGTGCCGTGACCGGCGCGCTCGTGAACCCTCTGGATCGCTTCCTTCGAAGGCCCGGTCGAGAGACAGAAGGCCTTACCCGACACCGGGTCGAGCCAGGCCTTCTCGAAGTGGACGCCCTCCTCGGCCTCGATCGCGAGGTCTGCGTCGTGCGCGGCTTGGAGCCCCGCCTTGTCGACCCCCACGAATCCCTCGTGGACGTCGATGAATGTGGGCATGAGAGCCCTCCTCCCCAGTCAGGCCCGGCCCGTCGCCGGGCGCCGCGACAAGTGTCCTCCCGCCACTCGCGGGGTACAAGGGCCTGCCGTGACGGGCGCGCGCACGGCGCCCCCGTCCTGCCCGGCGGCGAGCGCGGTCACATGGTCGGCCCGGCATGAGGCCGTCCGTAAGATTGACGCTGGGGTGCGGCATCCGCTCGCCCTCCGCCCGCCGGAAGACACCGAAGACGTCCGAGAGGCAGGCGGCGCATTCCGGGGAGTTCGAACGTGGCGCTGATCGTCCAGAAGTACGGCGGGTCGTCCGTCGCCGACGCGGAGAGCATCAAGCGGGTCGCGAAGCGCATCGTCGACACGCGCCGCGCCGGTCACGAGGTCGTCGTCGCCGTCAGCGCGATGGGCGACACGACCGACGAGCTGCTCGATCTGGCGAACCAGGTCTCGCCGATCCCCGCGCCGCGCGAGCTCGACATGCTGCTCTCCAGCGGCGAGCGCATCTCGATGGCGCTGCTGGCGATGGCGATCCACTCGATGGGCTTCGAGGCGCGGTCCTTCACGGGCAGCCAGGCGGGCATGATCACGACCGCCGACCACGGCTCGGCGCGCATCGTCGATGTCACGCCCGTGCGTCTGCGTGAAGCGCTCGACGAGGGCGCCATCGTCATCGTCGCGGGCTTCCAGGGCTTCAACCGCGACACCCGCGACATCACGACGCTCGGCCGCGGCGGCTCCGACACGACGGCCGTCGCCCTCGCCGCGGCGCTGAACGCCGACGTGTGCGAGATCTACAGCGACGTCGACGGCATCTTCACGGCCGACCCCCGCGTCGTGCCGAAGGCGCGCAAGCTCGGCGTCGTCTCGGCCGAAGAGATGCTGGAGCTCGCCGCCAACGGCGCGAAGGTCCTGTACATCCGCGCGGTCGAGTACGCGCGCCGCCACGGCGTGCTGATCCACGCCCGCTCCACGTTCAGCTCGGGCGTGGGGACCTATGTGCTCGGCCAGGGGATGAGCGTCCCCGACGGCCAAGAGGGAGAACAGATGGAAGAGCCCATCGTCGCCGGCGTCGCCACAGACCTCAGCCAGGCGAAGATCACCGTCATCGGCGTCCCCGACGTCCCCGGCAAGGCCGCCGAGATCTTCAAGGTCGTCGCCAAGTCCGGTGCGAACGTCGACATGATCGTCCAGAACGTGTCGGTCGCCGCGACCGGACGCACCGACATCTCGTTCACGCTGCCCAAGACCGATGCGGCGACCGCCCTCAAGGCCCTCGCCGCCGATCAGGCGCAGGTCGGGTTCGAGAGCCTCGTGCACGACGACCAGGTCGGCAAGCTCTCGGTCGTGGGCGCCGGAATGCGCACGCACTCGGGCGTCTCGGCGACGCTCTTCGAGGCGCTGTCGATCGCGGGCATCAACATCGAGATGATCTCGACGTCCGAGATCCGCATCTCCGTCGTGGTGCGCGGCAGCGACCTCGCCGAGGCGGCGCGGGTCGTGCACACCGCCTACGGTCTGGACGGCGACACCGAGGCCACCGTCTACGCGGGCACCGGCCGCTAGCGTCCGCGCAGCTTCGCGACGGCGTCCCACACGGCGTCGGCGACGGCACGCTTGGTTCCCGATGCCTCGGCCACGACCTCGTCGTCGGCGCCGAGCACGATGACCCGGTTGTCGGACGACTCGAAGCCCGCGTTCCACCCGACCTCGTTGACGGCGAGCAGGTCGACGCCCTTCCGGCGCCGCTTGCGCCGCCCGCGCTCGAGGAGGTCGGCCTCGTCGTCCGGCGTCTCCGCCGCGAACCCGACGACTGTCTGCCGGGCGGCCCGCTCCGAGACGAGACCCGCGAGGATGTCGTCGTTCGGTACGAGGGCGAGCGTCTGCAGCGGCCCGTCCTCCTTGCTGAGCTTGCGGTCGGCGACCTCCGCGACGCGGTAGTCCGCGACCGCCGCGACCATCACGACGGCGTCGGCTCCGACGGCGGCCTCCCGCATCGCGGATCCGAGCTCGCCCGCGGTGCCCACTCTGATGATCGCGATGCGGGGGTGGACGGATGCCTCGGCCAGCGCGCCCTCGTCCACGTGCGCCGCGACCAGCCGCACGTGCGCCCCGCGGTCGGCTGCCGCAACGGCGATCGCGGCGCCCTGGCGTCCGCTGGAGCGGTTGCCGATGAAGCGGACGGGGTCGATCGGCTCGCGCGTCCCGCCGGTCGACACGGCGACCCGCAGGTCGGCGAGGTCGCCGTCGGCGCTCACCACCGACAGCGCGAACGCGGCGATCTGTTCGGGCTCCGACATCCGTCCCGGTCCGCTGTCGCCGCCCGTCAGCGGGCCGTCCGCAGGGCCGACGATGTGCACCCCGCGGCTGCGGAGCGTCTCGACGTTCGCCGTCGTCGCGGGGTGGCGCCACATCTCGGTGTGCATGGCGGGGGCGACGACGACGGGGGCCGAGGTCGCCAGGAGCGTCGTGCCGAGGAGGTCGTCGGCGAGCCCGGCCGTCATCGCGGCCAGGGTGTTCGCCGTCGCGGGGGCGACGATGACGAGATCGGCCTTGCGGCCGAGGGCGACGTGGCGCACTTCGGCGACGTCCTCGTGCACCGAGATCGTGACGGGGTTGCGGCTGATGGCCTCCCACGTCGTCAGGCCGACGAACTTCAGCGCGTCGGCCGTCGGGATCACGTGCACGTCGTGTCCGCCGGTCACCAGGATGCGCACGAGCTGCACCGTCTTGTAGGCGGCGATGCCACCCGTCACGCCGACTACGATGAACATTCCCCGATCCTCCCACGCCGCGCCCACGCGCGTCCCGGCCCGGTTCGCCGGCGGGGTGTCACGAGGACCGCGCGGAGAAAGCGACATCCGTCCATGTGCACCGTGATCGTCCACGTGCCCGAGAGCGCCGACGAGCCCCTGCGCCTCCTCGCCGTGCGCGACGAAGACCCCGCTCGTCCGTGGGACGCGCTCGGCCCCTGGTGGCCCGAGGCGTATCCCGGAGTCGTCGGGGTGCGCGACGTCCGCGCGAACGGCGCCTGGCTCGCGGCCGACGCCGGCGCGCGCCGGCTCGCGGTGCTGCTCAATCGCGCCGATGTCGACACGCTCCCCGAGGAGGGCCTCCGGTCGCGCGGCGGGCTCGTCCTCGAAGCCGTCGCGGGGCGCCCGCCCGGCGAGCATCCGCCGACGCACGGCTTCAACCTCGTCGAGGTCGAGGGGCCCCGAGTGAGGGTGTTCTCGTGGGACGGCGAGGCGCTTCGCACGACCGAGCTCGCGCCCGGCACGCACATGATCGCGCACGACGACGTCGACGATCCGGCGACCGCGCGCATCGCCCGCTGGCTCGCGCCGTTCACGCAGGCGCACGCCGCGCCGGTGACGGATGCCTCGGCCCCCGCCGTCGCCGACCTCGACGAGCCGCCCGCCGACGAGCCGGGGGACTGGTTCGCTCCGTGGCTCGCGCTGCTCGAGGCATCCGCGGCACTGCCTGCCACCGATGACGAGGCGATCATCCGCGACAACCGGCCACACGGCTATCCGACGATGTCGCTGCTCGTGTGCACCGCCACGATCGGCCCCGGCGGCGTCGACCTGGCCTACGGCGCCTTCGACCAGCCGGGGGAGTGGAACCCGCCGCATCTGGCATGAATCCCGCGGTGCCCGACCGGGCTGAGGCCGTCACACGGTCGGGCCGCTGCGACGCCCCCGGTAGAATCGCAGCCACACCCGCCCTACCTCGAGGACGTTCGCCATGGCTCGCATCTCAGATTCCGGACTCTCCGTCGCCGTCGTCGGCGCCACGGGCCAGGTGGGGGCGGTCATGCTCGAGATCCTCGAGCAGCGCGACTTCCCGGTGCGCGAGTTGCGCGCCTTCGCGACGGCGCGCTCGGCCGGCTCGGACGTCGTCTTCCGCGGTCACGCCGTGACGGTGGAGGATGTCGCGACCGCCGATCCCTCGGGCATCGACGTCGCGCTCTTCTCGGCCGGCGCCACCGGCAGTCGCGCGCACGCGCCGCGGTTCGCCGAGGCCGGCGCGATCGTCATCGACAACTCCAGCGCCTGGCGGATGGACCCGGACGTGCCGCTCGTGGTGAGCGAGGTCAACCCGCACGCCATCGCCGAAGCGCGCAAGGGCATCATCGCGAACCCCAACTGCACCACGATGGCCGCCATGCCGGTGCTCAAGGTGCTCGACCAGGCCGCGGGCCTCGAGCGGCTCATCGTCTCGACCTACCAGGCGGTCTCGGGCTCGGGCCTCGCCGGCGCCGAGGAACTCCTCGGCCAGGTCGAGGGCGTCCTCGCGCAGGGCGACACGCTGCGCCTCGTGCGGGACGGCTCTTCGGTCGACTTCCCGCAGCCCGAGAAGTACATCGCGCCGATCGCCTTCGACGTCATCCCGTTCGCCGGCAATCTCGTCGACGACGGCTCGAACGAGACCGACGAGGAGAAGAAGCTCCGCAACGAGAGCCGCAAGATCCTCGAGCTGCCCGATCTCCGCGTCGCCGGCACGTGCGTGCGCGTCCCCGTCTTCACGGGCCACTCGCTCAGCATCAACGCCGAGTTCGCCCGCGACATCACGCCCGACCACGCGCGGGCCCTGCTCGGCAACGCGCCGGGCGTGCGCCTGGAGGAGGTCCCGACGCCGCTGCAGGCCGCCGGCACCGACCCCAGCTACGTCGGACGCATCCGCGCCGACCAGTCCGCACCCGAGGGCCGGGGCCTCGTGCTGTTCATCGCCAACGACAATCTGCGCAAGGGCGCCGCGCTCAACGCGGTGCAGATCGCCGAGATCGTGGCCGCCCAGCGCGGGGCGACCGTCGGGGCCTGACCGGGTCTTTTCGCTCCGGCAAGAACCGCGGAGTTTGACGGTGCCGAGGCATCCGTCCCGGCAGAAGGCGCTCGCGGCGACGCCTAGAATCGAAGGGTGACCGAGACCGTAGACGTCGTGCTCATCGGTGGCGGCATCATGAGCGCCACCCTGGGAACCTTTCTGTCCGAACTGCAGCCCGACTGGAAGATCGTCGTCTACGAACGACTGAGCGATGTCGCGCTGGAGAGCTCCAACGCGTGGAACAACGCGGGCACGGGGCACGCGGCGCTGTGCGAGCTCAACTACATGCCCGAGGGCCCCGACGGCACGCTCGACCCCGCCAAGGCGATCTCGATCAACGAGCAGTTCCAGCAGAGCCGCCAGTTCTGGGCGTCGCTGGTGGAGAAGGGCGTGCTCGACGAGCCGAAGACCTTCATCAACTCGGCGCCCCACATGACGTTCGTGCGCGGTGAGAAAGACGTCGAGTACCTCCGCAAGCGCTACGAGGTGCTGAAGAAGGAGCCGCTCTTCGACGGCATCGAGTTCAGCGAGGACTCGCGCGTCATCAACACGTGGGCGCCACTGCTCATGCAGAAGCGCGTCAAGGGTGAGCCGTTCGCCGCGACCCGCGTGCCCGCCGGCACCGATGTCGACTTCGGCGCGCTGACGCACCAGCTCTTCGACGGGCTGAGGGAGCGCGGTGTCGAGGTCGTGACCAACCGCGAGGTGCGCACGCTCAAGAAGCGCTCCGACGACACGTGGGACGTCAAGTGGCGCAACACGATCGGGCGCACGCCGGGCACCACCAACGCGCGCTTCGTGTTCGTCGGCGCGGGCGGCTGGGCGCTCAAGCTCCTCCAGCGCTCCGGCATCCCCGAGATCTCGGGCTACGGCGTCTTCCCGATCGGCGGGCAGTGGCTGAAGACCAGCAACCCGGCCCTCGTGGCGCAGCACAAGGCCAAGGTCTACTCGCAGGCCTCGGTGGGCGCTCCCCCCATGTCGGTGCCGCATCTCGACACGCGCGTCGTCGACGGCGAGGCATCCCTCCTCTTCGGCCCGTTCGCGACGTTCAGCCCGAAGTTCCTCAAGAACGGCAAGCTGACCGACATCGTCACGCAGGTGCGCCCCGGAAACATCCTGCCGATGCTCAAGGTCGCGTGGGACAACCCGAGCCTCATCGGCTACCTCGTCGGCGAGCTGCTCAAGAACCACGCCAAGAAGGTCGACAGCCTCCGCGAGTTCATGCCGAGCGCGAAAGACGAGGACTGGGAGCTGCTGCAGGCAGGGCAACGGGCGCAGGTCATGAAGAAGGACCCGAAGAAGGGCGGCGTGCTGCAGTTCGGCACCGAGGTCGTGACGTCCGAAGACGGGTCGATCGCGGGTCTCCTCGGCGCCTCGCCGGGCGCGTCGACGGCCGTCTCGATCATGCTCGGTCTGCTCAAGACGTGCTTCCCCGACCGCATCGCGGACTGGGAGCCGGCGCTGAAAGACCTCATCCCGAGCTACGGCGAGACGCTCAACCCGCGGCCCGAGGTCGCGGAAGAGACGCTGACCGAGACGGCGGAGGCCCTGGCCCTCACCGCCTGACGCTCGCGGCGGGGCGGGCGGGCGGCTCTCACGGGCTGCGCCCGTGGCCGCTACGCTGGCGCGATGAGGCTCAGCTCGCTCGCGCGCGCGACCTCGGCGGCCGTCCTCGCCCTGGCTCTCGCCACCGCACCCACCGCGGCGTCAGCCGTGCCCACTGCGGCGGCAGCCGTCGACCGCCGACCCGCCGTCTCGATCGACACGGCGGTGCACGCGGGGGTCGACGATTTCCGCTACGACTCGATGACGGCCGATTACTGGCTCGTCCGGGCGGTCGACGGCGAGTCCGAGCTGTACACGACCGAGACGCTCGTCGCGCGCTTCCCCGATTTCGACCAGAACAAGGGCATCGTCCGGCGCCTGCCCCTCGCGGAGTCCGGCATCGACCTCGGCACCGTCGTCGTCGATGTCACCGGCGCGGGCGGCGAGCCCATCCCGTGGTGGACGGAGCAGGATGACGAGAACGTCTACGTGCTCACGGGCGACGACTCGTATGTGCACGGCGCGCAGACCTACGTCATCACCTACACGATGCACGACGTCGTGCTGCGCTACGCCGACACGGGCGCCGACGAGTTCTACTGGGACGTCCTGAGCACCGATCACGCCCAGCCGTTCGACTCCGTCACCTCCCGCGTCCACATCGCGGGCGATGCCGCCGACGGCCTCATGGCGGGCCGTGACTACTGCTACCGGGGCGCCGCCGGGTCGACGCAGCAGTGCGCGCTCGCGGGCCCCGAGCCGGACTCCGCGTGGCCCGAGGGCGTGTCGGCGTGGGCGCTTTCGCAGAGCGGGACGGATGCCTCGGCATCCGCCGTCGTCTTCACGGCGACCGAGAACGGACTCGGGCCCGACGAGGGGGTCACTGTCGCGATCGGCTTCGCGCAGCGGACGTTCGCGGCGCCCACCCCGCCGCCGCCGCCCCCGTACCCGTGGTGGGAGTGGATCCTGCCGGGTCTGGGCCTCCTCGCCGGATTCGGCGGGCTCGTCTTCCTCCTCGTCATGAAGGGCGTGCTGCGGCGGAACCCCGACAACGACCCCGTCATCGTGCAGTACACGCCGCCGGTCGACGAGTCGCCGACGCTGTCGGCGGGCGTGCTCGGGGTGCCGGCGCGCGCGCTCGCCGCGCACGTCGTCGACCTCGCGGTGCGCGACAAGGTCGAGATCACCGCCAAGGGCGACCGCGCCGACCCCGACGACTTCAGCGTCGTGCTGCGCGACGACTCGAGGCTCGGGCACGACGACCGCCGGATCGTCGTGACGCTCTTCGGGAAGGATGCCGCGCCCGGTGACCGCGTCGACCTCGGCGCTTTCGCGAGCGACCCGCCGGTGCGTGCGGTCACCTACGTGCGCCGCATCGACGACGCGACCGTCGATCGCGGCTACCGCAGCAAGACGCCGGGATGGATCGGGACGGTGCGCGGCTTCCTCCAGTTCGGGGGACTCGTCGTCGCGTTGCTGCTGCTGTTCTTCGTCGACGCCGTCCCGTCGGTGCTCGCCGACCTCGGGGCGCTCGGCGGCTGGATCAACACCCTCGCGATCGTGAGCGCCTTCGGCGCGTTCATCGTGCTGCCGTTCCTCGGTCTGCCGAAGACGACGCTCACGCGCGCCGGCGGGAAGCACAGGACCTACCTCGAGGGCATCAGGGAGTACCTGCGGCTCGCGGAGGAGGACCGCCTGCGCGCGGCGCAATCGCCGCAGACCGCGGATCTCGTCTCGTCGGGCCGGCGCTCGTACCTCGACGCCCCGAACCGCCTGGGCGCCGACGTCGTGAACCTCTACGAACGTCTGCTGCCGTACGCCGTGCTGTTCGGGATGGAGCGCGAGTGGATGGAGGTCATCCGCGCCGCGACCCCCGCCGTCCTCGACACGACCTCGCGCTTGGCGCTGTTCGATTCGCTCTCGTCGCACTCCCTGCCCGATGCGTCGTCGTCGATCGGCCGGCTCGCGGCGACGCCCGTATCCAGCGGCAGCTCCTCGAGCTCGTCCAGCTCCTCGTTCTCCAGCAGCTGGTCCTCGTCCGGCGGATCCAGCGGCGGCGGCTTCTCGGGCGGCGGCGGGGGAGGCGGAGGCTTCGGCGGACGATGAGGCTCCTGCCGCGGCATCCGTCGACGGGGGCCCCGCGCCCCGCCTCTAGACTCGCTGGGTGGCCAAGCTCTACTTCCGCTACGGGGCGATGAACTCCGGCAAGTCGACATCGCTTCTGCAGGCCGCGTACAACTACGAGGAGCGCGGCCAGCATGTGCTCCTGGCCAAGCCGGAGATCGACACGAAGGGCGCCGACGAGATCTCGAGCCGCCTCGGCGTGACCCGCAAGGTCGACTTCCTCGTGGGGCCCGACGACGATCTGCGCGCCGTGTTCGCCGAGCACCGCGCGAGGCTGATCCGCGAGGCCGCGGCGGCGCTCGTGCCCGAGACCAGCGAGCACCCCGTCGACGTGGCGTGCCTGCTCATCGACGAGGCGCAGTTCCTCACGCGGGAACAGGTCGACGATCTGCTGCGCATCGTCGTGCTCGACGGAGTCCCGGCGCTGGCGTACGGCATCCGCACCGACTTCCAGACGCGGGCCTTTCCCGGGTCGCGGCGGCTCATGGAGCTCGCGCACAGCCTCGAGGAGCTCAAGACGATCTGCCGCTGCGGGCGCAAGGCGCTCTTCAACGCGCGGCTCGTCGGCGGCCGGTTCGTGTTCGAGGGCGACCAGGTCGCAATCGACGAGCTCTCGGCGGAGCGCGTGACGTACGAGGCCCTGTGCGCGGAGGACTACCTGCGCGAGTCCGGCGGCCGCCTCGGCTGATGACCGCGCAAGGCGGGCGAGCCGAGCGCGCGAGTCAGGCGGTCGCCTCGGTGCGGGGGTGGCGCGGGGGGAGCGGCACGAGCATCGACGTGGAGCGGCGGTAGTCGGCGTACGCCGGATACTTCGACGCCGAGATCGACTCGGTGAAGATGGTCGAGCCGACGAACAGCACCGAGAGCAGTGCCGCCCCGAGGATCGTCGCGTTGAGCGCGCCGCCCCAGAATCCGAGACCGGATGCCACGGCAGCAGTGGCCCCGATGGCGTAGAACACCCACCACTGCGCCTGCTCGAAGAAGAAGTTCGGGTGGCGGCTGTAGCGGAAGAGCCCCGACGTGACGAAGCCCGGATCGAGCCGCCCGCCCGCCGCGCGCTTGGCGCGATGGAAGTCCCACTGCTGCTGATCGGCGATGAACTCGCCGACGAGGAACCCGACGAAGAGCACCGCGAACGCGGAATCCCATCCCGTGAACGGCGCGGGGTGCTGCCATGCGATGTATGCCGGAAGCGTGATGAGCACGAGCAGGGCGTTCTGGTACACCACGATGAACAGGAGGTTGAAGACCTGGAACTGCCACGGTTTCATGCGGCCGCGGAGGATCGCCCAGCGGTAGTCCTCCATGCCCGTGTACCCGCCCTTGCGGGCGAAGTTGAACGTGAGGCGCGCGCCCCACGCCGTGACGAGCAGTGCCATCGCGACGAGCCGCACCGCGTCGGCGCCTGACGTGAGCGCCGAGACGGCGAAGATCCACACGTAGATCACCGGCACGATCGACCAGATCCGGTCGACCCACGACGTGTCCTTCGTGATGAGCGACGCGATCCAGCAGAAGGCGCACGTCACCGTCGCGACGACGAGGACGAGAGCAAGGGGGTCCATGCGCATCAGATTACGTCTCGCGCGGCTCGCGGCGACGGAGGCGACCACTGCTCTTTGCGTGGTCCGACCACGCGGTGTACTGTGGTCGGACCACATCGAAGAGGAGTGCCCGTGGCCGCTGACGACACCGCGCCCGCGCGCGCGTGGCGCGTCGTCCTCGAGAGGATCGAGGGCGACCTGCTCGACGGACGTCTCGCGCCGGGCGACCGGCTGCCGCCCGAACGCGAGCTCGCGGCGACCCTCGGGGTCGGTCGGTCGAGTGTCCGCGAGGCCCTGCGCGTGCTCGAGGTCATGGGTCTCATCCGCACCGGCACGGGCTCGGGCCCGACTTCGGGGGCGATCATCATCGCGACGCCGCGAGGCGGCCTCGCGGCCCTGCTGCGACTCCAGGTGGCGGCGCAGGGCTTTCCGCTGTCCGACGTCGTCGCGACGCGTCTGCTGCTCGAGCAGTGGGTCGTCGGCACCCTCGCCGAGTCGGGAGCGCACGACCTCTCCGACGTGCGCGCGACCCTCGCGGCGATGGACGACACCACGCTGACCGCCGAAGAGTTCCTCGCCCTCGACGCGCAGCTGCATCTGGGTCTCGCCGAGGCATCCGGCAATGCCGTCGTGGCGGCGTCGATGGCGGGCCTGCGCACCGCGATCGAGTCGTACGTGCAGGCGGGGGCGGCCCGCATCCCGGATTGGGATGCCGCGGCGACGGGCCTGCGCGCCGAGCACCGCGGCATTCTCCAGGCCATCGACGCGGGTGAAGCCGACCTCGCCCGCTCGCTCGTCCACGATCACATCACCGGCTACTACGCCGCCGCGGGCCTGACCCGCGACTGACGAGAGGACCCCCATGGTTCAGCGACAGCTGCCCGTTCCGTCGGAGCTCTTCGAGCTCATGAAGTTCAAGGCGCCCGACCTCAACGGCAAGCGCCGGCGCCTTTCCAGCGCCCTCACGATCGCCGACCTGCGTCTCATCGCGAAGCGCCGCACTCCGAAGGCGGCTTTCGACTACACGGATGGCGCCGCGGAGGGCGAACTGTCGCTCACGCGCGCGCGGCAGGCGTTCGAGGATGTCGAGTTCCATCCGAGGATCCTGCGTCCGGCCGAGACCGTCGACATGTCGACGACGATCCTCGGGGGACCGTCCGCCCTGCCGTTCGGCATCGCGCCGACGGGCTTCACGCGGCTGATGCAGACCGAGGGCGAGATCGCCGGCGCGTCCGCGGCAGGGGCCGCCGGCATCCCGTTCACCCTCTCGACGCTCGGCACGACATCGATCGAGGGCGTCAAAGAGGCCAACCCCCACGGGCGCAACTGGTTCCAGCTGTACGTCATGCGCGACCGCGAGGTCTCGTACGCTCTCGCACGGCGGGCCGCAGCGGCCGGGTTCGACACGATCATGTTCACCGTCGACACGCCCGTCGCCGGCGCGCGCCTGCGCGACAAGCGCAACGGGTTCTCGATCCCGCCGCAGCTGACGCTCGGCACGATCCTCGACGCGCTCCCGCGACCGTGGTGGTGGTTCGACTTCCTCACGACGCCCAAGCTCGAGTTCGCATCCCTGTCGTCGACGGGCGGCACGGTGGGGGAGCTGCTGGATGCCGCGATGGATCCGACGATCAGCTACGAAGACCTCGCCGTCATCCGTGAGCTGTGGCCCGGCAAGATCGTGGTCAAGGGCGTCCAGAGCGTCGAGGACTCGAAACGCCTCATCGACCTGGGTGTCGACGGGATCGTCCTGTCCAATCACGGCGGGCGGCAGCTCGACCGGGCGCCCGTCCCGTTCCACCTCCTCCCGGAGGTCGTCCGCGAGGTCGGCGACGACGCGACGATCATGGTCGACACGGGCATCATGAACGGTGCCGACATCGTCGCCTCGGTCGCCCTCGGTGCGAAGTTCACGCTCATCGGCCGCGCCTACCTGTACGGCCTCATGGCAGGTGGCCGCGCCGGCGTCGACCGCACGATCGAGATCCTCCGCAGCGAGATCGAGCGCACGATGAAGCTCCTCGGCGTCGCGTCGCTCGAGGAGCTGGAGCCCGCGCACGTGACGCAGCTCACCCGCCTGCTGCCGCTCGCCGGTGCGCCGGCCGCGGCGGCCGCCGGGGGCGCGCCCCGCGCGGGTCAGGCGCGCTCGCGCAGCGGCAGCGTCGGGATGAGGGCGTCGAGGTAGTCAGCCGTGTCCTCCCAGCCCTCGACCGCGTGGCACTTGACGCCCATCGCGAGCACCGGGTAGTCGTTCCCGTCGGGATCGAGGCGGTCGCCGACGAAGAGCATGTCGTCGAGGGGGATGCCGGTCTGCTCGGCGAGCTGACGCATGCCGTAGGCCTTGTCGATCCCGCGGTGCGTGATGTCGACGCTCGTCGAGCCGCCGGAGCGCACCTCGAGGTCGGGGATGCGCTCGGCGATCGCGGCGCGCAGCGTGTTCTTCTTCTCGCCGGTCGGGTCCCAGGCCTTCTTCGCGTCCAGCGGGGCGCGCTGGCCGAGGGCCGAGAACGTGATCTGCGAGCCGCGGTCCTCGAGGATGTCGCCCCACGTCTCGGACTCCCAGAATCCGAGGCGACGCGCCTCCTCCTCGACGGCGGCGAGCACGCGCGCCTTCTCGTCGTCGGTGAGGGAGTGGGCGTACACCGTCTCGATGCCGTCGGGCTTCAGGCGGTAGTACTGCGTGCCGCAGGTCGGCAGCAGGTGGAAGTGCGAGAGCACGGCGGCCGAGGCATCCGGAAGCCTGTCGACCACCTGCGCCTGGAACTGGGCGAGCTGTCCTCCCGAGATGATCGCGACCTCGACCCGCTCGGCGAGCGCGATCAGTAGCTCGCCGATCCGCGGGTCGATGGCACTCTTGGAAGGGGCGAGCGTGTCGTCGAGGTCGAACGCGACGAGGCGGGGGTGCGGCATCCGTGCTCCAGTCTGTCTATCGAGACGCGAAAGGCTCCACCGGAACAGGTGGAGCCTCTCTGCGGTCGGGGTGACAGGATTTGAACCTGCGGCCTCTTCGTCCCGAACGAAGCGCGCTACCAAGCTGCGCCACACCCCGTGGCAACCCTCCAAGCCTACCTGATCCGGGCCGGTGCTCCGAACCGGGAGATCGTCATGAGGCCTCGGGGAGGAGGGTGATGAGGGATGCCTCGGGGAAGCACGCGAAGCGCACGGGGGCGTAGATCGAGTGCCCGAGGCCCGCGCTGACGTTGAGCGGGACGGTGCGTCCGCCGCGTGACCACCGGCTGAGCCCACGTGCCTGCGTGAGGGGGATGTCGCAGTTGGCCACGAGCGCGCCGAAACCGGGGATCCGCACCTGGCCGCCGTGCGTGTGACCGCCGAAGATCATGTCGGCGCGGAGGGCGGTGAAGGCATCGAGCACGCGGCGGTACGGGGCGTGGGTGACGCCGATCGTGAAGTCCGGCTCGCCGTCGGCGGCGCCGCGCACCTCCTCGATCTGGTCGGGGAGCGTATCGAGGCGATCCCACTTGCGGTGGGCGTCGCTGACCCCGAACGCGTCGATGCGCCGCCCCGCGACCTGCAGCGACGTCGCCGAGTTGTTGAGCTCGGTCCACCCGAGGTCTTCGGCGAGGAAGGTGTCGAGCGCCTGGGTGTCGAGCGGCTCCGCCGTCGCCCGGTGCTTCGAGGGCCCCGTGAAGTACTTCAGCGGGTTTCGCGGGGAGGGCGCCGTGTGGTCGTTGGATCCGTGGACATAGACACCCGGGATGCCGCGGAACGGAGAGAAGGCGCGGCGGAGGCCGCGCAGTCCCTCCTCGTGGCCGAGGTTGTCGCCCGTGTTGACGACGAGGTCGGGCGCGAGGTCGGCCAGGCCCGCGATCCATCGGTGCTTGCGGTGCTGCCACGGCGCCATGTGGGCGTCGGAGACGTGGAGGATGCGGATGGGCGCCGAGCCGGCGGGGAGGACCCTCAGCTCGTGCCGGCGCAGCGTGAACAGGTAGCGCTCGATGCCGATTCCCCAGACCGCCGACCCGACGGCGACCGCCCCCACCGCGCCGAGCGCGGTGAGGGCGATGCGTGTGCCTGTGCGGGCGGTCACTGCTTGCAGTGCTCGCTCTGGTAGTCGACCGAGATGGCCACGTTGCGGTTCACCGTCGACCCGCCCGGCGGGTTCGTGCCGGTCGCCGTCCCCGGTCCCTTGACGCCCTGCGTCTCGGTGCAGGTTCCAGGCTGGACGTTTCCGAAGCCCAGCGATCGGAGGTAGCTGATCGCCTCGCTCACGGTCTTGCCCGCGACGTCGTTGGGGACCATGACGCCCGCGCCGTTGCTCGGGTTGATCGTGACGGTCGAACCGCTCGCGACCTTGCCGGCGGCCGGGTTCTGCGCCGCGACGGTGCCCTCGGGCTGCGACGAGTCGACCGGGTCGCCCACGATGACGTCGAACCCGGCGCCCTCGATGCGCGCCTTGGCGTCGTCGACCGACATGCCGACCACGTTCGGCAGGTCGGCGAGCACCTGGCGGATCAGGTCCTGGTTCGGCTGCGGGAACTTGTCGCCGCCGTAGAGGTCGTCGACGGCCCGCATGATCTGCTTGTTGATCGCGTAGCGCAGGTTGTTCAGCGACGTCCCCTTGTACCACTGCTTGGCGAGGGGCACCTCACCCTGCGAGTTGCCGACCCACACCGCGGTGGTCACCTTCGTGCTGGACTCGATGAGCCAGGTCTGCCACGCCTCGTGCGTACCGGTCTTGCCGATGAGGGGCGTGCCGTCGAACGGGTTGCCCTGCGCGCCGGTGCCGCCGGAGGCCATGACACCCTGGAGGGCGTACGCAGCCGTCGCGGCGATGCCCGGATCGAGCACCTGCGTGCACGCCTTCTGCGGCGCGAACTCGCGGCCGTCGGGGTCGATCACCTTGTCGATGGCCTTCGGCTCGCAGCGGATGCCGTTGTTCGCGACAGTCGCGTACGCCGACGCCATCGCGATCGGCGAGACGTTGTCGGAGCCGATGACCTCGGGGGCGTACTGCATCTTGATCGGGACCATGGTCTGGTCGTCGAAGCTGTAGGTCTGGACGCCCATCTTCTCGGTGATCTTCGCGATGTCGCAGAGGTCGAGCTTCTCGGCCATCGCGAGGAAGCCGGAGTTGAGGGAGTCCCTCGTGAAGCGCATCGGCGTGCCGACGTAGCCGCCGACGTTGTTGTAGTTGCCGATCTTCGTCTTCGACGTGTTGACCCAGTTGCCGTAGCAGGAGTTCGTCATCTTCGGGAAGACGCGGTTCACGCCGTTGAGCGTCTCGTTGAGCGACTTGCCCTTCTCGAGCCAGTCGAGGAGCGTGAAGAGCTTGAACGTCGAGCCGGCCGGGAAGCCGATCGATCCGCCGTTCGTGATGTCGCCCGCGTAGACCAGCGAGGAATAGTTCGGGTCGGCCGCGAGACTCGCGTCCTCGGTGAAGTTCGTGTTCTGCGCGATGCCGAGGATCCGGCCCGTCGACGCCTCGATGCTGACGGAGGTAGAGCCGAACTCCATCCCGTCGATCGAGGTGGGCGTGTGGTCGCTGATCGCCTGCTCGTTGGCCAGCTGCACGCGCGGGTCCATCGTCGTGTAGATCTTCAGGCCGCCCTGGCGCAGCGCCCGCAGGCGGTCGTCGCGCGTCGCGCCGAAGGCGGGGTCGTTCTTCACGACCGAGACGACGTACTGGCAGAAGTACGCGCCCTTGCCCGTGGACGCGCAGCCCTTCGAGGGCTGCACGATGTTCGGGGTGATCGGCTCCGCGACGGCGGCGTCGTGCTGTTCCTGCGTGATCTTGCCGTCGGCGAGCATGCGGTCCAGCACATAGACCTGGCGGTCCTTGGTGAGCTTGTACCCGTCCGCTTCGCCGTTGAGCGGATTGCCGTCCTTGTCGGTCGTCGTCCCGCCCTTCATGTCGATGCGGTACGCGTTGGGGTTCTGCACCATGCCGGCGAGGGTGGCGGCCTGTCCGACCGTGAGGTCCTTCGCCGCGACGCCGAAGTAATAGCGCGACGCCGCGTCGACGCCGTAGTTCGTGCCGCCGAAGCCGGCGATGTTGAGATAGCCCAGCAGGATCTCGTTCTTGGAGTACTTCTGCTCGAGCGCGATCGCGTAGCGCATCTCCTGCAGCTTGCGCTGCAGGCCCTTGTCGCCGGTCGCCGTCGTCGCCTCGACGTAGCACTTGCGCAGCTCGTCATCCGTCTTCGCGTTGCTCTCGCAGCGCTGCACGAGGATGTTCTTCACGTACTGCTGGCTGATCGACGAGCCACCGCGCGTGTCGCGACCGCGCACGTTGTCGACGACGGCGCTCACGGTGCCGACGAGGTCGATCCCGCCGTGCTTGTAGAAGTTCTTGTCCTCACTCGAGAGGATCGCGTCGTACATGACGGGCGCGATCTCGTCGAACGAGACGGGGGAGCGGTTCTGGTCGTAGAACTGGGTCCACTCCACTTCCTGCCCGTTCGTCGGGTCGGTGTAGACCAGAGTGGAGGGAAGCATGAGCTTCTCGATCTCGAGGACGCTCGGCAGATTGTCGAACATCGTGATCGCGCTGGATGCCGCAGCCCCGGACAGGGCGATGGCGGGAGTGACCGTGGCGGCGACGAGGATTCCCGCGACGGCGCTCAGGCCGACGAGGCCGGCGAGACCGCCGAGCACACCGCTAGCCGTCCGATTCTTATCAGGCATAGGCTTGATCGTAAGGGAATTACCTGGCAGATCCCTTGACGAAGCGCCGGTGCGCGGCATCCGATCCGCGCGTCATCAGGGATTTCTCGTTCACGCACCTCGACCCCGGCAGGAGCCGCAGATGATCACGTGGGAGTACCTCACGACACCTCTTCTGATCCACAACACCGCTGCGATCCTCAACAACTGGGGCAAGCAGGGGTGGGAGCTCGTGCAGGTGGTGCAGGGCCCCGAGGGCGGCCTGGTCGCCTACTTCAAGCGCCCGGTCGGCGGCGGGGACGCCAACGCGGGCCTCGACGCCGCAGCCGTGGCCGCGAAGCAGTTCGAGGCGTGAGCGCCATGACCGTCTCCGCCCGCCTCGCCGAGCTCGGCATCCAGCTCCCCGACGTCGTCCCGCCCGTCGCCGCGTACGTGCCCGCCAAGGCGCACGGCGACCTCGTCTACACCGCCGGCCAGCTCCCCATGGTCTCGGGCGCCCTCCCAGCCACCGGAAAGGTCGGTGACGGCCACGGGCTCGTCCCGGCCGCCGACGCCAAGGGGTACGCCCGCCAGTCGGCGCTCAACGCCATCGCCGCCGCCGCAGCCGCCGTGGGCGGTGTCGACCGGCTCCGCGGCGTCGTCAAGGTCGTCGGGTTCGTGGCATCCGTCCCCGAGTTCACCGGGCAGCCGGGCGTCATCAACGGCGCGAGCGAGGTGCTCGGCGAGATCTTCGGCGACGCGGGGCGCCACGCGCGCTCCGCAGTCGGCGTCCCCGTCCTTCCCCTCGACAGCCCCGTCGAGGTCGAGGTGGTCTTCAGCTTCGAGTGATCCGCGCCCCGCGCGATCAGACGACGGATGCCTCGGCCGCTGCGGCCGAGGCATCCGTCGTCTACGGGGTCGTCGCCCCGGTCACTTCACCTGTGCGCTGATGACCGACATGACGGCGGTGTCGGCGAGAGTCGTCGTGTCGCCGACTTCGCGGCCTTCCGCGACATCGCGCAGCAGCCGGCGCATGATCTTGCCCGACCGGGTCTTGGGCAGCTCGCCGACGATGTAGACGTCGCGGGGGCGGGCGATCGGACCGATCTGCTCGCCGACCCAGGCGCGGAGGCCCTGCGCGAGCCCTTCGGCGGAGTGCTCCTTGAGGAAGCTCTCCTTGATGATGACGAAGGCGACGACGGCCTGTCCGGTCGTCTCGTCGGACGCTCCCACCACCGCGGCCTCGGCGACAGCCTCGTTCGCGACGAGCGACGACTCGATCTCGGTCGTCGACAGGCGGTGACCCGAGACGTTCATGACGTCATCGACACGACCGAGGAGCCACACGTCACCGTCGGCGTCGAGGCGCGCCCCGTCGCCGGCGAAGTAGTAACCCTGCTGGCGGAACTTGTCCCAGTAGGTCTCCTTGAACCGCTCGGGGTCGCCCCAGATGCCGCGGAGCATGCTCGGCCAGGGCTCGGTCACGACGAGCAGTCCGCCGTTGCCGTTGCCGACGTGCTGGCCGTCCTCGTCGACGACGTCGACCGCGACGCCGGGGAGCGGAACCTGCGCGCTGCCGGGCTTGGTCTCGGTGACGCCCGGAAGCGCCGAGATCATGATGGCCCCCGTCTCGGTCTGCCACCACGTGTCGACGATCGGCGCGGTCTTGCCGCCGATGATCTTGCGGTACCACATCCACGCCTCGGGGTTGATGGGCTCGCCCACCGAACCGAGGAGGCGCAGCGACGACAGGTCGAACTGCTTCGGCACGGCGCGGCCGATCTTCATGAACGAACGGATCGCCGTCGGCGCGGTGTAGAGCACGGTGACGCCGTACTTCTGCACGAGCTCCCACCAGCGACCCGGGTGCGGCGTGTCGGGGGTGCCCTCGTAGAGCACCTGGGTCGCACCGTTGGCGAGCGGGCCGTAGGTCACGTAGGTGTGACCCGTGATCCAGCCGATGTCGGCGGTGCACCAGAACACGTCGGTTTCGGGGTGGATGTCGTGCACGGCCTTGTTCGTGAACGCGGCCTGCGTGAGATAGCCGCCCGAGGTGTGGAGGATGCCCTTGGGCTTTCCCGTCGTCCCGGAGGTGTAGAGGATGAAGAGCGGATTCTCGGCGGGGAACGCCTGCGCCTCGTGCTCGGCCGGGGCCTGCGGGACGACATCGTGCCACCAGATGTCGCGGCCCTCGGTCCAGTCGACCTGGTTGCCGCCGCGCTTGACGACGAGCACCTTCTCCACGGTCTCCTGCGGGCCCGAGCCGTTGCGGTCGGCGAGGGCCAGGTCGACGGCGGGCTTGAGGGGCGACACCTTGCCCTTGCGGTAGCCGCCGTCGGCCGTGATGACGACCTTGGCGCCCGCGTCGTCGATGCGCGAGCGCAGGCTGTCGGCTGAGAAGCCGCCGAAGACGACGGAGTGGATCGCCCCGATGCGGACGACGGCGAGCATGGCCGCGATCGCCTCGGGGATCATCGGCATGTAGACCGCGACGCGGTCGCCCTCGCCGACGCCGAGGTCGGTGAGGACGTTCGCGAGTCGCTTGACCTCGTCGGTGAGCTCGGCGTAGGTCACGCGGCGCTCGTCGCCCGGCTCGCCTTCCCACAGCAGCGCCACGCGGTCGCCGTTGCCGGCTTCGACGTGGCGGTCGAGGCAGTTGTACGCGACGTTGAGCGCGCCGTCGGCGAACCACTTCGCGAACGGCGGGTTCGACCAGTCGAGCACCTCGGTGAACGGCTCATGCCAGTGCAGGATGCCGCGTGCCTGCTCGGCCCAGAACTCCTCGCGTCCGGCGGAGGCCCGGTCGTACAGTTCCGCGGTCGCGACGGCACCGGCCGCGAACTCCTCGGGCGGTGCGAAACGACGGGTCTCGTCGAGGAGGTGGTCGATCTGGCTGCTCATGCGGCGCGCTCCTTTGCGGCTGGGGGATGGAGGTGTCGAACGCCGCAAGCAATCTACCCACGGCCAAGGGTGCTCACTACCTCCGACAGTGGGGGATCGGATTATGTGAGAACTCTCATCGATATATCACTGAAAGGCCGTTCGACATCGTTTGGAACGTTGCGTGCGGTTGCGTATGCTCATCCACGGCCGAACTTCGATTCTGGCATTGCGACACCCGCCGCCCCCCGAACCGCGGTGTCGCGCGAGGCGGCATCCCATTCCCCCCATGGGATGCCGCCCTCTTCTTTTCCGGCCCGTTCCGCCGGGCGCGTCGGCCCGGTGGCGATCGCCGGCGCTCCCGGAGCCCCGCTCCTCCACAGGCGGCCGCGCGGTCGGCTTGTGCACGGTGGTGACGGATGCCGCGTCCCGCCCGCCCTCGCACGCCTAGCTTCGTGGCATGTCCGAGCCCTTCGTCGTCGCGCCGCGCCGTCCCGGGATGAGCGGGGCCGAGAGGCGCGAGCCCCCCGCGAAGCCGGTCGCAGCGGCCCTTCCGGCCGTCCCGCCCGATGAGGCGCCCGACCGGTTCGTCGTGCGCCGTCCGTCGGCGCCGGGGGAGTCGCCGCTCGCCGCGGCCGAGCCCCCGTTGCCCGACATCTCCGCGCGGGCGCCGCGCTCGGCATCCCTTCCTCCGGCGCTCGAGCCGCTCGCCGCGATCCTCGACGATGCGCGCGTGACCGACGTCTTCGTCAACGGCGCCGGAGGGCTCTTCGTCGATCGCGGCGACGGCGCGGAGCGGATGCCCGGCTGGCGCGCGAGCGAAGCCGACGTGCGCGAGCTCGCCGTCTCGCTCATCGGCGCCGGCGGGCGGCACCTCGACGACGCCGCGCCGTGCGTCGACGTGCGCCTGGAGGGAGGCATCCGCGTGCACGCCGTCCTCCCGCCCGTGTCGGCGACCGGCACCCTCATCTCGATCCGCGTGCCGAGGCTCGACGCGCCGAGCCTCGATGATCTGCAGCAGCTCGGGATGCTCGACGCGCGCCTGCGCGAAAGGCTCGATTCGGCGGTGGAACGGCGGGAGAACCTCCTCGTCACGGGGGCGGCGGGGGCCGGCAAGACGACCCTGCTCGCGGCGCTGCTGGCTCTCGCGGGCCGCTCCGAGCGGATCGTGACGATCGAGGATGTCGCCGAGCTGCGCATCGCGCACCCCCACCATGTGCCGCTCGAGGCGCGGCAGCCGAACCTCGAGGGCGCGGGCGGCCTCGGCCTCGCGCGGCTCGTGCGTGAGGCGCTGCGGATGCGGCCCGACAGGCTCGTCCTCGGGGAGTGCCGGGGTGAGGAGGTGCGCGAACTCCTCGCGGCGCTCAACACGGGGCATGACGGCGGTGCCGGAACCCTCCACGCGAACGGGCTCCACGAGGTGCCCGCGCGGCTCGAGGCGCTCGGCGCGCTCGCAGGCCTCGACGACCGGTCGCTCGCACGGCAGGTCGTGAGCGCGATCGACATCGTGCTGCACGTCTCGCGCGGCCGCGACGGCCGGCGCCGGCTGTCGGCGCTCGGCCGGCCCGTGCTCGACGCGGCGGGCCGGCTCGCGATCGAGGAGGCCGGATGAGACGCGCGAGGGCGCGACGGTCGCCGTCGACGGCCGATGAAGCGGCGACGACGGTCCTCCGACTCGCGGTGCTGCTGCAGGCGGGCATGGCGCCCGCGCGCGCCTGGGCGCTCGCGGCGGAGTCCGGCGATGCGGTCGCGGCGAGCGTCCGGACGGCGATCGACGCGGGCGACACCGTCTCGGTCGCGATCGCACGCCACGGCGGGGCGTGGCCGAGCGTCGCTGCGGCGTGGACGATCGCGACCACCGTCGGCGCGCCGCTGGCCGACACGCTCCGCGCCGTCGCGGGAGCGCTGCGGGACGCGCAGGAGACGTCCGACGACATCCGCGTCACCCTCGCCGAGCCCGCCGCCACGGCCCGTCTCATGTCCTGGCTCCCGCTCGTGGCCATCGGCCTCGGCGCAGCCCTCGGATTCGACACGTTCGCCGTCCTCGTGACCGACCCGCTGGGTCTCGCGTGCCTCGTCGCGGGCGCCCTGCTCATCCTCGGCGGCCGCCGATGGACCGCCGCCCTCGTGCGCCGCGCGCAGCCCGGGGCGGGGATCCCCGGTCTCGACGCGGAGCTCTTCGCCGTCGCGCTGTCGGGCGGCGCGTCGATCGAGCGGGCCCGCAGCGTCGTGGCGGCCTCCGGCGCCCCGGCGTCTGCGCCCGCGGCGATGCCCGGGTCCTCCGTCGACGAGGTCCTCGACCTCTCGCAGCGGGCCGGCGTTCCCGCCGTCGAGCTCCTCCGGGCGACCGCGTCGCTCGCGCGTCACCGCGCCCGCGTCGACGGCCGGCTCCGCGCTGCGCGGCTGTCGTCGCGGCTGCTCCTGCCCCTCGGCGTCTGCACGCTCCCCGCCTTCCTGCTCCTCGGCGTCGCTCCCATGCTCCTCGGGGTCGTGTCGTCGATGTCGCTCTCGCTGTGACGACACCCGTTCGTGCCCACCCGATCCGACACCCGTTCGTGCCCACCCGATCGGACACCCGATCGTGCCCACCCCCATCCGACGAGAAGTAGGAGACCCCATGTCGATTCCCCGCCTCACCGCCCGCCGTTCCGCCCGGCTGTTCACCGACGACACCGGCGCGGCGACCGCCGAGTACGCCATCGCGACGATGGCGGCGGTCGCGTTCGCGAGCCTCCTGGTCGTCATCATGCGATCCGACGAGGTGCGCGGCATCCTCACCGATCTCGTGCGCCGCGCGCTGACCGTCGCATGATCCGCCGGCGGCTCGGCGACGACCGCGGGTCGGTCGTCGCGGAGTTCGCCGTGGCGCTTCCCGCCGTCGCCCTGGTCCTGCTCTTCGGAATGGGTGCGCTCGCCGCCGGCGCCCGTCATGTGCGATTGCAGGATGCCGCGGCCGACGCCGCCCGCCTCGTCGCGCGGGGCGAGCCCGACGCGGCTGCGAGCGATGTCGTGGGTCGTGCTGTCCCCGGCGGGTCGGCCGTCGTAAACGGCTCGGGCGATCTCGTCTGCGTCACGGCGTCGGCCCCGGCGGGCATCGCGCTCGTCCAGCTCGTCCAGCTCTCGGCGACCTCCTGTGCGCTCGCGGGAGGCCGGTGATGGCGGGCGGCATCCTGGCGACCGGGATCGTGGCCGCTGCGGCGATGCTCTGCGTCGGGCTGTGCGCCGTCGGAGCGGCAGCCGTGGAGGGTCAGCGCCTGGCCGGGGCGGCGGACGCCGCGGCGCTCGCGGCGGCGGACTCGGCATCCGGAGCGGTGCTCGGCGTGCCGTGCGAGCGGGCGGGCGAACTCGCGGCGCAGGCCGACGTCGAGGTCGTCGCGTGCGACCTCGACAACCTCGTCGCGACGGTCACGGTCGCTACGCGATTCGCCGGCTTCGCCGTCTCGGCGTCGGCCCGCGCGGGACCGCCGCCGTGACGTCGGGCGATCCCGCCCAGCGGGAAAAGGGGAGGAGTCGCGCGGTCGCGCGGCGTTCCTGCTGGGCATCCTCACAGCGTCCATCCGTGGGCGCGGTGTGTATGGTGTGCATCGAAGAAAGGACGCTGCACCTTGGCAGAAGGCAAGAAGCTCGTGATCGTCGAGTCCCCGACGAAGATGAAGTCGATCCAGGGGTACCTCGGCGATGGCTACGAGGTGCTCAGCTCGGTCGGGCACATCCGCGATCTCGCGAGCAAGAAAGAGATCCCGGACGACAAGAAGCAGGCGTACGGCAAGTATTCGATCGACGTCGACAACGGTTTCGACCCCTATTACGTCGTCAACGATCGCAAGACGAAGACCGTCGCCGAGCTCAAGCGCGCGCTGAAGGGTGCCGACGAAGTCCTGCTCGCCACCGATGAAGACCGCGAAGGCGAGGCCATCGCGTGGCATCTTCTCGAGGTCCTCAAGCCCAAGGTCCCCGTCAAGCGCATGGTCTTCCACGAGATCACGAAGGACGCGATCAAGGCGGCGGCCGAGAACACCCGCGAGCTCGACCTCGCGCTCGTCGACGCGCAGGAGACGCGCCGCGTGCTCGACCGCCTCTACGGCTGGGACGTCTCGCCGGTGCTGTGGCGCAAGGTCGGAAGCGGCCGTGAAGGCTCGACGCTCAGCGCCGGTCGCGTTCAGTCCGCCGCGACCCGCATGGTCGTCGACCGGGAGCGTGAGCGCATGGCGTTCACCTCGGCGTCGTACTGGGATGTCGAAGCCCTCGCGGTGAAGGAGGCCTCCTCCTTCACGACCCGCCTCGCTCGCGTCGACGGCGCGTCGCTGGCCCGCGGCACCGACTTCGACGATCGCGGCGCGCTCAAGAAGGCCGTGCTCGTCCTCGACGAGGCCGGGGCCCGCGAGCTCGCAGCCGCCATCGAGGCGGCGGCCGAGGCGTCCGTCACCGGCATCGAGTCCAAGCCCGGAACCCGCAGCCCCCGAGCCCCCTTCACGACATCGACCCTTCAGCAGGAGGCCGGTCGCAAGCTCTCGATGAGCGCGAAGCACGCCATGAGCGTCGCGCAGCGTCTCTACGAGAAGGGGTACATCACTTATATGCGCACCGACTCGACCGCGCTGTCGAAGCAGGCGGTCGAGGCGGCCCGGGCGCAGGCGGTGACGCTGTACGGCGAGAAGGCTGTGCCGCTGAACCCCCGCACCTACCGCAACAACAGCAAGAACGCGCAGGAGGCGCACGAGGCGATCCGTCCCTCGGGCGAGGACTTCCGCACGCCCTCCTCCGTCGCCTCGCAGCTCGACCGCGACGAGCAGCGCATGTACGACCTCATCTGGAAGCGCACGGTCGCCAGCCAGATGTCGGACGCGAAGTACGAGACGACGACCGTGACCCTGGAGGTGGATGCCGGGGGCCGGCGCGCCGAGTTCACGGCATCCGGAACCGTCTACACCTTCAAGGGCTTCCTGGAGGCCTATGAAGAAGGTCACGACGAGAAGCGCGGCGACGCCGACAAGGCCGAAGACCAGTCGCTGCCCGTCATGGCGGTCGGCGACGCCCTGCGCCTCAAGGACGTCGAGCCCAAGGGCCACGCGACGAGCCCCAAGCCCCGCTACACCGAGGCGAGCCTCGTCAAGGCGCTGGAGGAGAAGGGCATCGGGCGTCCCTCGACGTTCGCGAGCATCATCGACGTGATCCTCGATCGCGGCTACGTGAGCAAGCGCGGGCAGGCGCTCGTGCCGAGCTGGCTCGCCTTCAGCGTCGTGCGTCTGCTCGAGCAGCACTTCGCGGACCTCGTCGACTACGACTTCACCGCGGGTCTCGAAGACGACCTCGATGCGATCGCGCGCGGCGAGCAGCAGCGCGTCGCGTGGCTGCGGGACTTCTACTTCGGCTCCGACGCCCAGGTGGGCCTTCGCAACATCGTCGAGAACCTCGGCGAGATCGACGCGCGGGAACTCAACGCGACGAAGATCACGGATGCCGCGACCCTCCGCTTCGGCAAGTACGGCCCGTACCTCGAGGTCGTCGACCCCGCGAACCCCGAGGCCGAGCCGCGCCGCGTCAACATCCCGCCGGAACTGGCGCCCGACGAGCTCACCGCCGAGAAGGCGCAGGAGCTCATCGACGCCCCCGTCGCGGGCGACCGCGTGCTCGGCGAGAACCCGGAGAACGGCAAGCTCGTCGTCGTGAAGGACGGCCGGTTCGGTCCCTACGTGCAGGAGGCCGACCCCGTCGATCCCGACGCGGTGGACGCCGCGACCGGTGAGGTCGTCGAGGCCGAGGCGCCCAAGAAGCGCGGCGCGAAGAAGGAGGCGACTCCGAAGCCCCGCACCGCGTCGCTCTTCAAGTCGATGTCGGTCGACACGATCGACCTCGATGCGGCGCTGCAGCTCCTCTCGCTGCCGCGGATCGTCGGCACCGATCCCGAGTCGGGCGATGTCATCACGGCGCAGAACGGCCGCTACGGTCCGTACCTCAAGAAGGGCACCGACTCGCGGACGCTGCCGACCGAGCAGCAGATCTTCGACATCACGCTCGAGGAGGCGCTCGCCGTCTACGCCCAGCCGAAGTACGGCGCGCGCGGTGCGTCGAGCGCGTTGAAGGAGTTCGAGGCCGACCCCACGAGCGGCAAGCCGATCAAGATCAAGGACGGCCGCTTCGG
This sequence comes from Microbacterium sp. F51-2R, assembly GCF_052180235.1. GTDB lineage: Bacteria > Actinomycetota > Actinomycetes > Actinomycetales > Microbacteriaceae > Microbacterium. The sequence continues at coordinate 1,247,792 of NZ_CP197470.1, read as the reverse complement.
CGCGTATGTGACCGACGGTGTGACCAACGCGACGATCCCCCGCGGGGAGACCGTCGACGACGTCGACTTCGCCCGTGCCGTGCAGCTCCTCGCCGACAAGCGCGCCAAGGGTCCCGCACCCAAGCGCGCGACGACGACGCGACGCGCCACGACGACGCGCAAGGCGCCGGCCAAGAAGTGACCGGTCCGGCGATCCCGCCGGCCGCCGAGCAGGAGCGGACCGGCGGCGGGCTCTTCGTGACGTTCGAGGGCGGTGACGGCGTCGGCAAGACGACGCAGGCCGCGCTCCTCGACACCTGGCTGAGCGAACGGGGACGCACCGTCGTCCGCACACGCGAGCCGGGCGGCACCGAGGTCGGCGAGCTCATCCGCGACATCGTGCTGCACCACCGTGGGGACATCGCCCCGCGGGCCGAGGCGCTCCTCTACGCGGCCGACCGCGCTCACCACATCGCGACGGTCGTCCGGCCGGCGCTCGAGCGGGGCGAGGTGGTCATCCAGGACCGGTATCTCGACTCCTCGGTCGCGTACCAGGGCGAGGGCCGTCAGCTCAAGCCGACGCAGATCCGCGACCTGTCGCTGTGGGCGACGGGCGGTCTGCTGCCCGACCTCACGGTGCTCCTCGATCTCGATCACGGCGTCGCGCGCGGACGACTCGACGCCGACGACAAGCCCTTCGACCGGCTCGAGGCCGAGCGCGAGGAGTTCCACGCCCGCGTGCGCGAGCGGTTCCTCGCGATCGCGCGTGCCGAGCCGGAACGCTTCCTCGTGCTCGACGCATCTCGCCCCGCATCCGACCTCGCCGCCGACATCCGCGCGCGCGTCGAGGCGCTCCTCGGGGGGGTTCCCGACGCTCGGGGAAGCGTCGGAGCCCACGGATAGGCTGGTCGCCATGGATGCCACGGCGGAGGTCGCCGCTCTGCCTTGGAGCGACGTCTGGGGGCAGGACGAGGCGGTCGCGGCACTGCGGGCCGCGGCATCCGATCCCTCCTCGATGACCCACGCGTGGCTCATCACGGGCCCCGCCGGCTCGGGGCGATCGACGCTCGCCCACGCCTTCGCCGCGGCGCTCATCGCCGAGCCCGGTGACGAGCCCGCCATGCGGCAGGTGCTCGCGGGCACCCATCCCGACCTCTCGGCGCTGCGCACCGAGGGCGTCATCATCTCGATCAAAGACGCCCGCGCGCTCGTCGAGCGGTCGTACTTCTCGCCGTCGCTCGGCAGATACCGCGTCATCGTGATGGAAGACGCCGACCGCATGTCGGAGCGCACGTCCAACGTGCTCCTGAAGGCACTCGAAGAGCCGCCCGAGCGCACCGTCTGGGTGCTGTGCGCGCCGAGCGATGCCGACCTCCTTCCGACCATCCGCTCGCGCGTGCGCACCCTGCGTCTGCGCGATCCCGACGTCGCCGATGTCGCGCGGCTCATCGTGCAGCGGACGGGCGTCGACCCCGCGATCGCGGAGCAGTCGGCGCGGCACGCCCAGCGCCACATCGGCATGGCGCAGCGTCTGGCGACGGATGCCGCGGCCCGCGCCCGCCGCGACGAGACGCTGCGCGGCGTCCTGCGTGTGCGGGGCGTGGGCGACGCCGTCGAGGTCGCCGGCACGATCGTGCAGGTGGCGACCGACGACGCGAAGGCGCTCACCGCCGAGCGCGACGAGGCCGAGCGCTCGACGCTCCTTCGCACGCTCGGCATCGCGGAGGGGGCGACCGTGCCGCCGGCCGTGCGGGCACAGCTGTCCGCCCTCGAAGACGACCAGAAGCGACGCGCGACCAGGAGCCTTCGCGACGGCATCGACCGGGTGCTGACGGATCTGCAGTCGATGTTCCGCGATGTCGTCGTGCTGCAGTTCGGCCGTGACACCGATCTCATCAACACCGAGCTCGACGCGGAGCTGCGTGCGCTCGCGGCCGCGTGGACGCCGGAGCGCACACTGACGGTGCTCGACCGCATCACCGAGACCCGACGCAACCTCGAGCAGAACGCGGCTCCCGCCCTCGCTCTGGAAAGCATGCTCATCACCGTCGCGAGCGGAAGGACGCCGTGAACCACATCTCCTCGCGCCGGAGGCGCCGCGCCGCAGGGATCGTCGCAGCGCTCGCCGCGGCATCCCTCCTCCTCTCCGGCTGTCTCTACCAGCTGATCCCCGAGTCCGCCCCCACGTCCACCGCGAGCTCGGCGCCCGACACCGACGGCATCTCGGCCGACCTCCTGCCGTTCTACGGTCAGGAGCTGTCATGGCAGGCCTGCGACAGCGGCTTCGACTGCACGAAGGTCAAGGCTCCGCTCGACTGGGCGAACCCGGGCGCGGGCGAGATCGAGCTCTCGCTCATCCGGCACCGCGCGACCGGCGGCGAGGCGATCGGGTCCCTGCTGACCAACCCCGGCGGTCCCGGCGCCAGCGGCGTCGCACTCATCCGCGACTCGCTCGGGTTCGCGGTCGGCGAGCCGCTGCAGGCGTCGTACGACGTCATCGGCTTCGATCCGCGCGGGGTGGGGGAGTCGACCGCCGTCCGCTGCTACGACGCCGCCGCCATGGACGCGTACATCTTCGACATCCCCGCCAATCCGCGCGGATCGGATGCCTGGACCCAGGAGCTCCTCGACGCGCACAAGAGCTTCGCCGAGGCGTGCGACGCGAACAGCGACGGCATCCTCCCGTACATCACGACCGAGAACGCGGCGCGCGACATGGATCTGCTCCGCGCGGTGCTGGGCGACAAGAAGCTCAACTACCTCGGCTACTCCTACGGCACGTTCCTCGGGGCGACGTACGCGAAGCTCTACCCCGACCGGGTCGGCCGCCTCGTGCTCGACGGAGCGATCGATCCCGCGGTCACGGGGCTCGACGTCAACATCACGCAGGGGATCGGTTTCGAGAGCGCGCTGCGGGCCTACATGGACGACTGCCTCAAGAGCGACGGCTGCCCCTTCAACGGAACCGTCGACGACGGCATGGCCGATCTCGGCACGCTGCTCGCGCATGTCGACCGCTCGCCGCTCAAGGCTTCCGATGGCCGCATGCTCGGGGCGGACTCCCTCATGACCGCGATCGTGGCGGCGTTGTACTCGCAGGACAGCTGGCCGTATCTGTCGATGGCCCTCACGGACGCCCTGCAGGGCGACCCGAACACGGCCTTCCAGCTCGCGGACTTCTACTACGCCCGGGAGAACGGCACCTACACCGACAATTCGACCGAGGCCTTCCGGGCGTACAACTGCATGGACTACCCGGTCGACACCTCGCCCGAAGACCTTGCAGCGGCGAAAGCGACGCTCGCCGAGAAGGCGCCGACGGTCGCGCCCTACTGGTTCGGTCCCGACCCCTGCGAGGTCTGGCCGTACCCGCCGACCGGGGTCCGCGAGCCCATCAGGGCTGACGGCGCCGCCCCGATCGTCGTCGTCGGCACGACGAACGACCCTGCGACGCCGTACGAATGGGCGGTCTCGCTCGCCGACCAGCTGTCGTCGGGCGTGCTCGTCACGCGTGTGGGCGAAGGGCACACCGGCTACAACAAGGGCAACGCGTGCGTCGACCAGGCCGTCGAGTCCTACCTCCTCGAGGGCACCGTCCCCGAGGACGGTCTGCGCTGCGAGAAGTGATCGGCGTACGTCTGTCGACCGGGTCGAAATGACCCGGCCGGGACGGCACCCCGGCGTGGTTCGCGAGCACTCCCACGACCCTGTAAGATCGTTCATCGTGCCCCGCGAAAGCGAGGTGCGCCACCTTAGCTCAGTCGGCAGAGCGATTCACTCGTAATGAATAGGTCAAGGGTTCGATTCCCTTAGGTGGCTCCACATTCATCTGATCGCCTCGGCATCGCCGATCCCGAAATAGGATCCCGCAAGTCGCCTTCGCGGGCGTACGATCCTGCCATGCCTGGGGCGAAGCGCGAGGTCGAGTTGGACGTCGACGGTATCGGCCGTGTCGTGGCAACGATCGAGCAGATGACTCGCGCCGACGGGTCCATCGACTTCCAGGTCCTCCTCGGCGCGATTCGGGTCAATCCCGAGCCGTTCTCGATCGTCACGAGCGAGGACGAGCTGGCGCGGGTCGCCAAGGCCGCCGGCGTTTCATTCTGAGGTCGGGCCGTTCGTGAGGTCGGGTCGCGCGGTGGCGGATCGTCTGCCGGCGGGCGCCATGCCGTGTCGGGAGGCGCCGCGGGTGAAGGCGCCGCGCGTCAACGCCGCACCGTAGCCCCCAGCACGGACCGCGCCGCCCGCACGCCCGAGACCAGCGCGCCCTGGATCGACGGAGTCTCGCGGTGGTCGCCGGCGAGATACAGCCCGTCGGCGATGCGCGCGGGCGACGGTCGCCGCATGGGTGGCGGCAGCGCGGGGAGCGCGTGGGGGATGTCGTCGCGCCGCAGAAGCTCCCACGACGCCGAGCCAGGCCCCCACATCCGAGAGAGCTGGGCGCGCACGTCGGCTTCGGTCGCCACGCGGTCCGGTGCCCGCAGACACGTCGCCTGGATGAGGTGGCGGCCTCGCGGCGCCGCCTGCGGAATCGTGGCGGAGATCGCCAGCGAGTTGACGATCGGGCCTTCGCGCGCGCCGTCGAGCGTCAGAATCGCGGATGCCGGGGGCTCTTCGGCCGCGAACCACCAGGTCTGCAGTCCGCGCGTGGCGGGAACCGGCATGTCGATGAGGGTGTTCAGCGCTTCGGCGCCGACGGCGACGACGACGTCGCGCGCGAGCAGACGGCCCTCGCCGAGGGCGCGCACCTCCCATCGGTTCTCCCGCCGCCGCAGTCGGCTCACGGCGCGGCCGACCCGGATGTCGGCTCCCACCGCGCGAGCGCGCGAGGCGAGGGCCCTCGGGAGCATGCCGATGCCGTCACGGGGGAGTCCGGCGGCTGCAGGCAGGAACGATCGGGCGAGGAGGCGAACGTACGTGTCGGATGTCGATTCCGACGCGTCGGCCAGAACCCCCGAGAAGAACGGCGAGAGGACGTCGGTGCGCAGCGGTCCGGTCAGGCCCGCGGCATCCCACCCCTCACCGATCGTGCGGTCCGCGCGCGTCACCGCCACGCGCGGACGGAGCGCGATCGGCCCGAACCACCGCAGGAGCCCGGCGAGGTCTCGCGGTGTCGCGAGACCACTGGCGAGCGTCGCGGGGAGCAGCTGCGGATGCCGGAGCGGGTGCCCGAGCGTCGTCATCGAGCCGTCTGCCCGCCGTACCCGCACCGCCGTCGGGAAAGCCCGCACCTTGAGGCGGTCGATGTCGACCGAGGCGCGGACGGCCGGATACGCGGTGTTCAGCACGTGGAAGCCGCGGTCGAGCGTGAAGCCGTCGACTCGGTCGGTGCGCTGGCGTCCGCCGACGCGATCGCCTGCTTCGAGCACGACGACCTCGCGCCCGCGGGCCGCCAGCTCGACGGCGCACCGCAGGCCCGCGAGCCCCGCCCCGATCACGACCACGTCGTGCGTCTGCATGAGGTGAGTGTAGGGGCGTGCACCGCAGTCCCACCAAAGTCGCCCCCGCACCTCTAGATTTGGACGCAACCGAGACGCAGAGGACGCCACTGATGTCGAAGACCTCACTCATCGCCGTTGTTCGACATGAACTCGCGCACGCGCGCGACGCGTCCAGCGGGCGGAGCGCCCGCACGCTGCACGGTGGACACGAGCACAGCCTTCGACAGACCGTCATCGCCCTGCGCGCAGGGGAGGAACTGGCGGAGCACACCACCCCCGGCGAGGCCACAGTGCAGGTGCTCCACGGTCGGATCACGCTGCGGGCGGGCGACGTCTTCTGGAACGGTTCCGTCGGCGATCTCCTGATCGTGCCGGAGCGATCCCACTCCCTCGAGGCCGTCGAGGACTCCGCCGTTCTCCTGACCGTCGTCACCCCACGCAGCTAGCGCCGCACTGTGTCGCTCCCGGGGGCCGCCGACCGCCGGATCTCGAGCTACGACACCTGGGTCCAATGGCGCACTTCGTCGTCCCGCTCGACGAGGAATCGATCGTCCTCCGGGTAATAGATCGCGCTCTCGATATCGGCGCCGGCGAAGCCCTTGATCGCCTCGAGGCTCTCCCAGCGCGACACCGTGACGATCTCGGTCGTCCCGTCGCCGAGATCGCGCGTCAGCATCCACGCGTCGAGATTGCCGGGCGTCTCGCGATACTCCCTCATGCCGGTGCGTTCGATGTACGCGACATATTCGCCGGCATCCTCACTCCGCACCGTGCCGCGCCACATCCTGACGATCGCCTCTTGCGCTGTCATGCCGCCATTGTGCGCGGAGAACGTCCGACGCGCATCCAGGTATGCCGAGCTCGTAGGCTCGTGCTGTGCGCGATGGGATGCATTTCGAGGCGCACGCGGACGTCTACGGGCGTGCGCGCCCCCCGTATCCGCCTGAGCTGTGGGCCCGTGTGCGCGAGACCGGCCTGGTCGGCCCTGGGCGGCGGGCGCTCGATCTCGGCGCGGGCACGGGTGAGGCCACGGGGCCGTTGCTTGCGACGGGGATGGATGTCGTGGCCGTCGAACCCGGAGCACGATTGGCCGCGCTGCTGACCGAGCGGCATCCACGAGCGCAGGTCATCGTCGCACGCGCGGAGGACGTCGAGCTCGCGGCGGGGTCGTTCGACGTGGCGGTCGCGGCCACCTCCCTCCATTGGATGGACCTCGACGTCGTGCTTCCCAAGGTGCATCGAGCGCTCAAGGCCGATGGGCGGTTCCTGGTGTGGCGGAATGTGTTCGGCGATTCCGCGGCGCCCGTCACTCCCTTCCGGGAGCGGGTCGCCGAGATCGTCCGAGAGCGCGGCGAGCCCTCGAACGAGAGCATGGCAGAGGACGCTGCTGTCGCAGCCGAAAGGCTCAGCCGCTCCGGATTGTTCGTCGTCGATGATGTCTTCGCGAGTCAGTGGAGCATCGAACTCGACGCCCGGCGGATCGAGGAGCTGTTCGCGACCTTCAGCAACTGGTCGGACGTCGAAGTGGCCCGGGCGGGCGACGCCGTGCGGCATCTCGGGGGAGCGGTCGTCGAGCACTACTCGTCCTGGCTGATCGAACTCCGCCCCGCGAACGTGGACGGATGACATCGGAGCCGCAGGGCGCATCGGTGACGATCGGCCTCATCCCCAGGCGCACGATCGGCCGCAAGGCCGCCGCTCCGGCCGCCTGATCCCGGGGGTGAGCCGAGGCGACGCCAGGTGACGAGGGCGGGCGCCGGGCGTCCAGTAAGCTCGACACCGCATCACGTCCTCGGGAAGCAATCCCCGATGGCGATGGGTAAGCCGGGGCGCAGGCCTCGGTGTGGCCGTCTCGACAGAACCGGCTGGGCGACCTGCTCGCAGTGAACAGGTCGAGGGTTCGACTCCCTGAGGCGGCTCGGACGTCGAGGCTCGCTCACCAGCGAGTCTCGACGTGTATCCGGTGCCGGTATTCGAACCCGATCCCGTGAGGAGCCGATGGACCACGCGCTCGACGCCGTCATCGAGATCTTCTCCTGGGTGGGGATCGGCGCCGGCATCCTCCTCGGCCTCGTGGCCCTCGTCGCGAAGCTCGCCGACGGCACGTGGCTGCCCGCGCGGGCGATCGTGGACCGCGACGACGCGGCGATCGTGCGGTGGTTCGACGCCGACGGCGGCGTGAACGCCGCATACCTCACGCCCGAGCAGGCGCGGGAGCTCGAGCGTCAGGACATGGCCGACATCTTCTACCGCCGGGGGAGGCCCAACCGGATGCGGCTGACGCAGGGCTCCCCGGCCGTGCGGTCGATCGCGCTGCTCGCGGCGGGACTCTTCGGACTCGGCGTCGTCGCGACGATCCTCTCGTGGGTGCTGCTCTTCGCTCGCGGCTGACTCGGGCTGACCCGGGCTGGCGCGGGCTGACCAGGGCTGACGCGGCCTGCGGCGGCCGACCCCGACCGCGAGACAAGGGATTCTCGTCGAGACATGGGTTCTTTTCCCCTGGGTCGACGGGAATCCCTTGTCTCACGCGCCCGACGACAACCCCCGCCGCCACAGAGAGCATCAGGCGAGGGCGAGCATGGCTCCGGCGGCGAGGGCCAGGGCGAGACCGAGCCACTGGATGCCGGCGATCCGTTCGCGCAGCACGATCGCGGCCAGCAGGATCGTGCCGGCCGGGTACATCGCGGTCAGCGCCGAGACGATGGTGAGGTCGCCGTTGCGCAGCGCGAACAGCAGGAGGACGTTGGCGATCGCGTCGACGACCCCGCACGCGGCCGCGAGCACGACGGCTCGGCGGAGCGAGATGCGCAGCACCGGCACCGCGGGCGACTGCGCGGGCGACGGCGACTGCGACTGCACGGGCGAGCTTTCCGGCGATTCGGCCGCGTGCTCGAGATCGGCGTGCCCCGTGGGCGTCGCCCCGAGCTGCGCCCCGGCTGCCGCGAAGACGGATGCCGCGCGCCGCCCGGAACGGACGGCGACGACCGCCAGCACGCCGACCGCCGCGATCGTGATGACGCTGCTGACGGAGCGGTTGAGGATGAGCGGCACGAGCCCGCTCTCGGGGCTCGTCTGGTCGATGACGATGAGGAACGCGCCGATCGCGAGGCCCGCCCCGACCGCGAGGAGCAGTCCGCGCACGCTCGGCCGGACGACCTTCGCGCCGGGGATGAAGCCGACGAGCACCACCGCCACCAGGGCGACGGCAAGGCCCGCGTAGCCGACCCACGAGAGCGTCTCGCCGGCGACGAGGAGTCCCCACACGATCGGCGCGATCGCCGAGACGACGGCCGTGAGCGGCGACAGGATGCTCATGGGTCCGATAGCCAGGCATGCGTAGAGGAGCACGATCGCGGCGGCACCCATGAACCCGGAGAGAACCCCCCACCCGACGTCGGCGGGGAGCCAGGCGCCGCCGACGAACGGATACGCGGCCACGAGCAGTACGAGCCCCGCGAGCGCGGCGAGAGCCGTCACGACGATCGAGCGCAGGCTCCGTGCGGCGAGGCCCCCGAGGAAGTCGGCCGAGCCGTACACGAGGGCGCCGGCGAGCGCGACGAGTGCGGGGAGCATCGGCTCAGCCTAAAGGTTTCGCAATTCGATAGATTGCTAGATAAACTAGCGATATGTCGACACGACGCGAACTGCGCTCACCTGAGGACACCCAGCGCCAGCCCACCCGCTGGCTCCGCATCGGAATCCCCGTCGTCCTCATCCTCGTGTGGCTCGTCGGCGGCTCCATCGGCGGCCCGTACTTCGGCAAGGTCGACGAGGTGTCCAGCAACGACCAGTCGGCGTACCTTCCCGAGAGCGCCGATGCGACGGCGGTGAGCGAGCGCCTGCCCGACTTCCTCGGCCAGGACACGATCCCCGCCGTCGTCGTCGTGACGGGGGACGGCGACCTCACCGAGGCGCAGCAGGCCGACATCCAGGACTTCGCCGACCAGATCTCGAGCGTGGAGGGCGTCTCGGGGGATGTCTCGCCGCCGATCATCTCGGAGGACGGCGAGGCGGCCCAGATCTTCGTGCCGATCGACGCCTCGGGTGAGATCGGCGTCACCGTCGAGTCGCTGCGCACGATGATCGAACAGGACCTGCCCGCGGGTCTCGAGGCATGGGTCACGGGCCCCGCCGGGTTCACGGCCGACCTCGTCGAGGGCTTCCTCGGCATCGACGGACTCCTCCTCGGCGTCGCCCTGCTCGCGGTGTTCATCATCCTCGTGATCGTCTACCGCTCTCCGCTCCTGCCGATCCTCGTGCTGCTGACCTCGACCTTCGCGCTGTGCGTCGCCCTGCTGACGGTGTGGTGGCTCGCCAAGGCGGGCATCGTCGTGCTCAACGGCCAGGTGCAGGGAATCCTCTTCATCCTCGTCATCGGTGCGGCGACCGACTACGCGCTCCTCTACGTCGCGCGCTTCCGCGAGGCGATCGCGGAGGGCAGGCCGCGATGGGATGCCACGACCCGGGCATGGCGGGGCGCTTTCGAGCCGATCATCGCCTCGGGCGGCACGGTCATCGCGGGCCTGCTGTGCCTGCTGCTCTCCGACCTCGCGACCAACCGGGCGCTCGGACCCATCGCCGCGATCGGCATCGCCTTCGCGGTGCTGTCCGCCCTCACCTTCCTCCCCGCACTCCTGGCCGTCTTCGGCCGTTCGGCGTTCTGGCCCTTCATCCCCAAGAAGCCGATCGAGCCGCTTCCCGACGATCTCACCCAGGCCGTCAAGGGATTCTGGCCGCGCCAGGCGCGCTTCGTCGCCCGCCGTTCGCGTCCGATCTGGATCATCAGCACGGCACTGCTGCTCACCGCGTCCGCGGGCATCCTCGTGCTGCAGGCCGACGGCGTGCCCTCGAGCGACCTCGTGCTCGGCGCGTCCGAAGCCCGCGACGGGCAGGACGTGCTCGCCGAGCACTTCCCGGCCGGATCGGGCAGCCCCGTGTACGTCGTCGTCCCCGAGGACCAGCTCGCCGAGGCGGCGGCGGTGCTCGACGACAGCGACGGGGTCGACGCGGTGGCCGTGGCATCCGAAGACTCCCCGACGGGTCAGGCGACGATCGAGCTGCAGGACGGCGAGGCCGTGCTGACGGCCCCCGGCCCGCCGGGAACGCCCGCACCCGAGCCGACGGTGTCGGACGGCGACGTGCTCGTGGTCGGGACGCTGACGGATGCCGCGGACTCCGTGGCCGCGGAAGACACCGTGCGCGAGCTCCGCGTTGCCCTGGACGATCAGCTCGGTGAGGGCACGGCCCTCGTCGGCGGCGTGACGGCGACCGACATCGACTCGAACGACACGTCGATCCGCGACCGGACGCTCATCATCCCGGTGGTCCTGCTCGTCATCCTCGTGATCCTCATGCTCCTGCTCCGCGCGATCATCGCCCCGGTGCTGCTGATCCTGAGCGTCATCGTCTCGTTCGGGGCGGCGCTGGGCGTGAGCGCGCTCGTCTTCAACGGCATCTTCCACTTCCCGGGGGCAGACCCCGCGGTGCCGCTGTACGGCTTCGTCTTCCTCGTCGCGCTGGGGGTGGACTACAACATCTTCCTCATGTCGCGTGTACGGGAGGAGACGATCGGGCACGGGACGAGACCCGGCATCCTGCGCGGCCTGGTCGCGACGGGCGGCGTCATCACCTCGGCCGGCCTCGTGCTCGCGGCGACCTTCGCGGCGCTCGGCGTCATCCCGATCCTCTTCCTCGCGCAGCTCGCGTTCATCGTCGCGTTCGGCGTGCTCCTCGACACCTTCGTCGTGCGCTCGCTGCTCGTTCCCGCCGTCTCGTACGACATCGGACGCGCGATCTGGTGGCCCTCGCGGCTCGCAAAGCGGGAGACGGATGCCGCAGCCCGCGGGATCGAGGCATCCGTCGACGACGGCGCCTCCGTCGAGGACGAGGCATCCGTCGTCACCGCTGCCGGATCGCGACGGGAGCGGCGTAACCTCGAAGGATGAGCAAGGCGCTGTTCATCGTCGACGTGCAGAACGACTTCACCGAGGGCGGCGCGCTCGGGGTCGAGGGCGGCGATGCCGTCGCCGAGCGCATCACGCGCTACCTCGGTGCGCACGCTTCGGAGTACGCCGTGATCGTGGCCTCCCGCGACTGGCACGACGCCGAGAACGACAACGGCGGGCACTTCCACCCCGAGCCCGACTTCGTCGACACGTGGCCGGTGCACTGCGTGAGCGGCACGGCGGGCGCCGAGTACGACGAGGGCCTGGACACCTCCGCCGTGACCCACCACGTGAAGAAGGGCCAGGGCAAGCCCGCCTACTCCCTGTTCGAGGGCACCACCGACGAGGGCGCGACGGTTTCGGAGCTGCTGGACGCTGCGGGGGTCGTCGACGTCGATGTCGCGGGAATCGCGACGGACTACTGCGTGCGCGCGTCGGCGCTGGACGCGATCGAGCACGGTCGCCACGTGCGGGTGCTGACCGATCTCGTCGCGGGCGTCGCCGCGCACTCGAGCGACGCCGCGCTCGCCGAGCTCGCCCACGCGGGGGCAGAACTGGCCGAGTCCGGCATCTGACGACCGAGGCGGCCCCGTCTGAGGTACCGTCTTCGGGATCGCGGCTCAGCCGCCGTCCTTCTTGCCCTTGCCCTTGCCGTTGTTGCTGTCGGGGTTGCCGCTGTTGTTGCCCGGACCGCTGTTGGGGTTCGTCGAGCCGGTGTCGCCGACGTTGTCGGTCGGCTGGGTCGATCCGGTGTCGACGGGCGTGGTGCTCTCTGCCGGTGCGGGTTCGGGTCGCGTCGCCGCCGCGATGAGAGTGGCGAGGTCGGTGCGCACGGCATCGATGGCGTTCTGAATGCTCGCCGCGCGGGCGGCCGTCACGAGGTCGTCGTCGATGGCCGAGTCGAGCTGGGTCTGCAGCTCATCCAGCTTCGCGTTCGCCGCGGTCGGATCGCCGCCGGCCGCCATCTGGGCGACCGCAACGACCGAGTCCTGCATCGCGGCGGCGGCGGAGCCGTCGATCGGTCCCGTCGCCGCGCACCCGGTCAGGCCGATGATGAGGGCGGTGCCGGCGAGCGCGGCCGCGAAGCGCCGGCCGATCACGGGGTCACCTCGTCGAGAAGGTCGTTCAGATGGGTGCCGAGCGGCTCCTCGACCGCGGGGAGCGTCGGCGTCGGATCGGGCGCCGAGGCGTTCGAGACCGCGACACCCACCGCGATCGCGATCGCCAGCACGAGGACGAGCGCGATCGCGCTGAGGACGAGGATCCCCTTTCGGCGGCCGGGCGACGCGACAGGCGCCACCGTGGCGGGGTGCTCCTGCGGCAGCACCTGAGTCCGCGTGGGGTCGAGTGGGCGAGGGGGCACGGCCCTGTCGATCGGAGCCGGTGCGACGACGGCGACGGGCTCGGTATGCACCGAGTACGCCGCCGTGAGGGCGGGATCCGCGAAGGCCGCGAGGACCTCTTCCGTGGCGGGGTTCGGCTTGCGCAGTTCGGTCGCCGCGAGGGCCACCTGCAGCGCTGTGGGACGACGATCGGGGTTGGATGCCGTCATCGCCGTCAGCATGGCGCGCCACGTCGGGGGAAGGTCGAGGGGGATCGACGGTGAGACGGTCAGACGCGCCACGATCGCCTCATGCCCCACCGATTCGGCGAAAGCGCGCCGGCCCGTGAGCGCCTCGAGGAGCACGAGGCCGAGTCCGTAGATGTCGGCCGAGGGCGACGGCTTCTCGCCACGCACCTGCTCGGGCGCGAGGTAGGCCGCGGTGCCGATGACGGTGCCGGGCGAGGTCACGCGCGTCGCATCGAGCAGATACGCGATGCCGAAGTCGGTCAGCTTGGCCCGGAATGTGCGGTCGGGGAGAGGGGAGGGCCACAGGAGGATGTTGGAGGGCTTGATGTCGCGGTGCACGACGCCCTTCTCGTGCACGACATGCAGGGCCTCGGCGAGGTCGAGCGCCAGCGCGGCGGCCTCCTCGGGAGGCAGCGCCCCGCCGTCGAGCCGCTCGCGGAGCGTCTTACCCTCGACGTACTCCATGACGAGGTAGCTCGGCTGGGTCGTGGAGATGTGCGCGTCGTACAGCGTGACGAGCGACGGATGGCCGAGCGACGCCAGGAGCGTCGTCTCAGAGCGCACGCGATCGGTCTCGGGAACGCCCTCGGCGGGTCCGCGCATGACCTTGATCGCGACGGTGCGCTGCAGGGCCATGTCTTCCGCCCGGTACACGCGCGCCATGCCGCCCTCGCCGATCGTCTCGTCGAGGCGGTAACGGCCGTCGAGGATGCTGCCGGTGCCGAGATCGGCCGACGTCGCTTTCGTCATTCGTCGGCGACTCGTCGCGGGCGCTCAGGACGGACACTGAGGGGGGTCATGACGTGCAACTTACCTGGCGGCGCATGACCGCAGGAGGCGCTTGACTTGTCTGTCGATCGGTGGCACGGGCCCACGAATCGGGTGTGGGCCCCGTGGGCTCGAAGCCGTGCTTATCGGGCTGCGATCTCGACGATACGAGGCCCAGGAATGGCGAAGGAGGACGCCCGGGGGCGTCCTCCTTCGCCATGCGTGGGCCCCGTGGGGCTCGAACCCACGACCCGCGGATTAAAAGTCCGATGCTCTACCGACTGAGCTAGAGGCCCGCGACGTATAAGCCTACTTGGCGGTTCGCGTGGTCAGAATCCCTCAGCGGAGGGTGAGCGGGATCACGGCGAGCCCGACCGTGACGGGCGCGGCGATGAGCCCGAGCAGCACGAACTGCTTCCACGACACCGTCACGCCCACCGCGGTCAGGCGGCTGTGCCAGAGGATCGTCGCGAGCGAGGCCCACGGCGTGATGAGCGGCCCGGCATTGACCCCGACCAGGAGCGCCCCGAGTCGCGCGGGGGAGTCCGCGACCCCCTCGAGCGCGAGATAGGCCGGGAGGTTGTTGACGGCGTTGGCGCCCAGCATCCCGACTCCCGAAAGCCGCCAGAGCGCGACCGGATCGTCGCCCGTCCTGCTGAGCCCTTCGAGAACCGTGCGCGCGCCGAGCGATTCGAGCACGCCCACGGCGAGGAACAGGCCGCTCGCGAAGACGATGAGCTGCCACGGCAGGAGCGACGGCCGCAGGGCCCGAGGGAAACGCCACAGGAAGACGATGACGAGCACCACCGCCGCGCCGAGCGCCGGAATCCAGGGCGGGATGCCCGAGACCAGCAGCGGCAGCAGCACCACGACGACACCGCCCGCGACCCACGACAGCATCCGGTCCCCGATCGCAGGTGCCGGTGCGAGTGAGAACCGTCCGCGCAGCCGGCGATGGAACGCGATCCACAGGAGCGCGACAGTCACCGCGATCGCGACGAGGGCCGAAGCGCCCAGGAGCGCGACGAACGCGCCGACGTCGATGCCGAGCCGCTCCACCGCGAGCAGGTTCGTGAGGTTCGACACCGGCAGGACCAGCGAGGCGGTGTTGGCGAGCCAGACGGTCGTGAAGGCGAAGGGCAGCGGATCGAGGCGGTGGGCGCGCGCGACGGCCACGACGACGGGAGTGAAGAGGACGGCTGTCGTGTCGAGCGAGAGGAACGCCGTCGAGAGGATGGCGAGGCCGACGATGAGCAGCCACAGGAGCCACACGCGTCCTTTCGCGATACGCGCGAGGAATGCCGACGCGACATCGAAGATGCCCGCGCCGGCGGCGAGTTCGGCGACGACGGTGATGGCGACGACGAAGAGCAGGATCGGCCAGACGCGGTCGGCGATGACGAGCACATCCGACATGGGCATGATCCCGAGGGCGACGGCACCTGCGCTGAGGAGCAGGAGGACGCCCCCGATGATCGCGATCGGCACGAGGACAATCCTGGCGCCTCGCGGGGCGTCCTCCGACCACGCACGCGAAAGGGGCGGCCCGGATGGGCCGCCCCTCAGCGTTCGTCAGACCGATTACTGAGCCGGGGGCATCAGCACCGAGTCGATGAGGTAGACGACGGCGTTGGCGGTCTGGACGCCACCGCAGATCACGTTCGCGCCGTTGACCATGAGGCTGTCACCGCTGCCGGTGACTTCGAGGTCCGCACCCTGCACGGTGGTGTGCGTGCCGACGATCTCGTCCGGCGCGATCTTGCCGGGCACGACGTGGTACGTGAGGATCGACGAGAGGGTCGCCGAGTCGGTCTTGAGCGCCTCGATGGTGGCCGGGTCGATCTTCGCGAAGGCGTCGTCGACCGGGGCGAAGACCGTGAACTCGCTGCCGTTCAGGGTGTCGACGAGGTTCACGTCGGGGTTGAGCTTGCCGCTGACCGCAGACACGAGGGTCGTGAGGAGCGGGTTGTTGGATGCCGCGACCGCCACCGGGTCCTGCGCCATGCCCGCGATCGAGCCGCCGCCGTCCGGCACGGCGTCCGCGTAGTCCTGGCAGCCGGGGCCGACGAGGTTCGCGGCCGGGTCCATCGTCTCCGCCGTCATCGAGGGCGACGACTCCGTGGTCGGCGCCGACGACGACATCGTGTCGTCGGTCGTGCCGCCGCTGCTCGAGCTGCATGCCGAAAGGGCGAGCGCCGCGGCGAAGGCGAGCGAGAGTCCAGCTGCGATGTGGGTCTTCTTGGTGAGCATGAGTTCCTCCGTTGTCGGGGACCGCTGCGGCCCCAATGGACACCCCGGTGCTCCGGGTGGTGCGCCGTTGAGCGGCGTACACGGGCTGTTCGAGGCATCCGTCCGAACGGATTGGAAATCGACGGGAATCCGATCGATGACGTCGGGGGCCAATCCGAACGGAGCGCGGGCTCGAACTACTCGCAGAGGGTGAGGAGAAAACCCCGCAGAGGGGGAGGAGAACCGCGTCTCACCGGGCACGGGAGTCTACTCGCTCACTTTCCCGGGAGACAGTCGGCCGAGTCGACTAGGGCGAAGGGGGTGGCTAGGGCATGCTGATGGATGTGGTGATCGACGATGTGGACGTGTCGGAAGACGGTCCGGAGCGCATCGATCACGTTGCCGACCTCCTCGCACGCATCGTCGACGGCGACCAGACAGCATTCGCGCGCCTCTACGACATGCTCGCCTCCCGCGTCTTCGGCCTCATCCTCCGCGTGCTCGTAGACCGGGCGCAGAGCGAGGAAGTGCTGCAGGAGGTCTTCCTCGAGGTGTGGCAATCCGCCGGCAAGTTCGCTCCGAATAAGGGGCAGGGGAGAGCGTGGGTTCTCACGATCGCGCACCGACGTGCCGTCGACCGAGTTCGGTCGTCGCAGGCCAGTGCCGATCGCGACGTCCGCATAGGCTTCCGCGATCTTGACGTCGCTCATGACGGTGTCGCCGAACAGGTGGAACTGCGCATCGAGGGACGACGGGTCGCGAAGGCCGTCGCAACGCTCCCGGAGGCGCAGCGCGAGGCCATCACGCTGGCGTACTTCGGCGGCTACTCTCAGAGCGAGATCGCCGCGCTCGTCGGAGCTCCCCTGGGAACGATAAAGACAAGGATGCGCGACGGACTGTCGCGCCTGCGTACCGAGATGGGGGTGACATCGTGAACGTGCAGGAATTCGCCGAGCTGGCCGCAGGCCACGCGCTCCACGCGCTGTCGCCCGAAGACGAGCGCGCCTTCCAGGCCGCGCTCGCCGAGCACCCCGACTGGGCGGTCATCGTCGACGCGGATGTCGCGACCGCGGCGCACCTCGGTGACGCCGTCGATGCCGTGGCCCCGCCGCTCGCGCTGCGCGGTCAGCTGCTCTCGCGGATCTCGGGCGGTACCGGCACCGACGGCCTCGTCGAGCCGTTTCCCCCGGACGACGAGCCGAGGCGTGCCGCCGAGCCGCTCCCCGTGGACGACGAGCCGCGGCGCGCCGCCGAGCCGCCGCCGTCGACGGAGGCCGTCCAGACGGTGGCCCGGCGCAACTGGACCCGCGGGCTGCTCGCACTCGCGGCATCCTTCGTCCTCCTCATTGCCCTGGGAACGACCGCGGTCGTCATCGGCGACCGGCTTCGCGAGCCCGCGTCGATCACGGCGCTCAACCAGATCGAAGACGCCGAGGACTCGCAGGCCGCCACCGCCGAGGTCGCCGGCGGCGGAACAGCCACCGCGCACTGGTCGGAGTCGCTCGGCAAGGTCGTGCTCGTGACCGACGGCGTCTCGAAGCCCGAGAGCGGTAAGACCTACGAGCTGTGGTTCGTGCGCGGCGACACCCCCGTGGCCGCCGGCGTCTTCAGCCCCGACCGCGACGGGCAGGCCACAGCGCTCCTCGAGGAGCAGATGCAGCCCGGCGACGTCATCGCCGTGACGGTCGAAGATCGCGGCGGCTCCAAGACGGGGCAGCCGACGACCGATCCGATCGTCACGATCGCGACGGCCTGACGCGGCGTCTGCGCCTCCCGGTAGCCTCGATCCGTGGCATCCGGTCGTCCTGAGCAGACCCCGCAGACGCTCGTGCATCTGCGCCGCGCGCGCGACCTCATGGACCGCGACTATGCGCTGCCCCTCGACGTGCCGACGATGGCCGCGAGAGCGCTCATGAGTCCCGCGCACTTCTCGCGCGAGTTCAAGACCGCCTACGGCGAGACGCCCTACGCCTACCTCATGACACGGCGCATCGAGCGCGCGATGGCGCTGCTGCGCGCGGGCTCTTCGGTGACGGATGCCTGTACCGCCGTCGGTGCGACATCGCTGGGCTCGTTCAGCTCGGCGTTCACCGAGATGGTCGGCGAGACGCCGAGCGCGTACCGCGCACGACCGCATGAGGCCGCCGAGGCGATGCCGCTGTGCATCGCGAAGCTCCTCACGCGGCCCACGCGGTACGCCTGACAGACCGCTGTCCGAGGGCGCCGCGGATCGAGCAGGATCGGAGAAGCGCCGCCTGCGGGGCTGGCCTACCGTGGCATCCATGACCGACATCTCACTCGCCTACAGCCCCATCACCGTCGACGACGTCGACGCGGCCATCCCCTTCTACCGTGACGGACTCGGACTCGAGATCGTCAACGACGTCGCCTACGACGGCCACCGCTGGGTGAGCTTCGGCTTTCCCGGTCAGCCCGGCCTCTCGCTCGTCGTCTCGGATCCGAGCGCGGGCCGCTCGCCGGAGGACGGCGACGCGCTGACGCGGCTCGTCGTCAAGGGCTCGGGCCCCGGGCCCTACGTCTTCTCGACGAAAGACCTCGACGCGACGTTCGAGCGGCTGCGCGCCTTCGGTGCGGAGGTGCTCCAGGAGCCCATCGACCAGGGGTGGGGAGCTCGGGATGCCGCGTTCCGCGACCCCGCCGGCAACCACATCCGGATCAACCAGGCCTGAGGTCGAGGCTCCGCCGATGTGCCTCCCCTGGATGGTGCCCGCGCGTGACGCCGTGCCCGCGCGCGACGAGGCATTCGCCCTCGCCGCGGCGGCGCCGGTGCTCGTCGCCGCCGGTAGCCTTGAGCGGGTGAGCGACGGATCGAGGGACTACCACAAGCCGGTGCGCCGCCCCGCGGAGCTGTTCGATCGGCTGTTCTCGGCCGAGGATCCGGCCGAGGTGTCGCGCGTCGCCCACTCCACGGCCCAGGCTCTGCTCTCACGGGTGCGCGCTGACCGCAGCGGCGAAGTGGTCGACCGGCTCGTCGCCTTCACGACCGAGCACGGTATCGACGACATCGCCGAACTGTGGTCGCGGTCGCCCGCGAAGACGTTGCCGGGCGCCCTGTGGCGGCTGTACCTGCTGCAACTCATGATCCACGACGACGCGCAGACGGCGGCCCTGCTCTACGAGCGGGGGAGGACCGAGCTGCGCTCGGCCGACGCCGTCGTGGCGGGCGCCCCCGTGCCGGCCGGCCCCGATGAGCTCGTGACGCTCATCGACACCATCATGCGCGGGCTCTTCGAGGGCGACTTCGCCGTCGCCCTCGAGCGCGCCGCGGCGTTCTGCCGCGTGCAAGCGTCGGGGGCGACGCACCTCGCCGACGACTACGAGGCCACCGAGCCCGAACGCGCCTCGGCCTTCACCACGCGTGCCCTGCGCCTGTCGGACTACGCGAGCGACCTCACGGCGTGCGCCGCGCTGTGGCGCCGCGACGCGCTGACCTGAGCGGCCGCCGACGCGGTTCCACAGGGCGCCGGCGACGGCGTCCGGGTACGAAAGTGCCGGGCCGCAGAACGCCTCTCGGCGCAAGGCCGCTCGCGGCGGCAGAAGATGGAGCCCGGGGTTACTGCGGCCCGGCTAAGACAGTCTAACCGAGGGTCGGGGACGGGTATTCCCGCCGCGTAGGCTTCGATCATGGCTTGGCGCTTCGCTCTCATGATCGACCCCGCGGCATCCGATGATTCCCGCGAAGACTTCTCCGAGACCTTCACGGTCGTCGACCCGACGACCCCCGCCCTGAGCGTCGGCGAGCTCAGCACGCAGCGCGGCGACGGCATCTTCGAGTCGATCGGGGTCGTCGATGGCCACGCGCAGGAGGTCGGCCCGCACCTCGACCGCCTCGCGCACTCGGCGGCCCTCTGCGACCTGCCTGTGCCGAACCGCGAGCAGTGGCGCCAGGCGATCGTCCGTGCGGCGGCGGAGAGCCCCGCCGAGGGGGAGGGCGTGATCAAGCTCATCCTCAGCCGCGGCGTGGAGCACGGCCCCGCGCCGACGGCATGGGCCACCACCGCGCAGGCGCCGGACAACTCGGCGGCGCGCACCCGCGGCATCCGTGTCGTGACCCTCGATCGCGGCTACGACAGCGACGCGCCCGCGCGCGCCCCGTGGCTGCTCCTCGGCGCCAAGACCCTGTCGTACGCCGTCAACATGGCCGCGATCCGCGAGGCGAAGAGGCGGGGAGCGGATGACGCGATCTTCGTCTCGAGCGACGGCTTCGTGCTCGAGGCGCCGACCGCGTCGGTGGTGCTGCGCTTCGGCGACCGGTTCGTCACGCCCGAGCCGGCGGGCGCGATCCTCCACGGCACGACGCAGATCAGCCTCTTCGACCATCTCCGCGACACCGGTCACGAGGTCGCCTACGAGCAGATCCCCACGGCGGAGCTGCCGAAGGCGGATGCCGCGTGGCTCCTCTCCAGCATCCGGCTCGCCGCTCCCCTGACGTCGATCGACGGCGCCGCGATCCCGGTGGACGCCGAGCTCACGGCATCCTTCAACGACTATCTGCTGAGCCCCAGGGACTGAACCGCCCCGACCCGGTCGCTCTGCGCCCGATCGAGCGGAGGTCGTGACGGGAAGGGAGGGCCGAAACGCGGCATCCCGCCCTCCCTTCCGGCGAGCACCTCCGCTCGTTCGGGGCGAGGCCGGATCAGCCCCCGCGCGAAAGGCGAAACGCCGGCCCCGCGAGGGAGCCGGCGTCGCCGTGATGGGGTGCTGCCGGGCCTCACCCGAAGCGGCCCGAGACGTAGTCCTCGGTCGCCTGCACGGTCGGCGTCGTGAAGATCGCGGTCGTGTCGTTGTACTCGATGAGCTTGCCGGGCTTGCCGGTGCCGGCGATGTTGAAGAAGGCCGTCTTGTCGGACACCCGCGAGGCCTGCTGCATGTTGTGGGTCACGATGACGACGGTGTAGTCGTTCTTCAGCTCGTCGATGAGCTCCTCGATCGCGTAGGTCGAGATGGGATCGAGGGCCGAGCACGGCTCGTCCATGAGGAGCACGTCGGGCGAGACGGCGATCGCGCGGGCGATGCACAGACGCTGCTGCTGTCCGCCCGAGAGGCCCGAGCCGGGCTTGTCGAGGCGGTCCTTGACCTCGTTCCACAGGTTCGCACCGCGCAGCGACTTCTCGACGAGCGCGTCGGCGTCGGAGCGGGAGATGCGCTTGTTGTTGAGCTTGACGCCCGCGAGCACGTTCTCTTTGATCGACATGGTCGGGAAGGGGTTGGGGCGCTGGAACACCATGCCCACCTGGCGGCGCACGAGCACGGGGTCGACGCCCGGACCGTAGAGGTTGTCGCCGTCCAGGAGCACCTCGCCCTCGACGCGGGCGCCCGGAATGACCTCGTGCATGCGATTGAGGGTGCGCAGGAACGTCGACTTGCCGCAGCCGGAGGGGCCGATGAAGGCCGTCACGCTGCGGGGCTCGATGGAGAGGGAAACGCCCTCGACGGCGAGGAAGTCGCCGTAGTAGACGTTGAGGTCGTTGACTTCGATGCTCTTGGACAAGGCTCTGGTTCTTTCGGGTGAGAGGGTCAGCGACCGGTCTTGGGGGAGAACACCTTCGCGACGAGGCGCGCGACGAGGTTCAGGACCATGACGATGAGGATGAGCGTGAGCGCGGCGGCCCAGGCGCGGTCGGTGTACGCCTCGGGCGGGATGCCCTGGTTGGCGTACTCGGTGTAGGTGAAGACGGGGAGCGTCTGCATGCGGCCGTTGAAGAGGTCGTAGTTCATGCTGTTCGTGAAGCCCGCCGTGATGAGCAGTGGGGCCGTCTCGCCGATGACGCGCGAGATCGAGAGCATGATGCCCGTCGTGATACCGGCGATCGAGGTGGGGAGGACGACCTTGACGATCGTCCGCCACTTCGGCACGCCCAGGGCGTACGCCGCCTCGCGCAACTCGTTGGGGACGAGGCGCAGCATCTCCTCGGTCGAGCGCACGACGACGGGGATCATCAGCACCGAGAGCGCGATGGATCCCATGAACCCCATGCGGATGCCGGGGCCGAAGAAGAGCGCGAAGAGGGCGTAGGCGAACAGACCCGCGACGATCGAGGGGATGCCGGTCATGACGTCGACGAGGAACGTGATGCCGCGCCCCAGACGCTTGCCCTCGCCGTATTCCACGAGGTACACGGCGGCCATGAGGCCGATCGGGATCGAGATGAGCGCCGCCATGCCGGTGATGAGGACGGTGCCGACGATGGCGTGCAGGACGCCGCCGCCCTCGCCGACGACGTTGCGCATCGACGAGGAGAAGAACTCGGCGTCGAAGCGGTTGATGCCGTTGACCACGACCGTGACCGCGACCGAGATGAGCGGCACCATCGCGATGAGGAACGCCGAGGCGACGACCCCCGTGACGAAACGGTCGACGGCCTTGCGGCGGCTCTCGACGATCGCCGAGATCGTGAAGATCATCGCGAGGTAGAGGACGGCGCTGGAGATGAGCCATCCGGCGATGTTGAGGTCTTCGCCCGATCCCGCCGCGAGGACGCCGAAGACGGCGAGCATCGCGAAGAGGGCGCCGGCGAGGATGACCCACACCGACCAGCGGGGGAGTCGCCCCGTCGTGAGCGTCGACCGGCGGGGCACGACGGTCCGAGGCTGCGGAGGCGTAGCGGTGATGGTCATCAGTTGGCCCCCGAGAATTCCTTGCGACGGTTGACGATCCAACGCGCGACGAAGTTGACCGCGAATGTCACGACGAACAGGATCAGGCCCGTGGCGATGAGGACGTTGATGTTCGTCCCGTAGGCCTCGGGGAAGGTCAGCGCGATGTTCGCGGCGATCGTCGACGGGTTGGTCGACGTGAAGAGCTGGAAGGTGACGGTGCCCGTCGCCGAGAGCACCATCGCGACGGCCATCGTCTCGCCGAGGGCGCGGCCGAGGCCGAGCATCGACGCCGACACGATGCCGCTGCGCCCGAAGGGCAGCACGGCCATGCGGATCATCTCCCAGCGCGTCGCGCCGAGGGCGAGGGCGGCCTCTTCGTGCAGCACCGGCGTCTGGAGGAAGATCTCGCGGCAGATGGCGGTGATGATCGGGACGACCATGACCGCCAGGACGATGGCCGCGGTGAAGATCGTGCGGCCCGTGGCCGAGACATTGCCGCCGAAGAGCGGGAACCAGCCCATGTTGGCGTTGAGCCACACGTAGACCGGCTGTACGGCGGGGGCGAGCACCAGGATGCCCCACAGGCCGAAGACGACCGACGGCACGGCGGCCAGCAGGTCGACGATGTAGCCGAGGCCGGATGCGATGCGGCGCGGGGCGTAGTGCGTGATGAAGAGGGCGACGCCGAGCGAGAGCGGCACGGCCATGAGGAGCGCGAGGAACGCTGCCCAGATCGTGCCGAAGAGGAGGGGCCAGACGTAGTCCCAGAAGTTCGTCGAGAGGAGGGTCGCGTCGGCGGAGGTGGCGCCGATCGCAGGGATCGACTGGATGATGAGGAACAGTGCGACGGCCGCGAGCGTCACCAGGATCATCGAGCCGGCCGCGAGGGCCGTGCCGGAGAACCAGATATCGCCGGGACGCCTCTTCGCCTCGATGTTCGTCGTGGCTGGTGCGGCGGTCATTTCGTCCGTTCGGGTCGGGGTCCGCATCCGGCCCCGGAGCACCCGCGAGGGGCGCGCCGGGGCCGGAGTGTGGGGTCTTACTTGATCTGGTCGATCACGTCCTGCGCCTTGGTGGCGAGCTCCGACGAGATCGGGGCGCTGCCGGCGTTCTTCGCGGCGGCCTGCTGACCGGCCTCGCTGACGGCGGTCGTGAAGAAGCCCTTGACGAGCTCCGCGGCGGCGGCGTCCTTGTACTCGGCGCAGCCGATGAGGTAGCTGACGAGCATGACGGGGTAGGCGCCGGTGGCCTCGGTGGTGCGGTCGATCTTGAACGCGAGGTCGGTCGCCGCGCGACCCTCCTCGATCGCCGAGGCGTCGAGCGCCTTGGCGGCGCCCTCTGCCGAAGGCTCGACCCACTCCGACCCCACCTGGACGCTGGCCACGCTCAGGTCAGCGGTCTGCGAGTGGTCGGCGTAGCCGATGGTGCCGTTGCCGCCCTTGATGGCGTTGACGACGCCCGAGGTGCCCTGGGCGGCCTCGCCAGCCTGCACGGGCCACTCCTCGACCGAGCCGTACGACCAGACGTCGGCGGCCGACTGCGCGAGGTAGTCGGTGAAGTTGGCCGTCGTGCCCGACTTGTCGGAGCGGTGGACGGGCGTGATGGCGAGGTCGGGGAGCGTGACGCCCGAGTTCGTGGCGGCGATCGCCGGGTCGTTCCAGTTGGTGATCGTGCCC
This sequence comes from Microbacterium sp. F51-2R, assembly GCF_052180235.1. Taxonomy (GTDB): domain Bacteria; phylum Actinomycetota; class Actinomycetes; order Actinomycetales; family Microbacteriaceae; genus Microbacterium. The sequence goes on along the minus strand of NZ_CP197470.1, from coordinate 1,223,563 downwards.
GCGAAGATGCCGGCGATCGTGGCGGGGTCGAGGTTCAGCGCGTCGACGCCCTCGAGGTTGAACGCGATCGCGATCGGCGACACGTAGGCCGGGATCTCGACGATGTCGGAGCCCTCGGCGCACACGTCGAACGGGCCCGCCTCGATTTCCTCGATCTTGAACGCGCGGTCGGAACCGGCGAACTGCACGGCGCCGGACTGGAACGACTCGCGGCCGGTGCCCGAGCCCTGCGGGTCGTAGTTGACGGTGACGTCGGGGTTCGACGTCTGGAACGCGGCGGTCCAAGCCTGGATCGCGACCTGCTGCGACGTGGCGCCCGAGCCGTTCAGGGTGCCGGACAGCGCCGGGCCCGAGCTCTCGGCGGGCGTCTCGCCGCCGCTGGTGCTTTCGTTCGAGGCGCATCCGGCGAGCGTGAGGGCCGCGATCGCGGCGACAGCGCCCAGCTGGGCGATGCGAGAGATCTTCACTGTGTGGATCCTTCGGGTGTCAGGGTTGAGAACCCGGTGCAGGGTTCGCCCTGAACGCTAAACAGCGACTCTTACGAGACTGCAGAACGCGGATGAACGGGAGGTGAACGGACCGCGTGAATCCGCCGCCGATTTCTGTGCCGCATCGGGGCGATTCTCCCGTCCGTTAACCCGCGAGGACTAGTGTTCGGCGTATGTCCAAGACCACGAAGCCCGAGCGCCGGGCCATCGCCGCGCTGGAAGACGCCACGGCGGCGGCGAAGTTCGCGAAGCAGGTCGCCAAGACCCTCGACGGCAAGCAGGGCAAGAAGCTGCGAGCCGCGGCCGACGAGGCCAAGAGTGCGGCCCACGTGTCGAAGAAGGCGATCCGCAGACGGCCGAAGAAGGTCGCGAAGCGGGCCGAGAAGGCCGCC